>JAVETB010000002.1:0-95114 GCA_034006265.1 Syntrophus sp. (in: bacteria) | reverse complement strand
CTCCGCCCTCACCGGTTGTAGGATTGTACCAGACGTCCCCATTGGCTGTGTCATAATAAATTCCGCTGTCTTCGGCTCCGTTACCCGTAAAACCGTTGCCCTCGAAATAGCAGTCGTCATCCAGTACGGTTCCATCGAACTCAAGGCCCTCGATGGAACCGTCCGTTACACCGTCAAGGATGTCCTTCAGCACGATCTTGTCGCTGGCGTCATGGGAAAAGTCGGCAATCTTATCGGCATTGGCTTCACCTTTGTGGCTGAAGACAAAACGGTCCTGACCTGCCCCACCGTTCAGATAGTCGTTGCCCTTTTCGCCATACAGGGTGTCGTTGCCATTACCGCCATAAAGGAAGTCTCTGCCTGCCCCTCCATACAGGATGTCATTGTCGGCATATCCCTTCAGGGTGTCGTCTCCGTTGCCGCCTCTCAGGGTGTCGTTGCCGTCCAGGCCATACAGGGTGTTGGCATTGCCGTTGCCGACGATGACATTGTCAAGGCTGTTGCCGATCCCCTTCACGGCCGTGTCATACAGGTACAGGTTTTCCACATTGGCACCCAGGGTGTAATCAACATAGGCATTAACCCGGTCGGTCCCCGCGTCCAGGGTCTCGTAAACCATATCATTCGCGCTGTCGACGACATAGGTATCATCGCCGCCGTGACCTCTCATAATGTCATCGCCCGCGCCGCCGCTCAAATAATCGTTGCCGAGACCGCCAAAGAGGGTGTCGTTGCCCGCGCCGCCGTAAAGGGTGTCGTCGCCGTTGCCGCCTTTCAAGGTGTCGTTGCCGTCACCACCCTTCAGAATATCGTTGCCCGCATATCCACTGATGATGTCGTCGCCGTCCAGCCCGTAAAGAGTGTCATTTCCGGTCGTCCCATCGATCACATCGTTGCCGTTTGTTCCATATTGAGTCGCCACGATTTTTATACCTCCTGAAAGTTTATATTGTGTAATGATGCACGGTAATACTTTTAGACGTTTTACAGGCAGCTTTCAATCAGGGAAACCCTTAATTTTTGCTTCCAAATCCCTTAATCTTTTTATCCCCGGGAAAAAGAGGCACCCTCCGAAATGGAATATGGAACGGCTTCCACATAAATCCATAGGCACTTTCTGTTTCCCGTGATTGTTTAACAGTCCTGCGGGTTGCATCAGGCTTCAGGCGTCCGAATCAGGATCTTTGGGAAGACAATAATGGAAACAAGAAGACTTGAAGGAAATAACAGAATCGTAAAATGAGACAGCGGTACAAAGGCTCCACCAGCCGGGAAATTATCGCTCCGAGACCAAGGGAAACAAATTCCGGAAAAAGGGGAATCGGGACGTGATCAGAAGATTCCTTAATTTTGTCCGGAATGGGAACATCGAGGAGTTCCGTCAATGAAAAGGGTGTGAGCTCATCCCTCTCGCCCGGCATGACAACGCCGTTGAAGCCGGGACATTGGATCACAAGCGGTTAGCGAGGGTGACGTTCCTTGATTTTCCGGTCAAAGGCGAGAAGGGCGGAGGGGAAGGGGGAGAGGGTCCGCCGGACGACCCCCTGGGTGAAAGAGATCGCCAGTCCGTAATTGGTGACCGGCACTTCAGCCTCTCTGGCCTGCTGTTGCCGGCCGAGCATTTCGCGCCGGGTCAGCATGCAGGCGCCGCAGTGGATGATCAACTTGTATTCCCGCAGGTTTTCCGGGTAATCCCGTCCTGCCGAGACATCGGTCTGAATATTTCCTCCTGTATACTGCTTCAGCCAGCGGGGGATTTTGACCCGGCCGATATCGTCCTCCAGGGGGTGATGGGAACAGGCTTCGGCGATGAGAACCTTGTCCCCGGATTGCAGGCTCTCAATGTAAGCGGCCCCTTCAGCCGCCGTGGCGAGATCCCCCTTCTGCCGGGCGAAAAGAATGGAAAAGGTCGTCAGGGGAATGGACGGGGCCACATCGGCGGAAACCTTGAGGATCACCTGGGAATCACAGATGACAATGTCCGGTTGCCGGTTCAACAGGGCCAGCTTGGCGGGCAGTTCCCTTTCCTTGACGACAAGAACCGCCGCATCATTGTCCAGGGCGTCGCGGATCGTCTGAACCTGGGGAAGGATCAGGCGTCCCTTGGGAGCCTGAAGATCGATGGGAACCACGAGGACGGCCAGCCCTCCGGGAGGAAGGAGATCGCCCACCAGAGACGGAGGCTGAACAAAATCTTCGGGGGCCACTTCCAGCAGTCGTCGCTTCAAGGTGTCCAGGAAGGCATTTCGTCCGGCTGTGTCGAGACTGGAGACAGGTATGACATGAGGGGCTTTTGCTTTGAGATTTTGGAGAAAGCTGTCTGATGGCCGATGGAGATCGATCTTGTTGATCACAACGATCACGGGAACCCCTCTCTTACCCATTTCCGCCAGAACTTCTTCTTCGTAAGTTCCCCAGATGTCCGGTTCCGTCACCAGAAGAGCGACGTCGGTCCGGCCAAAAATCTTTTCCGTTTTTTTGAGACGGAGTGCCGAGAGTTCCGAGGCGTCGTCCAGTCCGGCCGTGTCAAGAAGCAGGACCGGGCCCAGGGGAAGCAGCTCCATGGCCTTCTCCACGACATCCGTCGTGGTCCCTGCAACGGGGGAGGTGATGGCGATGTCCTGCCCGACTACCATATTGAGAAAACTGGATTTTCCCACATTGGTACGCCCCAGCAGGGCAATGTGGAGACGGTTTCCCTTGGGGGTAGTGTCCATTTTTGTTTAACCTCGAAGGGGCATGGGATTTCGACTCGATCAAACGGACCTGATCCGTGCAGAAAAAAGGGAGAAAAGGCAGCATTGGCGTGCAAAAAAAGGGGGGGAGACCCTTCGGTCACCCCCCTCGGAATCAGTGAACCTGATGTGCTTCTGCTTCTGTGTGGTGCTCAGGCATCTCCGTCCCGCCCAACTTGACATCCTTGTGGGGAAGTTCGGTCCCCCGCCTTGTGTAGTGGGTGTGAAGAAGCCTGTGTGACAGTTCTCCGTTCGGCTGCCCCAGGAAGGTCTCGTAGGCCTTCTTGATTGAGGCGTTCTCGTGTGACTGCCGATGCTCCTGGACCTCGGAGTCATCTTTGTAGAGCGCCTGGGAGCGCAGTGCGCGTATTTCGTTTGTCGTCGGGATCGGTTCACCGCCACCGGCGATGCAGCCGCCGGGGCAGGTCATGAATTCGATGAAGGTCCAATCCGCCTCGCCGGAACGGATCCTGTCGAGGATCTTCCTGGCATTAGCCATTCCATTCGCAACGGCCACCTTGACCGTTCCGAGTTCCCCCACTTCAAGAGCGGCTTCTTTAACGCCATCCAGGCCGCGGACAGGGATCACGTCGAGACTCTGAAGGTTCTCACCCGTTACAACGGCGTAAACGGTCCTCAGCGCCGCTTCCATGACTCCCCCCGTGGCTCCGAAAATCGTCGCCGCACCGGTATACTCACCCATGGGGGCGTCGAAGGTTTCATCGGGCAGATTGACAAAGTCAATTCCCGCTTCCTTGATCATCCGGCCGAGCTCTCTTGTCGTGAGCACGTAATCCACGTCCCGGTAACCCGATGCGCACATCTCAGGCCGCTGGGCTTCAAACTTCTTGGCCGTACAGGGCATGATCGAGACAACGACCATGTCCTTCGGGTCGACTCCGGCTGTCCTGGCATAATAGGTCTTGGCCATGGCCCCGAACATCTGCTGGGGCGATTTACAGGTGGAAATGTGATCAAGAAGATCCGGGTAGAAGTGTTCACAGAACTTGATCCAGCCCGGGCTGCAGGAGGTGATCATCGGGAGGGCTCCGCCGGTCTTGACCCTGTTCAGAAGCTCCGTTCCCTCCTCCATAATGGTGAGATCTGCGGCGAAGTTCGTGTCAAACACCTTGTCGAAGCCGAGGCGCCTCAGAGCCGCGATCATTTTCCCGGTCACAAGGCTGCCGGGGGGCATTCCGAATTCCTCGCCCAGGGCCGCTCGGATCGCCGGTGCCTCCTGGACGACGACATGCTTTGTCGGGTCCTCGAGAGCTTTCCAGACTTTATCTACGTCATCTTTCTCGTAAAGAGCTCCCACGGGGCAGACCATGATGCATTGCCCACAGGCGATACAGTTGGTCTCCAGCAGGGGCAGATTGAAAGCCGGCGCTACTTTGACATCGCTGCCTCGCCACGACGGGGTCAGGACGTTTACGGTTTGGACCTTCTCGCAAACGGCGACGCAGCGGTGGCATTGGATGCACTTGCGGCTGTCTCGCACAATGGAAGGGCTCGACATGTCGATCATGCTTTCCTTCGGAGATGCGGGGTATAGAAAGCGTACCTCCCTCACTCCCGTAATTTCGGCTACCTTCTGAAGATCGCAATTGCCGTTGCGGACGCAGTGGTTGCATTCCGTGGGGTGGTTTGACAGAAGCAGTTCGACGACCATGCGACGTGCCGTTCTCACGCGTTCCGTGTTTGTCCGCACGACCATATTGTTCGCTACCGGGTAAACACAGGAAGCCACGAGGCTCTTTATCCCTTCGACTTCCGTGACGCAGACGCGGCAAGCGCCGGGAAAATGATCCAGTTCCTGGTAGGCGCAAAGGGTCGGGATCTTGATCCCCAGCTTCTTTGCCGCCTGCAGAATGGTTGTTCCAGGTTCAACTTGAACACTTTGGTTGTCTATTGTAACGCTTAACATTTCACTGGAATCCATACAATTTCATTCTCCTATCAAGAAACGCTCCCTGCAGGCAGGCTCTTTGGCTCATTCCTGCAGGGAGCGCTGAAACATAAAATTACAGGATCAGAGCTCCACGTCACAGCGAAGGCATCGGGTCGCCTCCTTCATGGCGATCTCCCGGGTATATCCGATTTCGACTTCCTGGAAATTCGATCTCCGGAGTGAGGCCTCCAACTCCGGCATCGGCGCCATGGGGCATTCCACCGTGTCTTCATCCATGATGAAGGGGATGGAGATCTCCTCTTCAGGAGGCGGAGTCCAGGCCGGTTCGCCGTTCTTCTTCCGGATGGAGGTATCGATATCGTCGGCGGCCTTGTGCCCTGCCGCGATCGCCTTGATGACCGTGCTGGGCCCTGTGACTGCGTCCCCGCCGGCAAAAAACTTCGGGTTTGTCGTTCCAGAGCGGAACCCGTTGCCTGCCACATCGAAACAGGACCATTTGTTGATGGAAACGCCGCTTTCCGCAGGAACAAAGGTCAGATCAGGCGTCTGGCCGATTGCGGCGATGATGGTGTTCACGGCAAGGGTAAAATTGGACCCTTCGATTACGACAGGGCGCTTTCGTCCACTGGAGTCAAAATCCCCGAGGGCCATCCGCTGGCACTCGATCGCCGTGGCCTGTCCGTCTGATCCGCTCACCCGCACCGGTGCGACGAGGTACTCAATTTTGATTCCTTCGTGTTCGGCCGCTTCGATTTCCTCCTTGGCGGCGGGCATATCCTCTCGGAGACGCCGATAGAGGATGGTTACGTCAGCCCCGAGCCTCAGTGCCGTGCGCGCCGCATCGATGGCGGAATTCCCGCCGCCGATGACGGCGACTCGATCGCCCAGCGATTTCTGGCCGCTTGTCCAGGCCGATTCGTTCATGTTGAAATCGCGCAGGAATTCGACACCGCCCCAAACGCCTTTGAGGTCCTCGCCCTCGATGCCCATTCGCTGGCTCTTGTGGGCGCCCGGTGCAAGGTAAACGAAATCAAAGTCCCTGTTCACGTCATCCCAGGAGATGTCGCGCCCGACTCGGACGCCGCACTGAATCGCTACTCCAAGTTTCCGGATGTCATCGATTTCCCTGTTCAGGATTTCCCTAGGCAGCCGGTAGGAGGGGATGCCCCAGCTGAGCATGCCGCCCGGAGTGGGAAGCTCTTCAAACACCTTGACACTGTAACCGCGCTGTGCAAGATCCCTGGCGCAGGTCAGACCCGCAGGGCCTGCCCCGATCACGGCGATCTTTTCCTTCCGGGTGACGCTGACAGGCTTGATCTCGGGCCGAGGTGCCTGATCCGTAATGTACCGTTTCAGGAACTTGATGGAAACGGGTTCATCCAGGGTCCCCCGGCGGCATTTGGTCATGCACTGGTGGTCGCAGACGCGGCCGCAGGCTGAGGGGAAGGGGTTCGTTTTCAGCAGAACCCTGTAGGCATCCTCCACCCGATCGGAGCGAACGAGCGCAATGTAGGAAGGAATGTCCATCTCGATCGGGCAGGTGTGCTGGCAGGGTGACTTGAACAGAGCCGTACAGACAGCGGCGCGGCATTTCTTGTCGCGGATGTGCTCCTCATACTCATTCCGGAAATATCTGAGGGTGGAAAGCAAGGGATTGGGGGCCGTCTGGCCCAGACCGCACAGGGCGGCATCCTTGACCGTGCAGGCCATTTCCTCGAGAAGTTCGATGTCCCCTTCCTTCCCTTTTCCATTGCAGATGTTGGTGAGAATTTCGAGCATCCTCTTTGTGCCTTCGCGGCAGGGAGTGCACTTTCCGCAGGATTCTTCCTTGCAGAAATCCATGAAGAAACGCGCCATGTCGACGGCGCACTTGTCTTCATTCATGACGATAAGGCCGCCGGATCCCATGATGGCGCCCAGTTCGGCCACCTTCTCATAATCGACGGACGCGTTGAGGTGCTGGATGGGGATGCAGCCGCCGGAAGGACCGCCGAGCTGTGCGGCCTTGAATTTCTTGCCGCCGGGGATCCCGTTGCCGATGTCATAGATGATGGTTCCCAAAGTTGTGCCCATGGGGACTTCCACGAGACCCACGTTGTTGACGTCGCCGGTGAGCGCAAAAACCTTCGTTCCCTTGGACTTTTCCGTACCAACGCTGGCGTACCATTCGCCGCCCCGCAGAATGATCTGGCCGATATTGGCCAGTGTTTCCACGTTGTTGAGCACGCTGGGTTTTCCCCAAAGGCCAGCCTCGGCGGGGAACGGCGGTCTCGGACGCGGCATGCCGCGCTTGCCCTCGATGGAGGTCATCAGGGCTGTTTCCTCGCCGCAGACGAAGGCGCCGGCACCCTGATAGATCTCGATGTCAAAATCAAAACCGGTATCCAGGATGTTGTTGCCCAGAAGACCCATTTCGCGGGCCTGCGCAAGGGCCACATTGAGGCGGTGGATGGCAAGGGGATATTCGGCGCGGCAGTAGATGTAACCCTTGTTCGATCCGATCGCCTTGGCGGCGATCACCATCCCCTCAAGAACAGCGTGGGGGTCGGCTTCCAGGACGCTGCGGTCCATGAACGCTCCGGGATCGCCTTCATCGGCATTGCAGAGAACATATTTTGTGTCTCCCGGGGAGCGTTGGGCGAACTGCCACTTGAGCCCCGTCGGGAACCCGCCGCCGCCGCGGCCGCGCAGACCGGAAGTGAGGATTTCCTGCACGATCTGTTCAGGCGTCATATCCGCGAGGGCCTTGCCCATGCCGGCATAACCGTCCCGGGCGATATACTCCTCGATGTTTTCCGGGTCGATGAGGCCGCGGTTACGCAGAACGCGGAGATCCTGGAGGGCGAAGAAAGGAATGTCCTGCATGGAGGGAATTCCCTCTTCCTTGCCCGCTTCCGTGAAGAAGAGTCTTTCCACGGGGCGTCCCTTGACAAAATGCTCTTCGACGAGTTCAGGGATATCCTCCGTCTTGATTTGCATATAGATGATGCCCTCGGGGTAGACGACCATGATGGGCCCCATGGCGCAGAATCCGTTACAGCCTGTTTCCACGACCTTGATTTCTTCCGACAGGTTGCGCTTATTGAGCTCGTCGATAAGGGCTTTCTTGACGGCAATACTGCCCGATGCGCGGCACCCGGTACCACCGCAGACAAGTGCGTGCGAGCGAAAAACTTTCATTAAATCTTATCCTCCTCTGTAAATGGAATCCACAATTGGGGACAACCGTCCCCGTCCCCCTACCGGACGATCTCGGCGCCTTTTGCGAGGACAAAGGGTGTCTGAATTTCACCTTCCATGACGTGGCGTTTGAAAACCTGCCTCATCTTGTTTTCATTCATCTTCTCGTATTTGATGGGTTCCTTGCCTGCCAGTTCGACGGTGACCAGGGGTTCCCGACTGCACAATCCCATGCAGCCCGATGTGGTGACGATAACGTCCGACACGGCGGCTTCTTCCATCTCGCGCATCAGGGCGTCAAGAACTTCCCGGGCGCCCGACGCGATGCCGCAGGTACCCATGTGAACGGTAACTTTGGCCCGGTGCCCGCCCTCTCTCAAAGCTGTCTGGGACTGAACCTTCTCTTTGATCTTCTTCAGATCTTCAATCTTCAACTTCGCCATTTTGTTTACCTCTTTCTCATCGTTCCAGGATTGAAGGCGAAAGGGAAAGGGACGGAACGTTCCGTGCGTTCTTTCGTTCCCGATATCCGCTGCCTTGAATCCACCAGGCCCGGTTGTTATTCGTACTCATCCAGAACCGCTTTCATCTTCTGCGCTTTGATCCGTCCGTGGACATTGTCGTCCACCACGATAACCGGGGCAAGACCACAGGCACCGAGGCAACGGACCGTCTCATAGGTAAAACGCCTGTCTTCCGTCGTTTCCCCTTCCGCAAGGTTGAACTCTTTTTCCATGTTTTCCGCTAGGGTCTTCCCGCCGCGGCAGTAGCAGGCCGTTCCCAGGCAGACCCGAACCGTGTGACGGCCCCGCGGAGTCATCGTAAAGAAGGAATAGAATGTCACAACGCCGTAAACCTGGGACAATGGCAGGTTTAGTCCCTCTGAAATTCTTTTCTGGACCGGGAGCGGGAGATACTCCAGGACCACCTGGGCCTCTTCCAGGCAGGGAATCAGCCCCCCTGGCTTTCCTTTGAAGCGGGCGATGATCTCGTCCAGCTTTACCACCTGTTCTTCTGTAAACTCTTGAAGTAATTCGCTGTTGCCGTTCTCCATGAAACCTCTCCTCTCTCAGGGGAAATTACACCGCTGCACCAATATCCCTCAGCCCCTCCGCGAGATGCTTACGGAGGAAAGCTGTGACTTCAGGATGATTCAGCGGAACATCCTCTAACGCCTCTTTCACATTTCTGGTATCGAGCAGGAAGATCCTGTCCCGCACTTCGTGCCTGTAAATGAAGTCGATACCGGGATTGCCCACAATGATCGCAATCAGCACCGAAACAATGTCGCCCATGGGTTGACGGTCGATGTGCCCATAGCCGAACTCTGCTGAAATTGCTGTTCCCACTCCGGGCCTCGATTTCAAGATCATTTTGCCCCCCGACCTTTCCGCCGCGTCGGACAGAAGAGGGAGCCCCATCCCTATCCTTCTCACCTTCTTTGTCGAATAGAATGGATCCATCGCCTTTTTCTGCTCTTCCGGCGACATGCCATGTCCGTTGTCGGTAATCCGCAGCAGGAAAAGGTCTCTGGTCTCGTCTTCCCGGACCTGGATGCGGACTAAGCCGGCCCCAGCGCGGATTGAATTTTCAACGATGTCCAGAATGTGAAGCGCCAGTTCCAGCAAGGTCCTACTCCGCGATGTAGCGGCCCCCCGCCTTCTTGAAGGCCATTTTCAGTTCCGATGTCGTTGGTTCTTTCATGAACGCCCTGGTGATTCCCCGCCCGATGTCGCCGATCACATGGGAATCCGAAGATTCTATGAAGGCAAACCGTGCGAGCTCTGGATAAAGGAGACGCGCCTTGGCAATTCCTGTGCGGCTTGATATTTCAAGGGCGTCGAGCGGGATGTCTTCGGGGATGAATCCGAGCTGCCCCAGGATGCTGAAGCTTTCCCTGTCGATGTGGGCAGCGATGGCGACCCCGTTCCGGTTGTGGATTTCGTCCACAACCCGCTGAAGAGAAAGCTCTGTCGATCCGATCAGGAGCCGGTCGCTCAACCCTTCAACTTCGTCATGTTCGTTGACGATGGCCTGGCATCCGAAGTATTTCTCGTCGTTTTGTCCGGGCAGGTGGCGGTAGACAAGTTCCTGCAGTGAAAGCAGATTTTCCATCTTATCAAAGAGCCCGAGAACGTGAACCTCTTCGCTGCTCGTGATTTCCATGCCTGCAAAGACAGTCAGCCCCGTCGTTTCCGCAGCCTTCATGACATAGAGAACGTTCTCCGATGCGTTGTGGTCACAAATGGCAATGATATCGACGCGTTTTGCAAGGGACATGGCTACGATGGCCCGGGGATACATGCCGAGATCAGCGCACGGTGAAAGGCACGTATGAACGTGAAAATCGCAGCGGAACTCCCGGATCATCGATGGAAGTCCCCGTGAACTTTCCCGGTTATCCCCAGGGCAAGGTGCACTGAGAACGAACAAAAAAGGCGGTCCACACCTTGGTGGGCTTTTTTACTATCAATTCCCGGTTTAGTCAATTGTTTAGTCATCATTTTATGATTAATAATTGAAAAGGAATCGCCAAATCAATCACTAATTAACAGAAGCCTGAAGTGCTTGATTTCTCTCCTTTATTCTCTGCGGGTATTCTGCTGTCATCCGGTCCCGCAGGCCGATGGGCACGGAAACGCCCCCACTCGTTTTCCGCCACGGTCTTTGCTGAAAAAAGTGTTCCGACAGAAGAACCCTGCGTTGTGCGGACAATGATTGACAAGAGATTCATAATGCTCTATAGCCGTTACATTGAAAATAAGGGTAATGTATGGCGTATAACCTCTGCTCGGGGGGAGTGCGGCACAGCCTTCATCCCGGGTTCGGATTGTCTGTCACAACAAGCTTCTGCGGGATATCATACATGAGAATAAGGGATATACAGGAAATTATTGAAGCGCAGTTGCTTTCCGGAGATGACTGCCTTGACCATGAGGTAAAGGACTGTTTCGCCTGTGACCTCATCAGCGAAATGCTCCTTCATCTCAAGCCCGGCTCGCTCCTCGTCACATCACTGCTCAATGCCCATGTCGTTCACACGGCCCATGTCATGGATGCCAGTGGCGTTGTCTTTGCCGGCGGGAAGAAGCCCAATGAGACGATCATCGCCAATGCCCAGCAGAATGGGATTCCTATCCTCTCAACGTCTCTTCTGATTTATGAATGCTGTGGTCGACTTTTTCTAAGGGGTGTTCACCAGGAGGATCGAAACCTGGTCAGCGGGGATTGACGGACCTATGGCGGCCAGCGATGCTTCCACTCCTCAGATTACCCTGGAATTTCCCATAGAAGAAAAGGATTTCTTCATGGCCGGAGAGTCTGCATCGCGCGTAAAAAAAATATTGCAGCAGCTGGGCTTAGGCCAGGATATCATCAGGCGGGTAGCCATCATCATCTACGAGGCGGCCATGAATGTTGCGATCCATGGAAGCCATGGGCAGCTTGAAGTCCATGTTGACCCGGTGGCCATCCACGTTCAAACGGCGGATGAAGGGGCCGGAATTCCCGATATTGAGATGGCCATGTCGGAGGGATTTTCCACAGCCTCCGACGAAATACGGGAGATGGGTTTCGGTGCCGGGATGGGGCTTCCCAATATCAAAAAGAACTCAGATGACCTGTCCGTTGAATCGAAGATCAATGAAGGGACCATTCTGAGAGCCACCGTTTATTTGAATTCTGTGACCAGTCCTTAGGGAGTGGAGGTGCTATGATGCAGTATTTTCATTCCGTGAAGCTCAACGTCAAAAAATGTATCGGATGCACCATCTGTATCAAGCACTGCCCCACGGAAGCGATCCGGGTGCATGACGGAAAAGCCGCCATTATGGATGAGAGGTGCATCGACTGTGGAGAGTGCATCAAGTCCTGCCCCCACCATGCCAAGTATGCCCACAGCGACACGCTCAAAAAGCTTTCCGAGTATAAGTACAACATCGCATTACCGGATCCGTCATTTTTCGGGCAGTTTAAAGAGGGTGAGAACATTGAAGACATTCTTCAGGCTTTTCTGCACATCGGCTTCGATGAGGTATTTGAAGTTTCCCTTGCCGCTGAAATTGTCGCTTACATCGTTCGCCAGAAACTCCAGAGCGCGAAGCTGAAGAAACCCATCTTTTCCACTTCCTGCCCCGCCGTTCTCCGCCTGATGCAGATCAAGTTTCCCGGCCTTCTGGAGCAGACAACCCAGGTCCTCTCTCCGATGGAGATTGCTGCACGCATTGCCAAGGATGAGGCGGTAAAGAAAACCGGGATCGCCTATGACGAGATCGGCGCCATCTTTATTTCACCGTGCCCCGCAAAGGTGACGGAGGCGAGGCAGCCCATCACGACGAAGCATTCAGCCGTCAACGGTGTAATCGGTGCCCATCTCATCTATCGGGATATTGTTAAAAATCTCCACAAAGGGCCGGCCGATCAGGAAGAACAGGTACAACAGCGCCTTTTCCATAAGGCGACGAAAAAAGGTATGTCCTGGGGATACCTGACCGGAGAACCGAAGAGCATTGGAGTCGGAACCACACTGGCGGTCAGCGGCGTTCAGAATGTCATGAGTCTTCTTGAGGAAATAGAGCGCGGTGAATTGCAGGATGTCGATTTCATTGAATTGAAGGTTTGCGATGCGGGATGTGTGGGCGGCCCCCTGAACATTCAGAACAGCTTTGTCGGGAGAGTCCACTTGAGGGGCCTTATCGACCGTGCGGGCGGACAGCCATCCTACTACAGCGAGGAAGAGCTTCGTGACATGTACGAGAAGGGGCACTTCGAATCAACGGAGCCGATCCTGCCCCGGCCCATTATGACCCTGGACGAGGATGTGGCCATGGCGCTCGTGAAGATGGAGCGGCTTGATCAGATTACAAAAGAGCTTCCCGGACTCGACTGCGGCGCCTGCGGCTGTCCGAGCTGCCGGGCGCTGGCTGAGGACATCATCCGGGGAACAGCCTTTGAAACGGATTGTGTCATCAAATTGAGAGATCGCATCAAGATCCTGGCCCAGGAAATTCTCTACCTGGCCCGTATCGTTCCGCCCTCCATGGCGGCGGATCAGCCGGAGAAGAAGGAAGGCACATAAAAGCAGACCCGGCCTGCTTGATGATTTCGCCGACGGCATCGAAAAACATATGGGAGAGATAAGAAAGATGACCCTTGCCGAGTTGATCGGGAACATTCGTTGTGAAGCAATAACAGGTGACATCAATATGGACCGGGAGATTCGAACCGGTTACACATCGGATCTCCTGTCCGATGCCATTGCAAACATTGAAGAAGACTCCGTCTGGATCACCATGCAGAGGCATATCAACATCCTTGGGGTCGCCAAATTGAAGGATGTGGTTGCCATTGTGATTCCCAGAAACCTTCAGGTGGAGCAGAGCGTCATCGTCAAGGCCCGCGAGGAGGGCATTGCGATCCTGCGGGGTCCGCAGACCGCCTTCGAGATTTCGGCGCTCATTTACAATGCCTTGAGATAAATTCGTTTCGCCTGGCGGAAACACCGCGGGTAAACTGCCGGCCTGAATTCGCCGTTTCCGCAGCGGGGGATGGCGGGTGCGGCGTTTCGGCGTTGTTTCTCATTGCTGTGGCCGAACGGTTGGGTGCGCTCGTGCGACAGGGAGCCCCTGTCTGTCCTGCAGCAGGAGTCCCTGTAGACAACAAAACCGACTCTTCCCGAAAGTCCTCCATCAGCCTCCATCTGCTTCCAGAGCCTGAAAAAATTCACCTTTTTCCAGATGATCCTTTATGCTAATGAAAAGCCCCTCCGGTACCCCAGGGGTTCAACAATCGAAAACGCACCAGGTGGAAGGAACCTTCGGCATTCATGAAAGCCCTGTTTATTGCTGATGCGCATCTGAAAAGCAGCCATGATGATCATTATCGGAAACTGATGATGTTTCTGGATTATCTGGTTTCCCCCGCCCATAGTGAACATCCCCTGGAGACACCATCGGGGATCCATCCGTTGATCCCTGTGGACGATCTCTATATCGGTGGGGATTTTTTTGATTTCTGGTTTTGCCGGGGAGAAAAGGTTTACCCGGAATTCGTACCCGTCATAAAGGCGTTGACGGCAGTCCGCGATCGGGGAATTCGCGTCCATTTCGCAGAAGGCAACCACGATTTTTTCCTGGCCGATTATTTTACAAAACTGCTGGGTATGGAAGTCTTTCCCGAATGGGGCACCTTCATGCTGGATGACTGCAGGGTCCTTTTTTCACACGGCGACACGGTGGATCGGGCGAACCTGAAATACCTGCGCCTCCGGAAGCTGTTGCGGAGTTCTCCGGCCTACCGGCTCCAGCGCCTTCTGCCGCTTCCCCTGCTCTGGAAAATGGCCGGCGCCGGTTCAGCGGCAAGCAAACAGTCCGCCCGATTTTCCGAAGAAAGGCTCACGGAGATTCTGCACGGCTATGCTCAACGTAAAATCCGGCAGGGCTTTGACGCCGTGATTCTTGGACATTGTCACCAGCCTCTGATGAAGGAGTATTCCATCGGGAACCGTAGGGGGTATTCCATTACCCTGGGGGACTGGATCCGGCATTTTTCCTACCTGTATTACGAGGACGGAATGTTTAAAATCCACGTATTTCGGCGATGAAGCAGGAAGGGCAGAGCTGTTCCAACTGTCTGATAATATGCACTAATAATTTATATCCAGGAAAATAACATAGTGCTGGACATATCGTTAATGATGTGTTAGTCCGCCCACGGATTTAGTGAGGAACCCGGGGGACGGCATGCTGACCCATCGCAGAATATGTCCCCTGGTCGGGCTCAGGAAAACAGTACGGTAAGGAGTGGATCAAAGTGAACAGCCTTGTGCCGAAAAAAATATTTTTTACCAAAGGTGTCGGGACACACCGGGAAGAGTTGCACTCCTTCGAATTGGCCCTGCGGGACGCCGGCATTGAAAAGTGCAATCTTGTTCAGGTGTCAAGCATCCTGCCCCCCGGCTGCAAGGTTGTTTCCCGGGGGATGGGGTTAAGGGAGCTGAAGCCGGGGGCGATCACCTACTGTGTCATGAGCCGATGCAACAGTGACGAGCCCAGGCGCCTGCTGGCCGCTTCCGTGGGTTGTGCCATTCCCGCAGACCGCAACACATATGGTTATATCAGTGAATATCATGCCTTCGGCCAGACGGAACGTCAGGCAGGCGATCATGCGGAGGATCTTGCCGCAGCCATGCTGGCCTCCACCCTCGGGATTGACTTCAACATTGATGAAAGCTGGGATGACAAAAAAGAAATCTTTAAGATCAGCGGAAAGATCGTCGGTACGAGAAACATCACCCAGTCCAGCATCGTCAAGAACGGGGGGCACACCACCGTCATCGCCGTTGCCGTTTTTCTCTTTTAGCCCGTTGGTGCGACGGCCATTGGGCAGAAAAACCTCCTCCTCGGCCGCAATGGTTCCATCGCTGCCCATTTCGGATAAAAATCCGTCTGTTTACAAGCCGCCCTCAGAATCACGGGGAAAATGCACCTTTCCGGAAGCCCGTTTTTGATCCCGTCACACGGAACGGTTGGGATGGAAGGCCCAGGCAGGCAGGGCAAGACGCTCCTTTGCCGCGACGCCGACCCGCCGAAGATCTTCGCCCCAGCCAATATCGCCTTGAATTTCACGAAGAAGAAGAGTATAAAATAATATAATATTTCAGTCCTTTATGCCTGCGAAGTCCCTTCCGGTCGCTTTGGTGCAGATCGAAAACGCGCTGATTTCCTCTTTGCCCGGTGGCCCTGGCCATTGATTCTGTTTCCCCTTTTCCGGAAGATGCTGCCATGCTCTCGAGGCGGAGCATCAGGGACTGAAGAGACCTTTTTATTAGGGAGCAGAAAAGCAGGTTGCCGTTTTTGTTGTCAACATTTAGCAATGCCTGCGTCCGGCACCAAGGAGGCTTTAGGTGATTTTTAAACGCGTGAAAGATTTGTTGGGGACGGCAACAGGATATCGGGCAGAAACGATGAACACGATAACGTCACACAAAAAAAGGAGGGAAGGCCATGTTTGAACGCATTTTGTATCCCACTGATTTTTCCGATGTGTCGATGAAAGCCGTAAATTATGTCAAACAGTTGAAGGACGCGGGTGCAAGAGAGGTTACGGTTCTGCATGTGATTGATGAAAGGACTCTGCTGGCGCCGGATGTTTTGAGCGGCATTGATTTCATTGCCTTGCAGGATGAACTGAGACGGATTGCCGACGAGGAGTGCAATAAAATTGTGGAGCAGTTACGGGAAGGGGGGCTCACCGCCAGGTTCATCGTAAAAAATGGAGTTCCTTTTCTGGAAATTCTCAGAACAGCTCAGGAAGAGAAGACTTCTCTCATCGTGATCGGATCGCACGGAAAGAGCAACCTGGAGGAAATGCTGCTGGGATCCGTTTCTGAGAAGGTGATCCGTAAAGCTGTCCGGCCGGTTCTGGTGATCAAGCGTTGAGGCGCAGAGGGTGTCCTGAAGAAAGGTTGTCATTGCCATCAAAAAAAGGAGGAGAAGATAATGTTTGAACGCATATTGTACCCCACCGATTTTTCTGATGTATCCATGAAAGCCGTTCGTTACGTCAAGCAGCTCAAGGACGCGGGTGCAAAAGAGGCCATCGTCCTTCATGTGATTGACGAAAGGTCCCTCGTTCTGACGTCACACGAAATTGCCATTGACTTTGCAGCCATTGAGAATGAACTGAGGAAGGCTGCCGAAGAGAGGGGAAACAAGATTCTGGAAGAATTGAGGGAAAGAGGGCTGGAGGCCAGGTTGAAGATCGTAAAGGGGAATCCCTTCAGGACAATTCTCAAAACAGCGCAGGAAGAGGACGTTTCCCTGATTGTGATCGGGTCTCACGGCAGAAGCAACGTAGAGGAAATGCTGCTGGGGTCGGTCTCCGAAGCGGTGACCCGCAAGGCCGTCCGCCCGGTCCTGGTGGTGAAGAGGTAGGATGTTCCGGGGCGCGTTGAAGGAAAACCGTTCGGCGCGCCCCGTTTTTTTTTCAGGATGCCGTCACGATTTTTGAGAAATCGGCAATGCGGCGGAATAGGGAAAAAAGAGCCTCCAGAAGCGAGAGTCGATTGAAGCGGATGGCTTCCTCCTCCACCATGACCATCACCGATCCGAAGAACCGGTCGATCGGTTCGCGCAGGGCGGCGAGTTCCAGAAGTGCGGCAGGATAATCCTCCTTCTGCAAAGCCTGGAGAACTTTATCGCGGGTTTCAATAAAGGTTGAATGCAGCAGGATCTCCTCTTCCAGGCTGAACAGTGACGGTTCGATGCGGCCATTTCCGAATTCCTTCAAGATATTCCCGGCCCGCTTGAAGGCGATTGCAAGCGGTTCGTAAGCGGGGTGCGTTTTGAAGGTTTCCATGGCTTCAATCTTCCGGATGACCTGAACCAGGTCGGAGAATCCCGCGGCAAGAACGGCGCTGACGACGTCCTGGGGGTGACCCTGGGAAATCAGCATATTTTCAAGGCGCCCCCGGAAGAACTCCAGGACATCCTTCCCCGTTTCTTCCGCCGGGCGCGTCATCTTTCCATCCAGGATGGCCAGGTTTGTACTCACCAGGTCCTCCAGCATCAGGGGATACCGCTTTTCAAGGATGATGTTGATGATGCCCAGGGCCTGGCGGCGCAGGGCATACGGATCCGCCGTACCGGTGGGAACCAGGCGGACGCCGAAAAACCCGGTAATGGTGTCCATTTTGTCCGCTATGCTGACGATGGCGCCTTCATGGGTTTCAGGAAGATTTCCCCCGGCGGTCAACGGGAGGTAATGCTCGTAGATCGCCTTGGCTACGGCAGGATCTTCACCGGCCAGCAGGGCGTATTCACGGCCCATGATCCCCTGAAGTTCTGAAAATTCTCCAACCATCTGGGTGTCCAGGTCGGCCTTGGCCAGCAAGGAGGCGCGATCTACCCGGTCTTTCAGGGAGGGGTCGATGCGCTCGGTGATATAGGCCGCAAGCTTCCGAAAACGCTGAACCTTTTCGTAGGATGTTCCCAGCAGTGTGTGGAAAACAACCTGCTTGAGCCCCTCGACGCGGTCCTCAAGGGGCGTTTTCTGATCTTCCTCAAAGAAGAACTGGGCATCGGACAACCTCGCCCGGATGACTTTTTCGTTCCCCCGCTTTACAACAGCGGGGTCGCGGGCCAGGGTATTGTTGATCGTGATGAAATAAGGCAGAAGCTGACCCGTCGAATCGACGACGGGGAAATATTTCTGATGGGACATCATGGAGGTGGTCAGGACTTCCCCGGGAAGGTCAAGGTATTTCCTGTCAAAACTGCCGCAGACAACGGTGGGGTACTCCACGAGGTACGCCACTGTTTCCAGTAGAGCGCTGTTTTCCAGGATGCGGCCGGATACGGCGGTCGCGGCTTTGCGCGCCTCCTCGAGAATGATCCGCTTGCGCTCCTCGGGATCGACCATCACAAAATGCTCCCGCGTCCCTGTGAGATAATCGGACAGATTGGAGACAGGAAATGCCTCGGGTTTCATGAACCGGTGCCCCCGGGACAGGTTGCCGCTTTCGATATTTTCAATCCGGAAGGGAACCACGGTGCCGCCGTACAGGGCAAGAATCCAGTGGATCGGGCGGGCGAAACGAAAGTCCAGGTCTCCCCAGCGCATGGACTTTTTGAAGGAAAGAGACGCCACCTGCCTGGATAGGATTTCCGGAAGCAGGGAAGCGGTGCTCCGGCCGGAAATGTGTTTGCGGATGCAGAGGTATTCCCCCTTGTCGGTCGAAAGGGTGCCGACTTCGGAGATGTCGACGCCCTGCCCCTTTGCAAAGCCCAGGGCCGCCTTGGTTGGATTTCCCTCGGAATCAAAGGAGACCCTTTTCGCGGGGCCGAGCTTTTCAATCAGCTGATCCTCCTGCCTCTCGGCCACATCGGCCACGGCCAGACAGAGCCGTCGGGGGGTCCCGAAGGTTCGGATCGTTCCGTATGAAATCCGCTCATCGATCAGCGCTTTGCGGATCAGTGAACTCATGTCGTTCAGCGCCTTGGGAATAAAGGCGGCAGGAATTTCCTCCGTCCCTATCTCCAGCAGCAGTTCGTTGCTCATCTGACTCTCCCATCTTTTCATCGTTATGGATTGCTTTTCAAAAAGCGTCGTGTTGGATTTATTCGAAACCAGCCCCCGGCTCCAGGCTTATGCTCTGCTCAGCAGGGGAAATCCCATGCGCTCCCGCTGACGGAGATATCCTTCGGCGGAAAGCCTGGCCAGATTTCGGACTCTTCCGATGTAGCTGGTCCGTTCAGCCACACTGATCGCTCCGCGGGCGTTCAGGAGGTTAAAAGTGTGCGAGCATTTGAGGCAGTAGTCGTAAGCGGGAAGAACCAGATCCTTCTCCGCCGTCCGGATGGCTTCCGATTCATAGGCATCGAAGAGTTTTCTCAGCATGTCCACGTCGGCAATTTCGAAGTTATAAGTGGAGAATTCCACTTCGCCCTGGTGATGAACATCTCCGTATTTGATGTTCTCATTCCATTGCAGATCATAGACATTGTCGATTCCCTGGATGTACATGGCGATGCGTTCAATGCCGTAGGTCAGCTCAGCGCAGACGGGCTTTACATCGATGCCGCCCACCTGCTGGAAATAGGTGAACTGGGAGATCTCCATGCCGTCCAGCCAGACTTCCCAGCCTAGGCCCCAGGCACCCACGGTGGGTGATTCCCAATCGTCTTCGACAAAGCGGATGTCATGATCCAGGGGATCGATGCCGAAGCTCCGGAGAGAGTCCAGATAGAGATCCTGGATGTTCAGGGGAGAGGGCTTCATGATGACCTGATACTGGTAGTAGTGCTGCAGGCGGTTCGGGTTTTCGCCGTAACGGCCGTCCGTCGGCCGGCGGGACGGCTCCACGTAGGCCACATTCCAGGGTTCCGGACCCAGGGCCCGCAGAAAGGTGGCGGGATTGAAGGTCCCTGCACCCACTTCGATATCGTAGGGTTGCTGAATCACGCAGCCCTGATTTGCCCAATAGTGTTCAAGGGCAAAGATCAGTTCCTGAAAAGTCACCTTGTGCCTCCTGTGCTTTATTGCATATTCCCATTATTTTTAAGAAGTTCCGGCGGCTACCTAACATGATGAGATCTTCGTGTCAACACGAAAAAGCCACGCTTTTCGATTCCACCGCCAGGAACGATCTCCTCCGGCGACCGGATTGGATCTCGCCTGCCCCTCCGGGCCACCGGCGTGCTGTCGCGGTTTGCATCCGGCGGCCACGTGTGATCTGAAACCGGATTTACACGCCCATTGACTGGATTTCGTCAAGAACCTTGAGGGACTTCAGTTCCTTTCCGAGGATATGGCCGATAAAGAGAGAGAGGAGCGACTTGCTTTCCCGGGCCGTCTGCCCCGAGAACAGGATCCGCTTCATCTTCGCCGCATCGATTTCCTTCCCGAGAAGCAGGGTCTTGATGGTGCCGAGGGAAACCGGCAGGATGTTGGAATCCGGCGATTTGGAAAAGCAGGACCGGCAATGCAGTCCGCCCTGGGTGATGCTGAACACGTACTGCTGCCGCGAATCCAGGGGCGAGTTGCACAGGATGCAGCGGTCAAGCGCCGGTGCGAAACCGGAAAGCTTCAGGTGGCGGATTTCGAAGAAGCGCAGAAGCCGCTCCGAGGTGTCCCCCTCTTCAATAAGCGACAGAAAGGTCTGCAGATGCAGGAAGAGTTCCGGATCTGTTTTCTCCTCTGAAGAGAAGTGATCGACGAGATCGATGAGATACGAGGCAAGAAGGGTTCGGTCCAGGGATTTGCGGATTTGAGGATATTCGTTGAGCCGGTGGCAGCTTTCCAGCCAGGCCAGCTGATCCCGTTGCTTCCGGGCGAAAAGGAGGGAGGAACAGCAGAAGGGTTCAAGGACATTGACAAACCGTTTGCGGCTGTTTCTCGCCCCCTTGGCGATGGCGGTCAGCTTCCCGAAATCTTGGGTGTAGAAGGTCACAATCAGATCCGAGTCGCCGTAGTTCAGCGACTTCAGAACGATTCCATCGGTTTTGTGGGTGGCTCGAGCATTCATGTCTGAACATTCAAAGAGGACGCTGCCGGCTTCGGGAGGGCCGCCTCCTAATCTTCCGAATAAACGATCCGCCCTTTCACCAGGGTCATGAACACTTTCCCCTTTAGCGTCCAGCCGAAGAAGGGGGAATTTTTCCCTTTTGAACGCCAGCTGAGGGGATCGACGACCCAGCTCCTGTCAGGATCGAAGACCGTAATGTCCGCGTCGGCTCCCGGAAGGAGTGCCCCCCCGGGGATGTTCAGGATCTTGGCCGGATTGGCGCTCATCTTCCGGACCAGTTCCGAAAGGGTCAAAAGCCCGTCTTCGACGAGCCTGAGGCTCAGGGCCAGCGCCGTTTCAAGGCCGGAGATGCCGCTGGCGGCATATTCAAATTCCACCTCCTTGTCGGTGGCGGCATGGGGCGCGTGGTCCGTGGCGATCACATCGAGGGTCCCGTCCCGCAGTCCTTCCCGGATGGCCTTCCGATCCAGGGGGCTCCTCAGGGGGGGATTGACCTTGAAGGAGGGGTCAAAATCCCGAAGGGTTTCGTCCGTCAGGGTGAAATAGTGGGGCGCTGTTTCTGCCGTAACCGGGATCCCCCGCGCTTTGGCGTCGCGGATCATCCGTACGGACCCGGCGGAGCTCACATGGGAGATGTGCAGGGCCGCCCCGGTATATTCGGCGAGAAGAAGGTCGCGGGCAATCATCACCTCTTCGGCCAGAGTGGGAATGCCGGGAAGCCCCAGCTCCGTGGAGATCCGCCCCTCGTTCATGAGGCCGCCGGCCGAAAGATAAAGATCCTCGCAATGGGGGGTAATCACCAGGCCCAGCGAGGAGGCGTACTCCAGGGCTCTTCTCATGAGGCCGCTGTCCATGACCGGCTTCCCGTCATCGGAAAAGGCGACCGCACCGGCCTCTTTCAAATCGCCGAATTCCGCAAGGGTCCTTCCCTCGGACTTGAGGGAGATGGCGGCTACGGGATAGACATGGACAAGGTTGCACTCCCCGGCCCGCTTCACAATGTATTCCGTCACGGCCCGGCTGTCGTTGACGGGATCGGTGTTCGGCATGCAGGCGATTGAAGTAAATCCGCCGGCGGCAGCCGCTTCGCTGCCTGAGCGGATGGTTTCCTTGTATTCATACCCGGGTTCCCGCAGGTGGGTGTGCATATCCACGAGGCCGGGCAGAACGACTTTGCCCTCAAGGCGGACAACGCGTGTTTCTCCGGCTGTTCCTTCTATCGAATCGGCGATGGCGGCGATCTTTCCTTCCTCGATGAGGATGTCCTTCACACTATCGAGATTCCGGGAGGGGTCGACGACCCGGCCTCCTTTCAGCAGTATGCTCATTCTATGGCTCCTGTCAGAAGATAAAGAAGGGCCATCCGGACGGCGACCCCGTTGGTGACCTGTTCCAGAATGACGGAGTTCGCCCCGTCGGCTATTTCTGGAGAGATCTCCACGCCGCGATTGACGGGACCTGGGTGCATGACCAGGACATCCTGTCTGGCCCTTTGGATGTTGTCCCCGTTCAGGCAGTAAAATGCGGAATATTCCCGAAGGGAGGGAAAGATGTTCCGCTGTTCGCGCTCCGTCTGAATCCGGAGCATCATGACCACATCCGCGTCTTGAAGTGCCTCTTCCAGGCGGAAGGATACCTTGACCCCCAGCTCCCGGATTTCCCTTGGCATCATGGTGGCAGGGCCTGCCACAGTCAGATGGGCCCCCATTTTGTTCAATCCGTAGATGTTGGAACGGGCGACGCGGCTGTGGGCGATGTCGCCGACGATGGTCACGTTCAACCCGGAGAGGGTGCCCTTGCGGTTCCGGATCGTCATCATGTCGAGCAGCGCCTGGGTGGGGTGCTCATGAGTACCGTCACCGGCATTGATGATGGATTGCCTGACCAGCCGGGCCAGCATGTGAGGCGCTCCGGCGCAGCTGTGGCGGATCACGATCACGTCCGGATTCATGGCTTCAAGGTTTTTTGCTGTGTCCGACAGGGTTTCCCCCTTGACCAGGCTGCTAGTGGAGGCCGAGATATTGATGGTGTCGGCGCTCAGGCGCTTGCCGGCGATTTCAAAGGAGGTGCGCGTCCGGGTACTGGCCTCGACAAAAAAATTGATGATCGTTTTGCCGCGGAGGGTCGGCACCTTTTTGATATCACGCGTGGATACCTCGAGAAAAGACTCTGCCGTGTCGAGAATCAGGGATATTTCCTCCCCGGATAGGTCCTTGATCCCAAGAAGATCCTTACGTTCCCACTTCATGGCACAACTCCTGATTTCCATAGACGAACGGGTTTATTTTCTGCTGGCATTTCCTCTAGTTGCTGTCCTCGACGACCACTTCGTCGCGACCGTTCTTCTCAATCAGGTTGACGCTGATGTCCTCCCAGAGAAAAGAGGGAAGATTCGCCCCGACGAAATCAGCCCTTATGGGAAGTTCACGATGCCCGCGGTCGATCAGAACGGCAAGCTGGATCGACTGAGGGCGCCCAAAATCGATCAGGGCATCCATAGCTGCCCGGATGGTCCTTCCCGTGAAGAGAACGTCGTCCACAAGGATGGCCTTCTTCCTATCCAGGCTGAAGGGGATCTCCGTCTTCATGATCCTGGGCTTCCTGTGAGCTGAAAGCAGATCGTCACGGTACATCGTGATGTCCAGAATGCACGAAGGGACTTTAACCCCTTCAATGTCGAAGATTTTTTTCTGAAGACGTTCCGAGAGAAATACGCCTCCCGTCCGAATGCCCACCAGAACCAGATCGGTTACGCCCTTATTTTTTTCAAGGATCTCATAGGCGATGCGAGTCAGCGATCGGTCGATCTCCGCTGCATCCATGACCAGTTTCTTGTGCATTTTCCCGGATTCCTTTCCTGGATTTCTGCTGCCGCATCATAGAAAAAAGCCGAAGGCCGGGATTCCCCACGGTATTTCTGAAATGACTATCGTTCGGCAAAAAAAAACCTTCCCGTAAATTGAGAAGGCTGGTTTCTCTGTATAAAAGCCGATTGTTACCAAGGTCATTCCTTGCCCCATGCTCACTGTTCCTATTGAAGTTGCTTCTAGTAGAATATTTCTGTTCTGTCAAGCCGCAATGTGATTCCGAAGAGTTAAGAACGCCGTTTTCGGGATTTCATCAAAGGGAAGACGTCCGGGGGAAAAATCTTTTTTTTAGCGTTTAATAATGTTATACGCACAGCCCCTGGAGGGAAAATGTATGGCGGCTGAATACGAACCTCAGGTTTTTTTGTTTTTGAGCCAGATCCTGAAGAAAAAAATGATTGATGTCAAGGGGCGGCTCTTGGGCCAGATCCTTGATGTGGTTGTCCCTCTGGGTGAACCTTATCCCCCCGTAAGCGGTATCCTTGTGAAACCGGACCGCCGCAGGGCCCCTGTGATCATGCCCTGGCGGAATCTTGTCGAAGTGAACGGATGCTTCGTGGTTGACACCGGGGAAGCGGACACCTCCTGGGAAGGGGGGACGGAGGCGGAGGAGATCTGGCTGAAGGAAAGCCTCCTGGATAAGCAGATTGTAGACACCAATGGCGCCAAGGTGCGGCGGGTCAATGATCTCCAGTTCCTCATGGCTCGGGGCGGCCTTTACCTGATTCATGTGGATGTGGGCTTCCGGGGCCTCATGCGGCGGGTCGGCCTGGAGGAGGTGACGGATTATTTCCTGAAAGGGCTTTTTGAATACGACCTGCCCGATCAGTTCATTTCCTGGCAGTTTGTCCAGCCGCTTTTTTCGCCGGACCTGCTGCGCCTGAATGTTGCAGAAAGCCGTTTAGCCCAGCTTCACCCGGCGGATATCGCCGACATTATCGAAGAGCTCGATATCCGCCAGCGCACGGCGGTTTTCCAGTCCCTGGATGTGGAAACCGCGGCGGAAACGCTGGAGGAAACGGATCCGAAGATTCAGGTCACCCTGATCGAGAATATGGATGTTGAACAGGCCAGTGATATTATCGAGGAAATGTCCCTGAGTGATGCGGCGGACCTGCTGGCGGATCTTCCCAGAGGCAAGGCGGAAGACATTCTCGAGGCCATGGAGCAGGACTTTGCCGAGGATGTCAAGGAGCTCCTTGCCCACCCTGAGGAAACGGCCGGGGGGCTCATGACGACGGCCTACCTGAGCTTCATGCCGCAGACGACGGTTATGGAGGCCCTTCAGGTGGTCCACCGGGAGGCCGAAGATCTGGATTTTGTCTATTACCTGTATGTTGTCGATGAAGAGGAGCATCTTTTGGGGCTTTTGAGTCTGAGAGAGCTGCTGGTCGCCCTGCCGGAGACCTGCCTTTCAGACCTGATGTTCCGGCGGGTCGTCACGGTCGAGCTTGATGAAGACAAAGATTCGATTGCCAGCGATTTTGCCAAGTACGGCATTATGGCCATCCCGGTGGTGGATGATCAGATGAGGCTGCAGGGGGTCATCATGTTCAAGGATCTGCTCGAAGTGGTTGCACCAAGACTGGGGAAATAAGGCGATGAAAGACGATGGTGGCCATCTATGCACGGTGACGGTTTTCTCGTATCAATTCGCGATCGATTCCACGCCTTTCCCTCGAAGAGATTCTGGAAGTCTCTCGGAGTTCTGCTTGCCTTTGTCGGGCCGGGGATCATCACCTCCAACGTAGACAACGATGCAGGCGGAATCACGACCTACTCCCTGGCCGGAGCCCATTACGGCCTTTCCCTCCTGTGGCTTTTGATTCCCATAACGGTCGCCCTTATCATCATCCAGGAGATGGGCGCCCGGATGGGCGTTGTTTCCGGAAAAGGGCTGTCCGACCTCATCCGCGAGCGATTCGGTGCCAGAATCACCTTCTATCTCATGATCGTCCTTTTTCTGACCAACCTGGGCAATACGGTTGCCGAGTTTGCCGGTTTGGCGGCCAGCATGGAGATCTTCGGCTTGAGCAAATATCTGTCGGTGACCTTCGGTGCCGCTTTTGTCTGGTGGCTGGTGGTTAAGGGCAGTTACAAGTCCGTGGAAAAGGTTTTTCTCACCGCCTGCGTCTTCTACTTTTCGTACATTATTTCCGGCTTCACGGCAAACCCCGACTGGGGAGAAATCGGGCGGGCGACCGTGACGCCTTCTCTGCGTTTTGACGCCGGATATCTGACCATGGCGGTGGGTATCGTGGGGACGACCATTGCGCCCTGGATGCAGTTCTATCTCCAGTCTTCCGTTGTCGACAAGGGGCTGCAGGTCGAGGACTACCCCTATACCCGCCTGGATGTGGTGGTCGGTTCCGTGATGGTCAACGTGGTGGCCTTTTTCATCATCATGCTCTGCGCCATCACACTCTACCAGGCGGGGATCCGGGTCGAAACGGCCAAGGACGCGGCCCTGGCTTTGAAGCCGATGGCAGGAACTTACTGCTCCGGGCTGTTTGCCTTCGGCCTTTTGAACGCCTCGCTGTTTGCCGCCTCCATCCTGCCGCTGTCCACGGCCTACACGATCTGCGAAGCCTTTGGCTGGGAATCGAGCCTGAACCGCAAGTTTCTCGAAGCGCCGCAGTTCTACGGCCTCTATTCCATCATGATCATCCTGGGGGCGGGGATTATCCTGTTGCCGAATGTTCCGCTGATTCCCATCATGTACTATACCCAGGTGGTCAACGGGCTTCTGCTTCCCGTGATCCTGATCTTCATCCTCCTGCTTGTCAACGACAGGAAAATCATGGGGGAGCACACCAACGGAACCGTCATGAATCTCCTTTCCTGGCTGACCGTTGCCGTGTTGATTGTTCTGTCCATGGCCACGGTGCTGGCTGCCGTCCTCTGAAACCGGCTGCCCCTAATGGAGAAGATCCCCCAGCCGATCCCAGCGTACGCCGCGATTTTCCCGGTCCCATGACCAGTAGATGACGATGGCTTTTCCGAGAACGTCCTTCAGATCTACAAATCCCCAGAAGCGGCTGTCATAGCTCTGATCCCGATTGTCGCCCATCACGAAAAGGGAGGAGGGGGGAACGGTTACGGGTCCGAAATTGTCCCGGGGCTGAAGAGACCCTGGAAGGATGAACGAATCGACATAAACCCCCTTGCCGTCCTTATAAAGCTTGCCGTTGAGGTAAATCTTCTTGTTGCGGATTTCCACCGTGTCGCCGCTGACGGCAATCACCCGCTTGATGAAGTCTTTGCTCCGGTCTTCCGGATAAATGAAAACCACGACGTCCCCCCTCTGCGGTTCCTTGAGGGGGACGATGGTGTTGCGGAAGTGGGGGACCTTGATCCCGTAGAGAAATTTGTTGACGAGGATATGATCGCCCACCAGAAGGGTCGGTTTCATCGACCCGGAGGGGATTTTATAAGCCTGGATCACGAAGGTCCGGATAAAGAAGGCGATGACCAGGGCAATAACAATGGCCTCGGCATATTCCCGAAATTTTGATTTCCTTTTTGCCATAGAGATATCCTTGAGTTTTCTAGGAGTAAATGCTCATCAGAGCCAGAACCACCATCGACAGGGCCAGCCCCCCTTTCGTCAGAGTCCCTGCGGACCGCCCCAGAATCGAGCCTTTCGTCCTGCGCATGGAGGGCCTCAGCTGCATCTGGTTCATCAGCTCCATGAGCAGAAGCCCCAGGAACCCGCCGAGAAAGATTCCAGCCAGGGTTCCCAGGCCGTATAGATAAGGGGTCAACAGGAGCGCCCCGGCCACACTGCCGAGGACCGAAACGGCGAAGTCCTTTTTCGAGACCGGGAAGCGGGAAGCGCCGGCGGCATAAAGAATCAGCTCCAGGCCCTCAGCCAGGAGCGCGATGGCAAGAAGGGAAAAAAGCAATTCCTTTCCGATCGTGCAAAAGCCTGTAGCCGAAGCGTAAACCAGGACGTCGATAAAGATGAGCACTGTCCCCGGCAGGCCGTAGATGTTGGCATACAGGCCGACAATCAGGACGGCGAAGAAAAGCGACCATCCGGCGGTTTCCATAGGAGGCAATCCTATTTCTTACCTTTCATCCGGGAGGGCCGGATCTTTTCAAAGGCCAGCACGATGGGGCTGGCGATAAAAACAGTTGAGTAAACGCCGGCAAGACAGCCTACCAGCAGCGTCAAGGCAAAGTCGTGGATGACTGAACCGCCGAAGAAGAACAGGACCACCAGGACGATCAGCAGCGTGAAGGAGGTCAGAATGGTTCGGCTCAGGGTCTGATTCACGCTGAGATTGATCACGTCCATAAGGGGCATTTTCATGTTTTTCCGAGTATTTTCACGGATCCGGTCAAAAATGACGATGGTGTCGTTGATGGAATAACCGATGATCGCAAGCATGGCTGCGACGATGTTCAGATCGAACTCCTTGTTTAACAGGGAAAGGGTTCCGATCGTAACCAGAACATCGTGAATGAGGGCGATGATCCCGCCCAGGGCATAACGGAATTCGAAGCGAAAGCCCACATAAACGAGAATACCGATCCAGGAGAAAATGATGGCCAGCAGGGCCTTCCGCGTCAGATCCCGGCCGACTTTCGGCCCGACGGATTCCAGCCTGCGAATCTCCGTGGCGCCCTGGCCGTAAGCCCCCTGGAGGGCGCTTTCAACCTGTCCGGAGAGTCCCTTGAGATCCACATTCGTAACCGGGATTCTCACCACCATTTCATTGGGACCGAACTCCTGGATGATGCTGTTTCCCAGGCCGATGGATTTGAAGACCTGACGGAGCTTTTCCACGGAGGTCTCTCCAGTGAACCGGATCTGGATCAAGGTCCCCCCGGCAAAATCGATTCCGAAATTCAGGCCTCCATGCCAGAAGATGGAACCGATTCCGATCAGGATATAGACCACAGAGGCTATGGCGGCCATTTTCATCATGGCGACGAAATTAAAATGGGTTTCCGATTTAATGATTTCCATGAAGATCTCCTCGAAGGTTCAAATGCCCGTTGCCGGTTTTATATGCTGATGGACGAAATCTTGCGGTTCCATATGAAATAATCAAAGATGATTCTCGTGACAAAGATCGCGGTGAACATGCTGACGATGATCCCGATGGTCAGGGTAACGGCGAACCCCTTGATCGGACCCGTTCCGAAGCCGAAGAGGAATAGGGCGGCCACCAGCGTGGTGACGTTGGAGTCCAGAATCGTCAGGAACGCCTTGTTGTATCCGGCGTCAATGGCGGCTCGTGGTGTTTTCCCCGTCCGGAGTTCTTCCCTGGTCCTTTCGAAAATCAGCACGTTGGCATCCACTGCCATTCCGATGGTGAGAACGATGCCGGCGATGCCTGGAAGGGTCAAGGTTGCCTTGAAGGCGGCCATGACGCCCATCAGGAGAATCAGATTGAGGACCAGTGCGATATCCGCCACGATACCGGACAGCCTGTAGTAGAAAATCATGAAGGCGATGACAAGAATGCCGGCGATGATGCTCGACCAGATCCCCATATCAATGGAGTCCTTTCCGAGGGATGGCCCCACGGTTCTCTCCTCCAGGATCTTGACGGGAGCGGGCAGCGCACCGGCGCGAAGCACGATGGCCAGGTCGCGGGCCTCCTCCATGGTGAAGGAGCCGGTGATCTGCGCCTGCCCCCCGGAAATCTTTTCCTGGATGACGGGAGCGGAATGGACGATGCCATCGAGGACGATGGCCAGGCGCTTTTTAACATTTTCGCCCGTGATCCGCTCAAAATCGGCAGCCCCGCGTGCATTGAACTTCAAGGCGACATGAGGTTCACCAAAACGGTCGCTGATCTTCACCTGGGCATTTTCCAGCGAGTCGCCGGTCAGCATGGCCTTGCCCTTTAGCAGATAGGGTACTTCCACACTCTTGCCGGACATGGGGTCGACCTTCCGCTCGTAGGCAATGATGTCGCCCTCTGGTACATTGCCTCTGATGGCCTCTTCGAGGCTGTGCTCCTCGTCGACAAGCTTGAATTCCAGAAGAGCCGTTTTGCCGATCAGGCTCTTGGCCCGGGCGGGATCTTTGATCCCCGGGAGCTGGATGAGGATGCGGTCCTTTCCCTGGGGGACGATTTCCGGCTCCGTAATGCCGAACTGGTCGACCCTGTTGCGGATGGTTTCCAGACTCTGCTCGATCGCCAGTTTGCGGATTTCTTCCTTCCGCTTTTCATTCATCCCCAGGGACACCCGCTCGATTCCCTCCACGGTTTCCGCAGAGAGGATTTCCAGATCCGCATAGGAGTCCCGGAGACTTTTTTCAAAGGCCATTCGCGAGGCGCTGTCCGGCAGTTCAACCGAGATGGTCTGATTGGCGGTCCGCTCCAGACGGCGGAAACGGATGCGTTTGTCCATCAGCGCTTCCTTGAGATCGACGGACGTTCGCTCCAGGGTTGCTTCAATGGCCTTGTCTGCCTCCACCTCAAGGACAAGATGCATCCCGCCCTGCAGGTCGAGCCCCAGGTGAATCTTGTCCTTGGGAAGCTTCTTCTCCCAGAATTCCGGGAGTTCCGACGTCATGTTGGGAACCAGATAGAAGACCGCAACCAGGATGACGACAAGGGCAAAAATACTCCGAACTTTCAGACTTCCGAACATAGGACTCCCCTTTTCGACTATTCCTTTCCGGCCTTATCCCCCGATTTTTCAAGGACGGCCGCAATAAAGCTTCTCGAAACCTTGATGCGGACCTTGTCGGCCACTTCAAGGGTAATGACATCGCCGGTCATGGCGGCAATTTTTCCGTGAATGCCGCCCGAAGTCACCACGACATCGCCGTGGTTCAGATTGGTCAGCATTTCCTTGAGCTCCTTCTGCTTCTTCTGCTGCGGTCGGATCAGCAGGAAATAAAAAATGCCGAATATGACGGCCATCATGATCAGGAAAGAGACATCTCCACCTGCCTGTCCCCCTCCTCCCAGGTTTCCCATGGCATGAGCTAAGTCTGTCAATGCTTTGTCCTCCTTTAATTTGTTTCCGTTATGAAATCTTTGCGGGTCAGGATTCCAGGCTTACGCCTTCGGCCGGCTTTCCAGGAACCGGGTTTTAAAAGCCGCGTATTGACCGCATCCTATGGCGTTGCGAATCTGCTCCATCAGGCGCATGTAATAGCGGATGTTGTGAAGAGTATTCAGGGTCATGGCCAGGATTTCTCCCGCCACATATAAATGCCTCAGGTAGGCCCGCGAGAAGTTCCGGCAGGTGTAGCAGTCGCATTCGCTGTCCAGAGGCCCGTTGTCTTCCCGATAACGGGCGTTTTTTATAACAACCTTTTCCGCATTTGTAAACAACAATCCATGGCGTGCGCAGCGGGTGGGAATGACGCAGTCGAAGAGGTCAATGCCGCAATCCACCGCCTTTACGATGTCCTCCGGTGTCCCCACGCCCATGAGATAATGCGGCCGGTCTGCCGGCAGAAGGGGGGCTGTTTCCTGGACGATCTGCTCCATCAGCGCCTTGGGTTCTCCAACGCTGAGGCCTCCCAGGGCGTATCCGTCAAAGTTCATGGCCGAAATGGCTTCAACCGCCCGCTTTCTCAATTCGGGATACATCCCGCCCTGGACGATGCCGTAGAGGGCCTGGTCAGAAGAGTCCGCCCTGGCCTTCCGGCTCCTTTCCGCCCAGGAAAGGGTCAGGGAAAGGGAGGACTCCGCCTCCCGGAAGGCGGCTGGGTAGGGCGTACACTCATCGAGGCACATCATGATGTCGGAATGGAGCGCCTCCTGGATTTCAACGGCCAGCTCCGGGGTGAGCCTGTGGCGGGAACCGTCGATATGGGACTGAAAGATGGCCCCTTCAGGCGTGATTTTCCGGAGCTTCCCCAGGCTGTAGACCTGAAAGCCGCCGCTGTCGGTCAGGATGGGGCCATGCCAGTTCATGAAGGTGTGCAGCCCGCCCAGGGAGGCGATGAGCCCGTGCCCCGGCCTCAGGTAGAGGTGATAGGTATTGCAGAGGATCATCTCCGCGCCGAGATCCTTGACCGTGTCGGGAGCCAGGGACTTCACCGTGCCCTGGGTTCCCACCGGCATGAACGCCGGAGTGCGGACGTCGCCGTGAGGCGTGGAGAGCAGGCCGCACCGGGCCGCGGATCCCGGATCCGTCTTCAGAACCTTGAAATGTTGTTTTATCGGGGGCATAAGGTCATCCAAACCATCCTTCCGGAGAAGCGGGCCGCTCAGAGAATCAGCATGCAGTCGCCGTAACTGTAGAAGCGGTATTCCTCCTGCACGGCCTCGGCATAGGCCTTAAACATCAGATCCCTTCCGGCAAAGGCGCACACAAGGAGGAAAAGGGACGACCGGGGAAGATGAAAGTTCGTCAGCAGGGCATCCACGCGCTTGAAGAGGTATCCCGGATAGACGAAGAGGCCGGAAGAGGAGGACATCGGCCGGACGCGGCCATGATCGTCCGACGCGGATTCCAGGACCCTGGTGGAGGTCGTTCCGACGGCGATGACCCGCCGGGCGGAATTGATCCGATCCGCCGATTCCGGGGAAAGGGAGAAAGATTCCTTCTCCATGACGTGGTCCTCCACGTTTTCCGATTCTATGGGGGTAAAGGTGCCGAACCCGACGTGAAGGGTCACGGGGGCAATGGCAACTCCACGGTCCCGCAGGGCCTGAAACTGCGTTTCCGAAAAGTGGAACCCCGCCGTCGGCGCGGCGACGGAACCTGGATGGCGGGCATAAATGGTCTGGTAGCGCTCACGGTCCTGCGGCGCCGGTCCATCCTCCCGCTTCCGCTTGATGTAGGGGGGCAGGGGAGCCTTGCCGAACTGCTGGAGAAACAGATTAAAGGGAAGAGCCGTGGAGAAGGCTACCCGCCACTTCTTTTCGCTGATCCTCTCCCTGACCGAGGCCCAGTTCGAATCCCCGAAGAAAATTTTCGTTCCGATGGAAACCCGCTTGCCCGGCTTGAGAAGCACCTCCCATGTTTCTTCGGCGCCTGATTCAGCCGGGGGCAAGGCCGCCGTCGCGTCCTCCGACGGGCGGCTCGGATCGGGGCGGCGGGAAAGGAGAAGAACTTCGATGCGGCTTCCCGTCTCCTTGGTTCCGATGAGACGGGCCGGAATCACCTTGGAGTCGTTGATGACCAGGCAGTCGCCCTCCTGCAGAAATTCGGGGAAATCGAAAAAATGACGATGCTGGAGACGTTCTTCCCGGCGGTTAAGAACCATCATCCGGGCGCGATCCCGCTGGGCGCATGGATGCTGCGCAATCCTGGATTGCGGGAGATCATAATGGAAGTCTTTCAGCTTCATCTCGTGACGGTCCTGCCCTTGCTCCTGATGTGCGGGCGGCGGTTTTCCGCCCGTTTCCGGGTTCCGCCGCCGATGCTGCGGTCCTGATAATCCAAATTCACAGGGAAAGTCAATGATCTTGTTTCAGCTTCGACCAAGGTAAACCAGCAGAACGCCGAAGAGCATGGCAATCAGCCCCAAGAACTGCAGGGTCGAGTCCGGAAGGGTGATAAGTCTGGACAGGTAGGCTTTGAGCTTTCCGGGAAAGGCGACGTAGGGGAGGCCTTCGACAATGAAGACCATTCCCAGGACACAGAGAAAGAATTTCATAAGGGGCCTATTCCTCTAATTCAAACTTGGCCTTGTTCCACAAACGATCCATCTCTTCCAGGGTGGCCTCCTCGGGGGATTTTCCCTGTTTTTTCAGCTGCTTCTCAATATAGAGAAATCGAGTTCGAAATTTGAGGATCGTCTTCGAAAGCGTCTGCTCGGCATCCATGGAAAAAAAACGGCAGAGATTCACCAGGGAAAAGAGGACGTCCCCCGCTTCCTCCTCAATGTTTCTGTGGTCTCCTGCGATAATCGCCGCTTTCAGTTCGGAGAATTCCTCCTCAATTTTGGCGAGAACCTCCTCGGCGTTCGGCCAATCGAATCCGCACTTCGAGGCCAGTGCGGACACCTTCTGGGCGCGCATCAGAGCGGGCAGAGAACGGGGGACTTTATCCAGGAGGCTCGCATGCTTCTCGTACTTTTTCTCGGTATTCCTTTTGATCTCTTCCCAGTTGGCCCGGATATCGGCGACGCTGTTCACCTCCCGGTTCCCGAACACGTGTGGATGGCGGCGGATCATCTTGGCGCCGATTTCATCCAGGACCTCGCCGATTCCGAATTCGCCGGCCTCTTCAGCGAGCTGCGCGAGAAAAAGGATCTGAAAGAGCAGGTCCCCCAGCTCCTCCTTCAATTCCTCCGGCGAACCGCCAGCAATGGCATCGAGCACTTCGTAGGATTCGTCCAGGAGATACCGGCCGATATCCTCTTTCTTCTGCTGCCGGTCCCAGAGGCATCCCCCGGGGGAGCGGAGGCGGCGAAGAATCTCGACCAGGTTCGTGAAGCGGCGCTCCAGATGCGGATCGTTCACACGGACCTCCCTCGTATGTCCAGTTCCCGGATGACCAATTCCCCAACCTCAGCCATATCAAACCATCTCCTTTAAAAAATTCATCGCATGGAGGGAAAAGCCAGCGCTTTCCCGGCAATCTATTATAAGCCACGAAAGCAGTCAAGGCTTTCGAGAGCATCCCCTGGATGGGGATTTTCTGATGAACGGAAGGTCCGCCGGCCGGCCATCCATTCAGATAGATGGCGCGAAAGGGAGAAAAGGGAATGAATCTTGAAATTCCATGTCCCTGGACCAGGCGGCATCGGCGGCGTCCGGGGGGCGTCCCTTCCGCTGATCCGCTGCGGGTCGGGGGCTATCAGGGGTGGAACGCGTATCTTCAGGAAGCGTCAACAGGTGTTTTCAGGTTCCTCCGGAGAGATGTTTTCATGATGAAAGATGAGGAAAAGACCAGAGAGCAGCTCATGGCCGAATTGGCGGAAATGCGTCTGAACGCGGCTGTGCCGGATCAATCGGGTAGGGAGCTCAAGCGGCTTGAAGAGGAGCTGAAGGCAGCCAAAAACTTTGCCAAGGAACTGATTCAGACCGCCAATATCCTGGTCGTGGGACTGGATACCCAGGGCAACCTGAGGATGTTCAACCCGGCGGCGGAAGAGATCACCGGGTACACGATGGACGAGTTGAAGGGCAGGAACTGGTGCAAGGTGATGGTGCCGCAAGCCGGCTATGACCAGATCTGCAGGGAGTTTTCCGGGCTTCTGAACGACAGGGTTCCCAGGAAATTCGAGAATTCCATTCTCACCAGATCCGGTGAGGAGCGGTATGTCGCCTGGCGGAACAGCGTGCTTATTGAACAGGGGGAGATAACGGGGACGATTTCTTTCGGGATGGACATCACCGAGTGGAAGATGGCGGAGGAAGCCCTGAAGCAGTCCGAAGAGCTTTATCGGGCGATCTTCGAGAATACGGGAACGGCCACCGTTGTTCTGGAGAAGGACAAAACCATTTCCCTCGTCAATACGGAATATGAAAAATTATCCGGCTATCGCAGAGAGGAGATTGAAGGAAAAAAGCGCTGGACGGAATTTGTCGCTCAAGAGGATCTGGAAGGGCTGTTGAGCAGGCGGAGTCGGTGCGAAAGAGATGGAAGCCCCGACCGGAGGCGGGACGAATTCCGGTTTGTTGATCGGTATGGAGCCATTAAATATGTCGTCCTCTGTTTCGATTCGATCCCCGGCACCAACAAGACGATTGCCTCGCTTCTCGATATAACGGAACTCAAGCGGGTCGAAGAGACATTGCGGGAGTCCCAGAGGGAACAGGCGGACATTATAGAGTTTTTCCCCGACGCGACGATGATCATCGATCAGGACGGGAAGGTCACTGCCTGGAACCGTGCCATGGAAGCCCTGACCGGCATCAGGGCGGAAGATATGCTGGGCAGGGGGAATTATGAATATGCCATTCCGTTCTGCGGCGGGAGAAGTCCCATCCTTGTCGATTCCGTCCTGGAGCCGGGGGACAGCGGGGACATCGAGAAGGATCATCATGGCGTCCAGGGGCAAAAAGACATCCTGCGGGCGGAGGGCCTGGCTGCAAATCTGCCGTCAGGGGAAAGGTATCTTTCCACCACGGCAGCGGCGCTGCGCGATTCCCGGGGGAGAACAATCGCTGCCATAGAGTGCATCCGCGATATGACGGAGTATAAAAAAATTGAGGCCCGCCTCCATCGGGCGGAAACGATGGAGGCCCTGGGGACGCTTGCCGGCGGAGTGGCCCATGACCTCAACAACGTCCTGGCGGTTCTGGTCGGTCACGCAGAGCTGCTGCTGGCAAAGCTGCCCGAAGGCAGCTCCCTGACGAAGAATGCGCAGCACATTCTGCAATCCAGCGAAAAGGGCTCGGCGATCATTCAGGATCTCCTGATCCTGGCAAGACGGGGAGTATCCGTTTCGGAAGCGGTCGACCTCAACAAGCTGATTTCCGACTATCTGGCCTCCCTGGAGTACGAGAAGCTGAGGTCTCTCCATACAGAGGTTCTCGTCATGAAGGACCTTGCAGAGGATCTCTACAGCATCCGGGGGTCGTCGATCCACCTCGGCAGGACGGTCATGAATCTCGTCTCCAATGCCATGGAGGCTATTGCCGGACCGGGTACCGTGACGGTCCGGACGGAGAACCGCTACGTGGACTACGCAATCAGCGGATACGACGATGTGCAGGAAGGTAATTACGTTATCCTCTCCATTTCCGACACGGGCAGCGGAATTCCGGCAAAGGATGTGGGAAAGATCTTTGAGCCCTTCTATACAAAAAAGATCATGGGAAGAAGCGGGACGGGGCTGGGATTGGCCATTGTGTGGGGAACCGTGAAGGATCATCACGGCTACGTTGAGGTGAAGAGCGATGAGGGGATGGGGAGCACATTCACCCTCTATTTTCCCGTTGCCCGTGAGGAGATGATCCGGGAACGGAAGAAAAGGGATGTCGCGTTGTACATGGGGCGGGGAGAGTCGATTCTTATTGTCGACGACATGGAATTTCAGCGGGAGCTTGCCGAAAATCTGCTCGACAATCTGAATTATGAAATTGCCACGGCATCGAGCGGAGAAGAGGCCGTCGCCTATATACAGAACCGTCACGTCGATCTGATCCTGCTGGATATGATCATGGACCCCGGGATCGACGGCCTGGAGACACTGAGAAGAATCCGGGAAATTCAACCCGATCAGAAGACCATCATCGTAAGCGGCTTTGCGGCAACCGAGCGGGTAAGAATGGCTCAGGAGCTTGGGGCGGGTGAATACGTCCGAAAGCCCTACAGCCTGGAACAGATCGGAACGGCAATCCGGAGGGCGCTGGATCGAACGTAGGACGGAAAACATGCCCGGCGCCATCGAGCCGTGATCCGTCTTTTTGAAAGTCGCAATCGGCATGAAGGCGGCGGCAAATCGCGGTTACGCCGTTCAAGAAGATCTTCAGCCCGGGGCGATCCTTTTGACGCCGTTCAGCAGGGCCGTCATCGTGGGACCGGCCAGGTCATGGATGACGATGTCGGCCATGCTGTCGCAGGGCGTCGGGTCGCGGTTGATGATGACGAGCCGGGCGCCGTTCCTCTTGGCGGTAACCGGCATGGATGCGGCAGGCTGAACGACGAGGGAAGACCCGATCACGATGAACAGGTCGCTGGCGGAGGAGCGGCTGTAGGCCTCCTGGGTTTCTCGGGCCGGCATGGCCTGGCCGAAGGAGATCGTGTCGGGCTTCAGAGGACCGCCGCAGCTGTCGCAGTAGGGAACCTTCATTTCCTTCTTCAGTTTCTTCTGCACCTCCTCCCGGTCGAATTTTTTCCGGCAGTCGAGGCAGGAGACGGACATGGCCGTGCCGTGAAGCTCGATGACCTTCTCCGGCGAGCTTCCCGCCCGCACGTGGAGATTGTCGATGTTCTGGGTAATGACGCAATCCAGCCTGCCCATTTTTTCCAGCTCGGCAATGGCGATGTGGGCGGCATTGGGCTGAGCTTCTTTCATCGGCTCGTACATTTCCGTGGACATCTGCCAGTATTTCCAGCGGGAGATTTCCGAGGCGATAAAATGATCAAAATAGAAGTCTTCCGGATTGTACTTGTCCCAGACGCCTCCGGGACTGCGGAAATCGGGAATTCCCGACTCCGTGCTGAGCCCTGCCCCCGTAAAGATGACGACCGTCTTGGCCTCGACGATCCACCGGGCGATACGTTCTATCTGCCTGTCCATAACCCCTTCCCTCCGGGACGTCAACATTGACCTTAAAAAGGATGTTCCAGCAGAAACCGGCAGAAAGAAACCGGGCGAATCCAGCAGGCCTTGGGTGCGCCGTCGGAGCCGGGTGATGCCTTCAGCCGGTGACTTCCCCTTTTTATGGGTGCCGGCGGGAAAAGGCAAGGGAAATGTTCTTTCCGGGAGTCCATCCGAAAAGCCTTCCGTCGGCGATCACCGCCGGCCGGGAGGAACCCTGACCGGCCGCCCATGACGATTCTCAGTTTCATCTTGATTAACCTCGGCGGATTGATTAAAGGAGGAGGCAGGCTTTGGGACGAAAAGCGAATCGAATTCCCGCTCATCACGGGGAAAATCCACAGAGGGAAAAAAATGGAGAAAACGCATCCTCAACTGGTTGCCGCCATGAGCCGGCCGGAGTTCTATCCCGGCAGGCCGGAGCGGGTTGAACTGCTGCAGACGCACATTTCTTTCATCTTCATCGCCGGAGATCTTGTTTATAAAATCAAGAAGGCCGTGGACTTTGGATTCCTTGATTTCACGACCCTTGAAAAGCGGCGATTCTACTGCGGGGAAGAATTGAGGCTGAACCGGAGGCTGGCCCCGGAGGTCTACCTGGGCGTCGTGGAGATCGTCGAAAAACCGGATGGGCGGCTGGCGTTGGGCGATTCCGGGAAGGTCGTGGACTATGCCGTCGTCATGAAAAAAATTCCGGAAGAGCAGATGCTCAAGAGACTGCTGGCCCGGGGAGACCTGCCGGCTGCAGCGATGGAGAGGGTTGCCGGAAAAGTCGAGGATTTTCACCGCCGGGCTGAAACAGGCGGAACGATCGACGAAGTGGGCGGGCCGGAGACGATTCGGAGGAATATCGAGGAAAATTTCGACCAAACGCGAAGCTTCATCGGCGTGACGATTCCCGCCTATCAGTACTCTTTCATCCAATCCCGGGCCCTCGATTTTCTCGAAAGGCGCGAAGGGCTGCTCCGGCGGCGGGTGGAGAACCACCGGATCCGGGACTGCCACGGCGATCTGCACCTCGAGCATATCTGTCTTCTCGATCCTGACATTGTCATTTTTGACTGCATCGAGTTCAATGAGCGATTCCGCTACGAGGATGTGGCCGCGGAAGTGGCTTTTCTGGCCATGGACCTTGATTTCAACGGCTACCCGGAATACGGGAAGGCCTTTGTCGAAGCCTACATCTCCCTTTCGGGGGACGGGGAGATCCGCCGGCTCCTCAATTTTTACAAGTGCTATTATGCCTATGTCCGAGGGAAGGTCGTCGGCTTTAAAAGCCAGGACACGGCCGTCAGTCAGGAAGAGCGGGACGGGGCCAGGGCGGCGGCGGGACGGTATTTTGAACTGGCCTACGCCTGTGCCGGCCGTTTGGAGAGGCCGGCGCTGATCCTGCTGGCCGGCCTGATGGGGACGGGAAAGAGCGTTCTGGCCCGGAACCTGGCGGCCCCTCTTGAGGCGGAGATCGTGCAGATGGATGCTCTCCGCAAGGAGCTTCTCAGCATCCCGGCTGCGGATCATCATTTCTCGGAGTTCGGGCAGGGGATCTATTCGGAGGAAGTTTCGAGGCGCACCTACGAGGCGGCCTTGAGCCGGGCGGCGGAAGTTCTCAGGGACGGCAGGCCCGTCATCATCGACGCTTCCTACAAAAGGCGCGGTGAGCGGTTGAAGGCGAAATCGCTTGCCGAAGGGATGCACGCCGATTTCTTTGTGGTTGAATGCCTGTGCCCGGAGGAAATCCTCGAGGAGCGTCTGAACAGGCGCTTGACGGAGGCGGGTGAGGTGTCGGACGGCAGGTGGGAGATTTATATGGCGCAGAAAAGCGATTTCGACCCCATCAACGAACTTGCCACCGGCGAGTACCTGCCCGTGAATACCGCCGACTCTCCGGAGGCGTGCGCCCATGAAATTCTGCTGAAAATGAGGAAGGCCGGAGAAGGCTCCGCTCAATAAGCGGGGGTGTTCCCAATCCCCCCGCGGCGAAACAGCGGGATGAGCGATCGAAGAATCCTTACTTCTTCTCCGGGTTCTTCTTTTTGGCTTCTTCGAGCTCCATCAGCTTTTTTGTTTCCTCAATGTAGACGGACGTTTTGTAATCCAGGCCCAGGCCCGCATATTCCCGGGCTATGGCTTCGAAGCGCAGAAGCGCCGACGGATAATTCTTCTGCTTGAAATAGAATTCCCCTACGTAAAACTCATGTTCAGCCAACCTGATGCGGCATTCCCTGAGCATTTTCTCCGCCATCAGGGAGAATTTGCTGTCCGGAAAGCGCACCAGCAGCTTTTCGAATTCCTTGGCCGCTCTCCGGGTTTCGGTCTGGTCGCGGTCAATGGACAGAATCTGCTCGTAATGGCACATCCCTATCTGGTACATCACATAGGGGATGTTCTCGTTCGTGGGATGAAGGTAAATGAAGTCACCGTAGGCGGCTTCCGCTTCCGCATAGGACTTGTCGCTGTAATGGGCGTCTCCGATTCCCAGCTTGGCTAGAATGGCCAGTTCGCTCAGGGGATGCTCGTCCCGGAGCCGTTCAAAGGATTGAATAGCCTTTTTGTACCGGCCGTTCTGGTAGTCGGAATATCCTTTCTTGTAAAGGCCCTCGGGGGTTCCCCTGGTCATGTCCGACTTCCGGAATAATTGACAGCCTGCCGAAAGAGAGAGGATCAGGGTCCAGGAAAGGAGCGCGATCAGGCAGCGAAGGTAAGGGGTTCTGTGAGTCATGGGTTTTATGGTCTTGCGCCGGGCCATTAGAGGCTTTGATTGATGAATTCTTCCAGCCGTTCCCGCGAGACGACTCCGACCAGGGTGTCCATTACCTTGCCTTCCTTGAAAAGCATCAGCGTCGGGATGCTGCGCACCCCGAAATCCGCGGCGGTTTTCGGGTTTTCGTCCACGTTGAGCTTTGATATCTTCACCCTGTCCTTGTAGATTTCGGCAAGCTCTTCCACCAGGGGACCGATGGCCCGGCAGGGCCCGCACCATGTTGCCCAGAAATCAACCAGGGCCGGTTTATCTGATTTGATGATTTCCGCCTCGAAATTCGCATCGGAGACATGTACCAGTGATTCCTGCGTACTCATGGAGAGACCCCCCTGTCAGATTTAAATTTCCTGTATCTATGTCATATCCTCCCGAGGGATGTCAATGGCATTTTCAGGGCGGAGCCGGGGAAAAGATCCGGCGCTTTTGACAGGGGGACGGTGATCTGTTATAGGGGGGGCAGCGCTGACAGGGAAAGGGGATGAGGAGACGGATGCGGCCTTTGGGAATTCTTTCCGGGACGGTCATCCCGAGGGGCGGTGAGCTTTTCGGAGATCTCCGGGAGGCGCTCATTGAGACGGAATACGGCCCTGCGGAGGTGATGCGCTCCGACGAAGTCGCTTTTATTTCGCGGCATGGGGCAGACCCCGAACGATACATCCTGCCGCACCGGATCAATCATCGGGCAAATATGAAAGCCCTTGCCGAAATCGGGGTGAAGGAGATCGTCGCCATCAACTCGGCTGGTTCCCTACATCGAAAATGGAAGCCGGGAACAATCATGATTCCCGAGGATTTCATTTTCCTGGCCGGTATTCCCAGTATGTTCCGGGACCGCTCCGCCCATATGACCCCGCGGCTCGATCCGGGAGTGAGGCGGCGTCTCCTCGAAGCCGCCCAACAAAGCGGGGTGAAGGCGGTGGACCAGGGGGTTTACTTTCAGATGCCGGGACCCCGGCTGGAAACGCGTGCCGAGATCCGCATGATCGCGCGGTTTGCCGACCTGGTAGGCATGACCCTGGCGAGTGAAGCCGTGACGGCGCAGGAATTCGGCCTGGCCTATGGAGCGCTCTGCTCTGTCGACAATTACGGAAACGGTCTGGCGGAAGAGCCTTTGACGGTCGAGCAGATTGTGGCCCATGCCCGGGAGAACGCCCGGGTCATGATTGCCGTGGCCACCCGCTACCTGGAGAATGGCCGTTGCCGGACCCCCTAAAAGGCTCCGAGCTGGCAGGGGCTGATCTTGATCTTCAGGGTTTCGCAGGCCGAGGAAACGGCCATCTTGGGGATTCTTCTTCTCCTGGCGATGGACCAGGCCTCCATGCAGGGCAGGGAATTCCCCTTCATGGCGTTTCGAATCTCCTCTTCCAGGTTTGCCGATACTTCCGCCGCAGGCTGGACAATCTTCTTCTCGGGCTTGTAGCCGTAAAGGCCAAGCTGACACTTGGCGAGGCGGATTTCCATCGCATCGAGCCTCTGTCCCAGATCCCCGGGGGGCTCTCCGAACTGCGCGGAGATCTGCATGGCCGCCGCGCAGCTCAGCTCGTTGCCTTTCGTCCGGTTTCTGATTTCCTCTTCAAGAGCCGGATTGCTCGCAATTTCCCTTTCCTTTTTTGGCTCTTTCACTCCTTTTTCTCCTTACCGGTGATCTGTCCTTGAAATGGGGCTGCCTAAAACCACCGTCGCATCCACGGCAACAGCGCTGTTTCGAGTCGCAAGGACGGGGTTGATGTCAATTTCCCGGATGCGGGGACAGTCGGTCATCACGCTGCCCAGGTTGACCAGAAGAGAGGCGATCACGTCCCGGTCGACGGGTTCAGATCCGCGGAAGCCGTCTAAAATCTGGGGGGTCCGCAGTCGGCCGATGGCGTCCAGCGCTTCCTCCCGGCCCAGCGGGGCGGGCGCGAAAACGGTGTCGGCGACGAGATGGGCCAGGACTCCGCCAACGCCGATCATGACGCAGGGGCCGAACTGGGGGTCACGGAGGGCGCCCAGGATCAGCTCCACACCCCCCTGCACCTGCTTCTGAAGCAATACCGAACCGTTACCGCCCATCCTCTCCATGAGCCGCTCAAAGCTTGCTCCCGCCTCCTGCCGATTCCGGATGTTCAGTTCGATCAGCCCGCGCTCCGTCTTGTGGACAACCCCCGGTTGCAGTCCCTTCATCACCAGGGGAAAACCCATCCGGGCCGCTGTCCCTTCAAAGCGGAAAAAATCCTCTATCACAGCCTCTTCCACGGAAGGAATGCCGAAGGATTGAAGTATCCTTTTGGATGTCCACTCATCCTGGGGACCCTCCGCATGTTCCAGGAGGCGGGAAAGATCCTCTGAAAGCACCGTTGAACGTACCGGCGGGACGGGCTGAGCTTCCTCCAGTCGCGGAAGCGTTCCGGAGGGATGAAAGAGAATAGACAGGCACTCCACGGCCCGGTGCAGCTCCTGAAAAACCAGGAGCCCCAGGTCGCGGGCTCGTTTTTTGGCCTGAAAGACCTCTTCATGCCTGCCCAGCAGCCACAGCAGCACGGGTTTTCCGGAAGCTCGGCTCTGCCCGGACATTTCCTCCAGGTTCAGCCGGATTCGTGTGTATCCCGAAAAGGAATGGACGAGGACGGCATCCACACCCGGGTCGTCAAGAACCGCTTCCAGGGCGAGGCTGTAAATGTCGAGATCCGTTCCGCTGTGCTGTTCGATAGCCGGCCAGATGTCCACGGGATCGGCCACGGGCATCCATTGGGGAAAAAGGCGGCCCAGGCGTATTTTCGTTGCCTCTGAAAGCTCGGCGACGCTGAGACCCTGCTCTTCCATGAAATCGGAGGACACGATGCCCGAAGCGCCGCTGAAGGTGATGACGGCGATCCGCCCCCGGGCCCGGGACCGGCTGCGCCGGGGAGGGTGGAGGGCAAGCGTCCGGCAGAAGTCGACAAGCTGCTTGAAGTCCTGCGCCTCGTAAACTCCGGCCTGTGCGAGCGCGCCGACGGCAACCCGGTAATTGCCTGCCAGGCTGGCGGTGTGGCTGATGGCGGCCTGCGCCCCCGTTTTGCTCTTTCCCCCCTTCAAGACAACCACGGGCTTGTCGCTGTTCCGGCAAAGATCCAGAAAGCGTCTGCCGTCGATGAAGGATTCGAGATAGAGGCCGACGGAACAGGTGTCGGGATCTTCAAGGAGATAGGCGAGGACGTCGCTTTCGTGGATGTCTGCCTTGTTGCCGATCGAGCAGATCTTGCTGAAGCCGGTGATGCCATGACTCAAGATGTCGACGACAAACCCCGCGGAGAGCATGCCGCTCTGGACAATCAGGGACACCGGTCCGGGGAGGAGGCAGGCAGGAAGGACCTTCGGGTCCGTGAAAGAGAAGATGTGCCCCCGGATGCCGTCCACGAGTCCCATGCAGTTCGGTCCCCAAACCCGGATTCCCGTTCGTCTGACAAATTCCGAAATCGACCGCTGAAGGGCTTTCCCCACGTCATCCGTCTCCGCAAACCCGCCCGATTCGATCATAATTCCCCGGACGCCTTTGGCGGCGCATTGTTCCAGCGCGTCGGGAACCATCCTGGCCGCGATGAAGAGGATCACCAAGTCGACGGGTCCCTCGATGTCTGCCAAAGCGGGAAAGCAGGGCATGCCTTCAATGCTTACATGCTGAGGGTTGACGGGATAAATCCGTCCCTGGAACGTCGAAATCAGATTCCTGAGAATGGCATATCCCCCCTTGAAGGTTTTGGGGGTTGCACCGAAGACGGCAATGCTCTGAGGATTAAAAAAATAGTGCATATTTCAGACGGCGGTAAGGAAAAAGAATGTCTTTCGTTGACGGGACAGGTCATGGCGGCTGAGTTTTCTGGAAAAGGATCACTCCCCGGCGGATGTCTTCGAAGCCCCTTCCCTCAACCTGTCCAGCTCTTCACGGTACAGATTGGTCTGGGCCTTTACGGCCTCGATTTCCTCCCGCGCCCTTGCCAGCTCTTCATCCTGCTTCTGCCGCTCGCGGTTCAATTTGTCCTGGATGTCATCGAAACCGATATAGACGGCCAGGACACCTCCCAGGATCAGGAATATGGGGATGGCCCCTTTCAAGAGCGCCACGAAATCAGACCACCAGAAGATCAGCCCAAGCAACCCAAGAAACGTCGAAATTGCGCCTCCGGTCAATAGTGACATCGTCGCTTACCTCCCTTTAAATAATGTGATGGCTCATTATAAATAAAACAGCACCGAGAATTCAAAGCAAATGTTATCAACGGACAAGGCGGCCCCTGAGCACTGTGCCGCATGATCTGTTCTGAGATAGGTTGCTCTAAAAAGTCAAGAGAAATCAGAGGGGAAATGGAAAAAAAGCTTGATAATCAGGGGTTTTTAAATTAGCATTTCCTGCTTTGATAATATATGAGTTTTACTAAAACCGCATTTGTGTAGGGTGATATTCAGCGAGGAGAAACAGGATGTTGGAGCCGAATTTTGAAAAAGGAAACGGATTGATACCTGCAATCGTCCAGGATTACGACACCGGCGAAGTGCTGATGCTTGCGTACATGAATCGTGAAGCCTGGCTTAACACTCTGGAGACAGGAAAAGCATCCTATTGGAGCCGCTCCAGAAACAGCCTCTGGATCAAGGGTGAGACGTCGGGGCATTTTCAGTCGGTCAGGGAGATTCGGATCGACTGCGATGAGGATACGGTTCTTCTGAAGGTTGAGCAGACCGGCGCGGCCTGTCATACGGGGTACCGCTCCTGTTTCTACAGGAAGATCACCGCCGGGGGCGTCGAAATTGTCGGCGAAAGACTGGTAGATCCGGAGGACGTCTATAAATGAATAAGTTGAAGCTGGGGATACCCAAGGGGAGCCTTGAAGCGAAAACCGTCGATCTTTTCAGAAGGGCCGGGTGGCACATCACCTATGACAGTAGAAGCTACTTTCCCGATGTCGACGACGAGGAGCTTTCCTGCACCCTGGTCAGGGCCCAGGAAATGTCCAGATACGTGGAAGACGGCACGCTGGACATGGGGTTGACGGGAAAGGACTGGATTATCGAAAACGGTTCGAATGTCGTGGAGATACAGGACCTGGTCTACTCAAAGACATCGGCCAAGCAGGCCCGGTGGGTCCTCGTTGTCCGGGAGGACTCTCCGATCACCAGGATAGAGGATCTCGAAGGAAAGCGGATTGCAACGGAGCTGCGCTGCTTTACGGAGCGGTACTTCAAGGAGAGGAACATCCATGTTCACGTCGAGTTTTCCTGGGGGGCGACGGAGGCCAAGGTCGTTGAAGGCCTGGTGGATGCCGTCGTGGAAGTCACCGAGACGGGTAGCACGATTCGAGCAAACAACCTTAAAATCATCCATGAACTGATGCGGACCAACACGGTTTTAATCACCAATGAGGCGGCCTGGAATGATCCCTGGAAGCGGCAGAAGATTGAGCAGATCCGGACTCTTCTGAACGGTTCCCTTCAAGCCGTGGGAAAGGTGGGAATCAAAATGAACGTGCCCAGGCAGAACCTGGACCGGGTGATTCAGCTGCTCCCCTCACTGAGGGCTCCGACGATTTCCAACCTGTATTCCACCGACTGGCTCGCGGTGGAAACGATCCTTGATGCGAAGTCCGTCAGGGACCTGATCCCCCTGCTCCAGGAGGGCGGGGCCGAAGGGATCATCGAGTATCCCCTGGACAAGGTCATTTGAGGGCAGCGGGAACGGACAGGCCGGAGACGAACGGGCAAGGACGGGAAAGGAGTGTTGACGGGAGCAATGACAGCAAGACAGGCTAGGGTTCAAAGAAGCACCTCGGAGACCGACATTTCTGTGGAAATCAATCTCGACGGCAGCGCCCGGGGCGCCATCGACACCTCGGTCCCATTTTTCGATCATATGCTGACCCTCTTCGCCCGGCATGGGCTTTTTGATCTGACGATCAAGGGTCGGGGGGATACCGAGATCGATGACCACCACCTTGTGGAAGACATGGGCATCTGCCTGGGGCAGGCATTGAAGGATGCCGTGGGCGACAAAACCGGCATGACCCGTTATGGAACAGCGACCGTACCGATGGACGAGACCTTGTGCTCCGTGACCGTGGATGTTTCGGGAAGGCCTTACCTAGTGTACCGCGTCGAATTTTCTCCTGGTGCAAGGGCAGGGGGGTTCGACCTTCAGCTGATCAAGGAATTTTTCAAGTCTTTTTCAGATCATAGTGGAATCACCTTGCATATCAATGTATTTTATGGTGAAAATAACCATCACATTACAGAAGCCATCTTCAAGGCCTTTGCCCGTGCATTGAGCATGGCCGTAACCACCGACAGCAGGATTTCCGGTGTGCTATCCACAAAAGGCTGCTTGTAAGGTAACATTTATGCCGTCACGGGGAGAGGAAATGGGGACTTTATTTATCCTATTGAAAGCAAGGAGACCTGCGGCTGCCTGCCTCCTGGTCGCTGTCATCCTGTCTGTATTTCTCATCGGTTGCGCTCAGCACAATCTTTCAACGAAAACCTATGCGAAGGATGAGCCGATCAAGGTTCATCGCATCGCCGTTTTCCCCATCCAGAAGCTCGATTCGGATGAAGCCGTGGACAATACGGTGCGTTGCGAGGTTTGCGGCGCCGTTGTGACTCTCGGCAGTGTCGAGCCTCAGGCCGAAAGGGTCGTGGAGGAAGTTGTCCTGTCGCGGCTTGAGAAGACGGGAAAATTCGAAATCGTTCCGCCGGAGAGAGCTCAGGGGGTATACCAGCGGATTTCCTCGAATTTCCTGAAGGATTCCCTGAAGGCCTCCCTGGGCAAGGTCGGGCGGGAGCTGGGCGCGGATGCGATCCTGTATGGCCATGTCTATCGTTTCCGGGAGCGCAAAGGTTACGCTTACGGGACGGATCAGGCCGCCTCGGTCGCCTTTGCCCTGCATCTCATCGATGTCCGCGACGGCTCACTGATCTGGAGGGGCAAGTTTGACAAAACTCAGACGTCGCTGATGGAAAACATCTTCCAGCTTTTTGCCTTTTACAAGGAGCGGGGCCGCTGGCTGACAGCCAGGGAGCTCACGGACGAAGGTGCGGCGGGAATGCTTGAGACCTTTCCATGTGCGCACTAGCGGCTTCTGTCTCCAAGTCGGCATTTTCCAGCGGGCCTGGTTGAAGGGTCCTCCAAAGGGCGTCAAGGCCCGGCCGTGTCGAATCCGTTAATTTCTGAGAGGGCTTTCCGAAGTGGTTATTATTCCTGCAATAGATCTGAAGGATGGAAAATGCGTACGGCTCCTTCAGGGAGACTTTAACCGAGTCACGGTATACTCCGACCACCCTGCGGAGATGGCGCGGTTGTGGCGCGAGAAAGGTGCCGAACGCCTGCACCTGGTGGACCTCGACGGATCGGTTGCAGGCGCACCGGTCAATGCCAGGATCATCCGTCAAATCGTCAGGGAGGTCTCCCTCCCCGTGGAAATCGGAGGCGGAATCCGAGACCTGGCGACCGCAAAGAGCTACCTGGATATGGGGGTGCAGTGGGTGATTCTGGGAACGGCCGCCCTCAAGGATCGTGTGCTTGTGTATAAAGCCTGTGAAATGTTCCCGGGGCGCATCATCCTCGGCATCGATGCGGCCAACGGGAAGGTTGCCGTCGAGGGCTGGACGGAGCAAAGTGAAATGACGGCTTCGGAGCTGGCAAAGTCCTACGAAAACCGCGGCGTGGCCGCCGTGGTCTACACCGATATCAGCAGGGACGGGATGCAGACCGGGGTAAACGTGGATGCTACGAAAAGCCTGGCCGAAGAGATTGAAATCCCGGTGATCGCCTCTGGTGGAGTCGCGACCCTCGAAGACATCAAAAAGCTCCTTCCCCTGGAAGAGGCGGGCATTTCGGGCGTTATTGTCGGCAAGGCCCTCTATTCAGGCGCCATTTCCCTTGAAGAGGCGATCCGCCTGACGAAGCAGGTCTGAAAGCCCGGGGTGCGATCAGCGTGTCCCTTCCTCCGGCAGCCCCTTCCATTTTCCGGACCGCGCCCGAAATGAACCTGCATTGCCTCCATCTGCCCGGCTTGACCCCCCTGGCTCTGAAGCGGGCGGAAGAGGAAAACGGCGGGAAAGGAAGAGACCGTAAACCTGAAATCCACCGGAATGTTTTATAAAAGAAGGAGAGCGCACCATGTCGGAAGACTGCCTGTTCTGCAAGATCATTCGAGGAGAGATTCCCTGCTCCAGAGTTTATGAGGATGATTCCGTACTGGCCTTTGATGACATTCACCCCATGGCGCCGGTGCACGTCATTGTGATCCCCAAGCGCCACATCTCCACGTTGATGGATGTTTCCTCCGATTCCATGGCGGATCTCATGAATTTGATGGCCGCAGCCCAGAAAGTCGCCAAGCTCAAATCCATTGATGAAAAGGGGTTCCGAGTTGTCATCAACTGTAACGCGGAGGGCGGCCAGGTCATTTTCCATCTTCATATGCACGTGCTGGGGGGGCGCAAACTCAGGGATGAAGTTGGATAAATAAAGACGTTGACAAGTCTTCAGAAGTAATTAAATTTAGCTTCGATATTGATTCTCAGATGTATTCCTGCGCGGCTGGCTGCTCCGCGGATTGGCCGCTTCCTAATGTGAAGGTCAGGCTCTTTCATGGCATGGTGATTTCGAAATCCGCAGAGGGGCGCAGCCACAGATCCTTTTCTTTCAAAGAGAGACTCCTCGTTTAATCTCCAGCACGCAAGTCCGCCCTTGTGTGTTGTTTTACTTTTGAATAATCCTCATCCTGATTAAAAGGGGAAAATCCCGGGATGGCGGAACAGAGAACGGAAAAAGGGAGAAACAATGAGCTTCAAGGAAATCGTGGAAACAGAGTTGATGAAGGCGGCGAAGCAGCAGGACAAGGCGCGTCTTTCGACGCTGCGTCTCATGAAGGCCGCCCTGCACAACAGGGAAATAGACTTGCACAGGGAGCTGAACGAAACGGAAGTCCTGCAGCTGCTCTCATCGATGGCCAAGCAGAGAAGGGATTCCATCGAACAATTCAAGCTCGGTGGAAGGGAGGATCTCGTTCAGAAGGAATCCCGGGAATTGGAGATGATACAGGCATTCATGCCCCAGCAGCTCTCGGAAGAGGAGCTGGATGCCGAGATTGAAAAGGCCATCCAGGAGGTCCAGGCGGCCAGCATCAGGGATATGGGGAAGGTCATGAAAGTCCTGATGCCCAAAGTGACGGGAAAGGCGGACGGCAAGGCGGTCAACGAGCGGTTGAAGTCGAGGCTTTCCGGTTCGTGATTGTGCGGCCGTGACGGAGTGGCAAAGTGAAAGGAGTTCAGCCCGGGGACAAGGTAGCGGAAATCAAAAGCAGGCTGGATATCGTCGAACTGATATCGGAGTATGTCTCCCTTAAAAAAGCCGGGAGGAATTTTCTGGGGCTGTGCCCTTTTCACAACGAAAAGACCCCGTCTTTCACGGTGAATCGTGAAAAACAGATGTTCTATTGTTTCGGCTGCGGAGAAAAGGGCGATATTTTCGCCTTTTTGATGCGCCTGAACAACGCGACCTTTCCAGAGGCCTTGAAGCTGCTGGCGGACAGGGCGGGGGTCGCTCTTCCTGCTTCTCCTTTTCTTCGAGGGGGAAAACATTCACCCAATGCCAGAGAGCAGATCATCCAAATCAATCACATTGCAGCAGCCTATTTTACAGCCAATCTGTTATCCCACGGCGGGAAGGCTGCGCTGTGCTATTTGAAGGAACGGGGGCTGAAAGAGTCCACCATAAAGGAATTTGGCCTGGGATATGCTTCCGATGGCTGGCGACACTTGAAGAGCCATCTCGAACAGCAGAAGGTTTCATTAAAAATGGCCGCTGAAGCCGGCCTCATTGTGGTCAAGGAAGACCGGCCGGACGTCCAGTATGATCGCTTCCGTCACCGGCTTATGTTTCCCGTCAAGGACGTGGAAGGAAGGATCATCGCCTTTGGGGGCAGAATCCTGGGGGACGGCGAGCCGAAGTACCTGAACTCGCCGGAATCGGCTGCGTACAGCAAAGGGAGGCAGCTTTACGGATTGAATTCGTCAAGAGACGCCATACGAGAGAAGGGTTATGGAATCTTCGTAGAAGGATATTTTGATCTGATCGCTCTCTGGGATGCGGGAATCAGGAATGTCGTGGCGACGCTGGGTACGGCCCTGACCAGGGACCATGTCGTCTTGATCAAGCGTTATGCCGAGGGGGCCGCCGTTCTCTTCGATTCAGACGAGGCGGGAAAGAAGGCGCTGGCAAGAAGCGTGGAGCTGTTCGTTGCGGCGCACATGGATGCGAGGGCCGTCATTCTCCCTGAAGGGCTGGACCCCGACGATTTTGTCCGCCGTTTCGGCGGAGAGGCTCTGGAACGGAGAGTGGACGAAGCGCCCTCGATCGTTGATTACTATATCGACTCCGTCATTGGGGGAGGAGCGACCTTCGAGGAGCGGGGTGAAGCTGCTGTCCGGGCGGCCGCGTTCATAACCGGGATCGAGGATATCATCGACCGGAATCTCTTTATCAAGCGGGTGTCGGAGAAGCTGGGCATTGATCAGGACATCCTGAAAAAAGAAGTGTATGGGCGGCTTTCTCCAAAACGAAGCAAGGAAGCCCCACCTTCCCGGCCGCCTGAGAACAGAGTGACCGGACCGGAAGTCAATCTTATTCATCTGATGATGGAATGTCCGACGGTTGTTCCTTCCGTCGTTGAGGCACATGCAATGAACTATTTTCTGGATCGCGAACTGAAGTCCATCGGAGAGGCTTGGGGCCGCTACGTATCCGGGGAGGCAAACCCGGCTCCCGAAAGCGCCCTTTCCTTTCTCCAGGGGCTGGAGCCTTCCGAACGTTCGGAGGCATTGGTGAAATTGCTGATCCAGGAAAGCCCCTTTTTGAAGGAGAGCCTGGGGTCGCTCTCCTTCGACATGATCCGGCAGGTGAAGAGGCGCTGGTACAAGGAGCGGCATAAAAGCCTGACGGAACGTCTGTCGGCTGCTCAATCCTCCGGAGATTCAGATCTTGGCCGAAAACTTTTAATGGAAAAAGAGCGATTAATGAGGGAAGAAAAGGATCTGTAGGCCTTTCCCGGCTTTTGTCCTGATAATTCACCGAATTCATGGAGTGACCGTTATGGGAAAAGATATACAATCAGAAGACTTTAAAAAGTTGATCTCGCTGGGCGAGGAAAAGGGATTCCTGACGTATGACGATGTGAACGACCTTTTGCCGTCCGACGTCACGTCTTCAGATCAGATCGACGATATCATCATGCTGTTTGGAGAAAAGAACATCGATATCATCGATACGGAAAAGGGTGAAAAGATCCTGGTGAAGAGCCCCGTCGAAGAGCACGAACCCGCGGCAAAGGAAGGCGAAAGCATCGATATGATGTCCGTCGTGGGCAAAACGGGCGACCCGGTGAAGATGTATCTGCGCGAGATGGGTTACGTGTCACTGCTGAGCCGCGAGGGTGAGGTGGAGATTGCCAAGATTATTGAAGAGGGCGCTTCCGAGGCCATGGGGGCTGTCTTCGGTGTCAAGGCCTCCGTAAAGGACGTCGTTGATATCGGGAAAAAGCTGAAAACGGATGAGATCCGCATCAAGAATGTCATTGATAATCTCGAGGATGAAGACGGCTATGTCGAGGAGGATACCCAGCGGGAGCGTGTTATAAGGCTGCTCGACAAAGTCGCCATGCTGGACGGCAAGAACGAAGTCATTCTTCAGAAGCTCAAGGCGAAGGACATCGGCGAGGAGGAGAGAAAGGCCTTAAGAATCCAGCTGGAAAAGAACAAGAAAGCCATTACCAAGGTTTGCCGGAAAGTCCGGTTCGGGAAAAAACAGATCGACAAGCTCATTTCCAATATCAAGGTCTACCTTTCCGAACTGGAAAAGGCCGAGGAGGATATCCAGAGGTGCAAAGATGAAACAGGCCTTTCTCTCACGCAGATCGAAAAGGCCTGCGCCCGGCTGAAGAAGGAGCCGGAGGGGGAGCGGGTTGTCTGCGGCGAGTACGGCATTACGCTGGATAAGCTGCAAGCTGCGGATTCCGTGATCCGGGAGGCCAATCGAAAGCTCAAGAATATTTCGAGAGAGACAGGCTACTCCACCACCGCTTTCAAAAAAATACTCTTCAACATCGAGAACGGCGAAAAAAAGGCCGAGGAGGCCAAGCGGAAGCTCGTTGAAGCCAATCTGCGCCTAGTGGTCAGTATCGCGAAGAAATATACGAACCGTGGCCTGCAGTTTCTCGACCTGATCCAGGAAGGCAATATCGGGTTGATGAAGGCCGTGGATAAGTTTGAATATCAGCGGGGATATAAATTTTCAACCTATGCAACCTGGTGGATCCGGCAGGCGATCACCCGGGCGATTGCCGACCAGGCCCGAACCATCCGGATTCCCGTGCACATGATTGAGACCATCAACAAGCTGATCCGCACTTCGCGTTATCTGGTGCAGGAGCTGGGTCGGGAGCCGAGTCCCGACGAGATTGCCAACAAGATGGAGTATCCCCTGGAAAAGGTGAGAAAGGTTCTGAAAATCGCCAAAGAGCCTATCTCGCTGGAAACGCCCATCGGGGAAGAGGAGGACAGCCATCTGGGCGATTTCATTGAGGACAAGAAGATCATGTCGCCTTCAGAAGCAACAATCAGCATGGACTTGGCAGAGCAGACAAGAAAGATCTTGTCGACACTCACCCCCCGGGAAGAAAAGGTTCTCCGGATGCGTTTCGGAATCAGCGAGAGAATGGATTACGGTGACGAAGAGCTGGAGGAGGGGGAAAGCGAGGAGGAGATTCCCGATCCCATCGAGATCAATGTCATCCGTAAGCTGAGAAACCCATCCCGGCGGCGGTTGAACAAGCAGCTGTAATCCCGTTGCCGGGCGAAGATGACGGCGGGGCGACGCGGGCAGAGTGGGTGCGGCCATGCCGCCCCCCAATGCGGCGGAGCCTGCGATGCCGCCATGGGTGTGGGCGGTGATGTGGAATCGGGATGGTAAGATCCTGGGAGGAAGTTCTCTGCGGCGTCTCCACCGCAGAGGTCAGGTCAATGCCTTACGCGTGGACGGCGTTCAGCATTTTGTAGGAAGGGGCATCCAGGGCGTTCAGCTCTTCGTATGGCTCCTGGATATGGACAGCCGTCGCCGTCGTCCAGCTCTCCTTCTGTTCGAACAATGCCTTCAACAGCATGGAATTCAATTTGTGGCCGGATTTGTAGGCTACAAAATGCCCCATAATGGGCATCCCTGTCAGCGAGAGATCCCCGATCGCATCCAGGATCTTGTGCTTGACAAATTCATCCGGGGCTCTCAGGCCCTCCTTATTGATGATTCTGGTTTCGTCCAGGATGACGGCGTTCTTGAGAGAACCGCCGAGGGCCAGGCCCCTGGCCTGAAGGTATTCCACATCCTTTAAAAACCCGAAAGTCCGGGAATTGCAGATTTCCTGTTCGTAGGATTCGTCCGATACGATGAGATGATAGGACTGAACCCCGATGGAGGGGTGGTCAAACCTGATCCTGTATGTAATTTCGAAAGAGGCCGAGGGCACAAACATCGCGTAACTCTCCCCTTCCGATACATGAACGGGTTTTTTTACGACCAGGTATTTTCTTAACTTCTCCTGCATGCAGGTGCCGGCCTTCTTCACCATTTCGACAAATGGAAGGGCGCTGCCATCCATGATCGGAATTTCCGGTCCGTCAACTTCGATAATTGCGTTATCCACGCCCATGCCGCTGAATGCCGAAAGGATGTGTTCAACCGTGGAAACCGCTGTGCCGTTCGTGCCGATGGTTGTTGCCAGGGTAGTGTCCGTAACGTTTTCCAGGGAGACCTTTATGCGATGGCAGCGGTCCTTGTCCCTGCGGACCAGCAGAATGCCCTCATCAGAGGCCGCGGGTCTGATGGTCATGGTGATTTTTCTGCCCGTATGCAACCCTACACTCTGGCAGGTCAGTTCATTTTTGAGAGTTTTTTGAAAATTCATAAATAGGGTCCTTCAGTAATAGATCGCTACCCCTATAAAGCAAGACATGTTCCAGAGAAAAAAGTCACACTTCGCGAGGACTGCGTTTCTAAGCAATTGATAATATTATTATATTTTTTAGCCGTTCCGCGTTACACCCTTCGCGTTGAAAGCGGACTGTGTTCTTTTTACCACAGTCCGGGCTGAAGAGGGAATCCCCCGGAACGCTCCTGGCTGAGCGCCGTGACGGAATGCCATTAGCATTGAGATAACGGCCGGGGAGAATCTTTTTCCAAAAAAAAGGAAACGATTCAAGCTGTTTCAATATCCGGTGATCAAGTCCGCCGATTTCGGTGGGCGCTGCCGCGATTTACTTACACTCCAAAACAATGTAATATGGATTCTCGGAACAGTAAACTAAAACTTCAGGAGGTTGAAATCGATTATGTCCAAAGACATTCTGGAAAAGGGGGCCATTGTTCAGCGGGACAAGGAAACGTTTGCCATTGCTCCGCACATCCCCGGAGGAATCATCGACCCGGCGGGTCTGCGGAAGATCGCCGACGTCGCTGAGAAGTACAAGGCGAAGGCGCTGAAGATAACGTCTGCCCAGCGCATAGCCATCGTAGGAATCAATCCCGATGACATCGACCATGCCTGGGCGGACCTGGGAATGCCCCCCGGGGCGGCCATCGGCCTCTGCATCAGAAGCGTCAAGATCTGTCCGGGGACCACCTTCTGCAAGAGGGGGCAGCAGGATTCCGTGGGAGTGGGCCTGAAGCTGGACCAGATTTATCACGGCATGGAGCTTCCCTGGAAATTCAAAATGGGGGTGTCGGGGTGCATCAATTCGTGCGCTGAATCGGCCATCAAAGACGTGGGGCTGATCGGAACCCCCAAGGGCTGGAGGCTGCTGGTCGGCGGATGCGCCAGTGCGAGACCAAGAATTGGACAGCTTTTGGCGGAGAACCTGTCGGATGACGAGGCCCTCGCCCTCATCGACAAGGTGGTTAATTACTATAAGGAAAATGCAAAGAAGCAGCGCCTGGGCGATTTCATCGAGGGCGTCGGCTTCGAGACGTTCAAACAGGCCGTCTTACCCTGAAAGGGTGGAATTCCGTAAGATCGGTCCGCCTTCCTGCTTTTTCCGCCATCCCGGGCCCGGCAGCGAATCCCGGTGTTTTGCTGTGCCCGGGTAGGCGGACCGGGATGGAAAGGGCGGCCGGGTTTTGCCGGCCGCCCTCAATGACCTGGCAGACCGGGGGCTGCGGGCGGTGCGGTGGAAAGGCTCCTCGGTGGCGTGATACGGGTTCCTTCCGTTCAGGGCCTGGCCACGCGAATGGTCTGTCTGTAAACGTTGTTGGCCTCATTGCTTTCCGGCACCTTTCCGGAAGAGTCGACGACCGATTTTGTCACCACTTTCGCATACCAGCTTTGATACCCCTCGTAGGTGCCGTTGAGGATCCTTCCGCCCCGGGCCGCCAAGCCGTCTATCCGCCAGGTGCAGGCCGCTGCCGGGAAATTTTCGCCGGGCCACCACTGGACGGTAAAGGGTCCGGACGCGGCTTTCCCCTTGTTGTAAACACCGATGCGGACGGACACCGGCCTTCCCTGGACGGGAGGGGACGGATTCAAGGAGAACTCGCTGACAAACAAATCCGGAGCCGCTCCTTGTTCAGCGGCCGGTTCTGCTGCAGGCCGGGGTTTTTCTTCCGTCTCCGTTGGCTTCGCTTCCGGTCGGGGCTGCTCCACTTTTCCCTTCGAGGGGGATCCCTGTTCCGTCTGCGTGGGTTTCCCGCCGCCACCCAGAATGCCCGTCTGGTGCAAAGCGATAATCAGCCCTGCAACTGCGGTGATGATGGCGGCAACCGCCGTCAGGGTGCCGGGTAGGGTCTGCCACCAGCCCCCGGATTTTGACTCCTCCTCCATTTCGTCACTCCTCTCTTCCCGGTCGAAACGAATCCCGGATCAGAAAACGTTCCCAGATGCTTCACTGCGGATTCCACGATGGCGCCTCTTGATCAGGATCGGACAACAACGTTATTGAATGGAAAGCCTTGACGGTTCCGCTTCCGCGAATGCTGCTGCCGGGCCGGGTCTATTCGCCCTATGCGCGCTCGTCCGGTCCAGGTCCGACCGGTGTCGGTCCGCCGATCTCGATCGCAAGGCTGCGCCCTTCGCTTCTTTGTTTACCGGCGGGCTCCGGGGGAACTTTTCCCTCCTGTTCCGCCTCATGAATGTCACTCCATCGAAACCATGTGTAAAGGGTGTCCAGTTCCCTTCTGATGTCGGTTTCCGTGATGGCTCGAACATCATGGCAGGAATGCCATACGTTCATCCAGCGATGATAGGCGCACCCCTCTTCCTGAGAGGATATTTCATGGGAAAGCGGCATATAAACCCCGTCGGGTCTTTTCCAGCAGGGGGTTACTATTCGTCGGAACACGAGTTCGACAAGTTCTTCCTCGCGCAGATTCCACCGGTTCTTCAAAAAATCCTTGTCGCGCCACTCGCTCTCCATGCCCTTTTCCTTTCTTTCCCCTGTCCCGAACATTCTCATCGGAAGGCAAATGAAGCACCGACGTCCGCCCTCATTGCCCTTGCTAAGGTGGTTCTTTCAATTCCTCGCCGGATCGGTTCCCGATCCGTGCTTCTCCCGAGCCGACCGCCATCCCGGCCGGCTCCTACCTGCCCCGCTTTCCGTGGACAGGGCGAAGATCTGCCCGCTGAGAACATCCGGGCTTCCATGAAGAAGGGAAAAATCTGTCAAGGCCTCAAGTTCTTCCAGTACGGGCTGTGAACCCGGTAGACATGGCCCAGTGCCCTGTCTACGGACACCGGGTTTGCCAGTGCCGCCATGGCCGCGTGGTTTGTGAAAAACAGCCCGGCCAGCTCTCCCAGGACCGCCCTGACGGAGTCTCTCAACCCCTTGAGATCATAGCCCCCTTCAAGGGTGAGCACAACCTTGCCGCGGCAGCAGGATTCGGCGATATCCAGAATGATGCGCGTCAGCCCGGCAAAACCCTCCGGGGACACCTTCATCCCCCCCAGGGGGTCTCCCCGGTAGATGTCGAAGCCTGCCGACACCAGGATGAGATCGGGCTTGAAGTCCGGTGCGATGCCGCTGAGGATCCTCTCATAAATGACGGCGTATTCTCCATCGCCGTATCCCGCGGACAGAGGGACATTTACGGTAAAGCCTTCCCCCTCCTGCCTTCCCACTTCGCGATAGGAACCGGTCCCCGGGTAATAGGGGTACTGGTGGGTTGAGAAGTAGAGGATGGAGGGATCCTTTTCGAAGGAGTGCTGGGTGCCGTTTCCGTGATGAAGATCCCAGTCGATGATGAGGATCTTCTTGAGATGAAGGGCTGCCTGGGCGTATCTGGCGCCGATGGCCACATTGTTGAACAGGCAGAAGCCCCGGCCTTCGTCCGCTTCGGCGTGATGCCCCGGAGGCCGCACCAGGGCGAAGGCGTTTTGCAGTTCGCCGGAGGCCACCATCGAGATGGCCTCGCACATTCCCCCCGCAGCGAGCAATGCCGCTTCGTAGGATCCGGACGAGGTGGTCGTATCCGGGTCCAGACAATCATAAGCCATCCCTGCAGTCGCTGCGACCCTCTTCACATAACGCGGCACATGGATCCGGTGAAGCTCTTCCGCATTGGCCTCCCTGGCCGGGATATCCACGAATTTTCCCGCCATGTCGGAATCGTCAAGCATGTCATAAATGGCTTCCAGCCGGCGTGGGCTTTCCGGATGTCCAAATCCGGGATGATGATCCATATACCTGATGTCTCTTACAATGCCCGTCTTTCCCATGATCCTCTTTCGTTTAAAAGTCTATAGACATTGGGCTGTGTTGACGATGATCGGCTGTCTCGTTTCCTACTGCCTGAATTCCCGGGGTTGGCGAAAGGGAATTCTACTGAAGCTTAGCAGAAATTGACAAATCGTCAACGGATGCTTTTGCATGCGACCTGCTTTCCCTTCAACAGGCCAAGAGATCGGACTCATTAAGAGAACCCTGATTGAGGCGGCCGGATCGGCCGTGCGATGGGCAGGCTGTCCACGGAATGGGCGTGATTTCGTGTTGACAGACCATTTTGTTCCGGAGTATGAAGGAGCCATGGTCTGGGCGGAACGTGTTATCGTATCGTTTTTCTTTATCAATTAACTCAGCCCCTGGTGATTGTTCCAGAAAGGCGATGCGACGTTGAAGCGCAGCATTCCCTCTGCGGAATAAAGCGGGTGCCCCTCATTTTTTAAAGAGTCTTTGACTATGGTGAATTTTATTAAGGAAGTCCTGTCGCCTGATGATCGATGCGTCTGTGTCTTTACAGAGCAGGATGGATTTCAGAAGAACCTTGCCCTCGATGAAAACGGCATCTTCAAGAGCGGCATCTGGAAGCTGGATGAGCTCGATCTGCTTGGGGTGAACAAGGTCGTTGTCTACTACCGGAATGAGAAGATCAATAAAATCATTATCGGGGACTACAAGGGAGTCAGTCCCACAATTTTTCACGGTCATTACTGCATCCATTTCCAGATGACGAACATCGATCAGACGCTGACGAACTGGAATGACTTCTGTAATGCGGGAAGCGACTCGGTAAAATATTATCGCCAGGATTGACGGGCCTGCATCCGGGCAAGGCAGGCGGTGAACAGTCTCCAGGAGCGGGCGGCTTTCCCCGCTGCCGACCAACCCGGTTCCATCACCTGCCATTGAGCAGGCCAATACCAGGGAATCCGGGCCATAGCCGGGCTGCGTTGTGATGCCGGCCGGGAAGTTCAGCGCCGTTGCCGATCATGGGGTTTTGCTTTTTCTGCAGAGCGTGGTATGGTGCGGGCCATGCAACCACAAATTCTTCCCAGGAAGGAACACCGGATATCCCGGAAGCACATAAGCCAGAATGTTCTGCGTACGCTCTATCGGCTCCGTGACAAAGGCTTCATCGCCTATCTGGTCGGAGGCTGCGTCCGCGACCTGCTCCTGGAGCGCACCCCGAAAGACTTCGATATCGCCACAAACGCCACACCCAATCAGATCAAGCGGCTCTTCCGCAACTGTCGCCTTGTCGGCCGCCGTTTCCGGTTGGCTCATCTCTACTTTTCGGACGGAATCCTTGAAGTTTCAACGTTCCGGGCCTCCGCCCCCTCCGGCGAAGAGGAGACGGAAGAGCCAGTCCTGGAGAATCGGCCTCCCCGGCACCTCAAGGACAGCGACGGAATGGTTCTCCGCGACAATGTCTTTGGCACCCCGGAAGAGGACGCCCTCCGCCGTGACTTCACGATCAATGCCCTTGCTTACAGTATCGAAGATTTTTCTGTGATTGACTACTCGACGGGACTCAGCGATCTGCGCGAGGGGTTGATCCGGCCCATTGGCGACCCTTACGAGCGGTTTACCGAAGATCCGGTACGCATGCTCCGGGCCGTTCGTTTTGCCGCAACCCACAGCTTCACCATCGAGAAGGCCACATGGGAGGTCATCTGCCGGCTGTCCTTTACGATTTCCCGCGCATCACCGGCAAGGCTCTACGAAGAAATGCTGAAGCTCTTCCTGATGGGTTCCGCGCGACCGGTTTTCGATCTGCTGGAAACAAGCGGCCTTCTTGCCACTCTTTTCCCCCCGCTCGGCCAGTGGCTCAGCGGAAGCAGTGATCACAGGGCCGCCGCCCTGGCGGCAAATCTTGAAGGTCTGGACCGGCTGTTCCAAAGTGGAACAGCGCCTTCCCCGGCGCTTTTCTTTGCGGTGCTGTTCGGCCCCAGCCTGGAGGAGGGGACTCTGGAACACCAGAGAGACGGCATCCCCCGCCAGCAGTCGCTGGATGCCGTCTGCACGGCTTTCCTGCAGGAACTCCGCAATACCGTGAGCGTCCCCGTGCGGATCGGCGCACAGATGCGGACCATTCTCGCCATGCAGACATCGCTGCACAAAAGGCCGCCCCGCCGCCCCGCCATTATGGTCGGCAGAGCGGGGTTTGCCGATGCACTGGCATACCTACGCCTTGCGGCAGAGCGGACGCGGGAAAATCAAGCGGCTTTAAAATGGTGGGAAGCTTACCTTTCAGAGATACCTGTCAATAATGCAGAACCTGCGCCTGATGAAGCCCAGGTAAAGCGGCGGAAAAAGAGAAGGCGCAGACATCGCCCTGCCGCCGCTCCAACGGCGGCTCCTCCAAGCGTGATAAAAGAATAACAACATTCTTGCTCCCGTCGCTCTTTGCCGTAATTTATTTTTAAGGTGATCATTGAAATCTCATCTTTCAAGGGGTTCTTGTTTTACATCACCATCACAACTTCTACGAGGTGTTCACGGTGATCGTCTACAAGGGGAATCGTCTGCTCCCGTTGTACGACCCCGTCAACGGTGACGCTCTCCTCAGCTTCGCCTGTGTGTTTCTGCACAACGTTGATATGGTAAATGGTCTCCCTGTACCGGTAGTGTACCGTGAAGCCCTCCCAATGGGCAGGGAGACAGGGGACGACTTGAAGTCTGTCTACGTCAAGTCTCACCCCCAGAAGGTATTCCACGATCAGCCGGTACATCCAGCCGGCTGCCCCCGTGTACCACGTCCATCCACCACGACCTGTGTGGGGCGGGACGGCATATACGTCAGCCGCGACAACGTAGGGCTCCACCTTGTACGTTTCAATCCCTTCGGTGGATTTCCCATGATTTACCGGGTTGATCATGGCGAGGAGCTCCCACGCCCGTCTATCGTCCCCCAGGGCAGCGAAGGCCATGGCGGCCCAGATGGCCCCATGCGTGTATTGCCCGCCGTTTTCCCGGACGCCGGGAACATACCCCTTGATATAACCGGGATTTAAAGAAGACTTGTCGAAGGGCGGATCGAGAAGCTGAATCAACGAGGAGTCCCTGCGCACGAGTTGCTTATCCACAGCGTCCATGGCCATGTGTGAACGCGTTGGGCTTCCTGCCCCGGACAGGACCGACCAGCTTTGCGCTATGGAATCAATCCGGCATTCGGGATTGCCCGCTGAACCGAGGGGCGTTCCGTCGTCAAAAAAAGCCCGGAGGTACCACTCGCCATCCCAGGCATTTTCTTCGATGTTTCTGCTCAGCTTGCCTGCTTCTGTCTCACAATGTTCGGCGAAGGGAAGATCACCCTGCAGGCGTGCAATTCCGGTGAACCGCATCAGTACCTCGTACAAGAAGAACGCAAGCCAGATACTTTCACCCTTGCCGTCTTTACCCACCATGTTCATACCGTCGTTCCAGTCTCCGGAGCCGATGAGGGGCAGGCCATGTACACCAAAATTGAGGGCCCTCGTGATCGCTCGCACACAGTGGTCGTAAAGATTCGTCTTTTCTTCGGACCTGCCGGGCAGATCGTAATAGGAGTCCTCATCGGCGCTGACCGGGCGTCCCTTAAGATAGCGGACGGGTTCATCCAGAATCCCCGAATCCCCGGTGGTCAGAACGTAGTGGCACGTCGCCCAGGGAAGCCAGAGGAAATCATCCGAGCAGTGGGTGCGCACGCCCCGTCCTGAGGGTGGGTGCCACCAGTGCTGAACATCACCCTCTACAAACTGACGGCTCGCGCAGAGGAGAAGGTGCTCCCGCACCAAGCGTGGCTCGGCATGAATGAGGGCCATCACGTCCTGCAACTGGTCGCGGAAGCCAAAGGCACCTCCGGACTGGTAGTAACCGCTCCGTCCCCAGAGGCGGCAGGTCAGGGTCTGGTATAAGAGCCAGCCGTTGGCCAGGACGTTGACGGACGGATCCGGTGTTTCCACCTGAACGGTGCCGAGGGTGTGGTTCCAGTACTGCCATATGGCTTCAAGGGCCTCACGAGCCGCGACCGATCCCCGGAAGCGTCGTGCCAGGTTGCCGGCATCATCGGCCTTCTGTCCGGCGCCCAGGGTGAAGACGATCTCGCGCTCTTCTCCGGCTGCCAGCTCAAAGGCCACCTGGATGGCGCCGCATGGGTCCAGAGCGCTTCCGACCCTGCCGGAGAGCAGTGACCGCTTCATGGCGGCGGGATTCGTGAGCGTTCCGTTACGCCCAAGAAATTCCATCCGGTCGCCGCTCATCGTTCGGGTTACATCATCCACGTTAAAAAACGCCGTTCGGTTGCCGAATTCAGCGTTGTAAGGGTTACGGGCGAAGAGGGCGCCGCTGGTCGGGTTGATCTCCGTAATGACATGCATAGCTGATTTGGATCTCAAATCGCCCAGCACCCATTCCACGTATCCGGTGGCTGAAAGTCGCCGTGACCGGCCTGAGAGGTTGCGCACCTTCAGCACCGTAAACTTGACGGCAGCGTCCAGGGCCACGTAAACCCACACCTCTGTGCTGATACCACGCTCCGTGTGCTCAAAGACGCTGTAGCCGAATCCATGGCGAGTGACATAAGGCGTGGCTCCGCGGCTGGGTAGCGGCATGGGGGACCAGAAGTGGCCGCGCTCTTCATCCCGAATATAAAAGGCTTCTCCGCTCGAATCGCTGACAGGATCGTTGTACCAGGGGGTGAGGCGAAACTCGTGGGCGTTTTCGCTCCAGGAATAGGCAAGACCGTTTTCTGAGACAACGGTTCCGAAATGCCGGTTCGCCAGGACATTCACCCACGGCGCCGGTGTCACCTGCCTGCGGGCAGTTGAAATGATGTACTCCCGGCCATCAAGTGTGAAACCGCCCAATCCATTCCCAAAGATCAGATCTTGGCGAGGTTTTGCTTCTATTTCCGGAATTTCGCGCCGTGTTGTGACTCGGGTTACCAGAGTGGCCGGCAACATTCCTTCCATAAAGCTCCGTCCCTTGATCTGGTCTGCGAGCGTTCCCTTGCGGTCCGTTATGATGACGCGGGCAACCGACTGAAACAGGACGCGGTCCTCCTTCGAGATCTGGTCTGAAGGTCTTACAAAAATACCACCCGGTCGATCGGCCAATTTCGCTTCCGTGCCTGCAGCGATGAGGCCCATGATCTGATCGTGAAGAAGTTGCCGGTAACCGGCGTGATCTTCGTTCCAGATGACCAGGTCCACCGCCAGTCCTTTGAGACGCCAGTATGCATGGGCCTGAACGAGTTGTCGCACCAAGTTGATGTTGGCTAGATCTTCAATCTGCAATAGCACGATGGGGAGATCGCCGGAGATAGAGTATCCCCAGAGGCCGGATTGGCCACGACTGTTTTTGATGATAGTCTCCGGCTGGGCACGTAGTGACAAATTCGCGTATAGGACAGAGGCGGCAAGACGTCCATAAAGTTGCGCATCGGCTTCCGTGGCATTGATCTGCCGCAGCAGCACCTGGCTATGGGTCCACGCCAGATCAAAGACACGATCGGCAAGATGCCGGTCCTGGTATTTCCTGACAAGTTCAAGGGAGGCATTCCGGGTTTCGGTGATCCCGGTGACCATAATGATGGTTGCCGATTTCCCGGGATCGAGGGTTATCTGATGCCGGATCGCTACAATCGGATCGAGTACCGAGCCCTCACTGTCCGAGAGCCTGGATGAACCTCTCATCGCTTCCGGATCGGCAAGAGTGTTCCCGCGGCCGATAAACCTCATCCGGTCGGTCTCATAAGATACTTCACCGGTCTCGGCCCCGTGGACCGCCATGAGATGGAACATCCATGGCGACTGTTCTCCAGGGGAGCGGGGCCGGCGCTTGCAGAGTATTGCCCTCTGCTCGCGGATGATCTCGGTCTGGATAAAGAGATTGCTGAAGGCCGGGTGCAGCGCGTCCTGCGCGGGCGGTGCAAGAACAACTTCCGAGTAACTCGTTACCTCTATTGTTCTACGGATCCGCGCCCGGTTGGCGATGGTGATTCGGCGCATCTCGATGTCATCCTCAGGTGAAATCACAATCTCCGTATGGGTGTCGAAGTCATGATCCCGGCGCCGAAACTCTGCTCGTCCTTCCGAGAAGATTGCTTCGTACTGCTTTGAAGGCTTTAGGGTGGGTTGGTATGCCGTTGACCAGAAAGCGCCGGTTGAAAGGTCGCGGATATAACAGAATGCACCCCAGTTATCGCAGGTGCTGTCTTCGCGCCACCGCGTCACTGCCATGTCTTTCCATTGGCTGTAACCGCCGCCTGCGTTTGTGATCATCACGTGATATCTCCCGTTCGACAACAACTGCACTTCCGGTATGGGTGTGTCGGGGCTTTCGTAAACGCGCATCGGCATCTCTTCTACGTCATGTGAGACTGCATCCACCTCGGCAAGTTCGGCCGTTTGTGAATAAAAGGCCGTGGCCTTTGGTACCCGTTCCTGAAGCAACAGCATAATTGCCCGAAACGAGGGGTCTGACTCGAATCGCCTCTGCATGGGGCGGTTGAGGAGCAAAGAGGCCAGCGAGAGGAGGGTCATGCCCTGATGATGGGCCATGAAGGACCGAACCACCGCACTCTCATTCCCGTGGGTCAGGTGAGAGGGGGTGTAGTCAATGGCTTCATAAAAACCATACTTTCCCTCAAAGCCCTGAGCGGAGAGTTCCTCAAGATTGCTACATGCCTCTTCAGGGGCTACCAGGAGCGCTAAAGCTGATGCATAGGGGGCAATAACAAGCTCGGAGTACCCGCGTTTGAGCCCCAGGCCGGGCACGCCAAAGGCGCTGTACTGGTAATTGAGATGACCGTCGATCATGTTATAACCGGATTCCGAAATACCCCACGGCACCCCCCGCTGTTTCCCGTACTCGATCTGTCTTGCCACAGCCGCCTTACAGGTTTCGTCGAGGAGTGTCTGCTCATAGGTGGGCATGACGAGGAGAGGCATGAGGTATTCGAACATGGAGCCGCTCCAGGAAAGGAGAACCGGCTTTCCGCCGGCGGTAGTGAGCAGGCGCCCCAAGGCAAACCAGTTTTCCTGGGGCAATTGTCCCTGGGCAATGGCGACAAAACTGGAAAGACGCGCTTCCGACGCCAGTAGATCATAGTAACTCGCGTCCCGTCGGTTTTCACTGAGGTTGTAGCCGATAGCCAACAGATGGCGAGTCTCATCATAGAGGAAGTCATAATCCATATGGGCAAGTAAACCGGATCGCGCTACAAGTTTTTCGATAACGACGATTCTCGCCCTGGCCCTGCTGCTTGCCTCCGTGATGGCACCTCGAAGCGCATCAAGATGCGCACTTTCCTCCGGAGTTCCGGCGTGTCGATCTGTCATTGCCGGCAGCAACTCTTTGTCAAAATCGGCCAATATTCGCAGTGTCGGAATTTCACCGAGACCAGGGAAGGTGTCGAGCAGCGTGGAAGGGAGAGGCAGCATGATCCATGGCGCAAGAAATTCCAGCTCATCGAGGGCGGCCCTGCATTGACCTGTAAAGGCCCGTGCCCACTCTGCAGCCAGGCTGTTCGGGGCGGCGTCAAAGCCATGAAGTTCTTCCAGGGCAGGCAAAGCGATCCCGCCAAGGACCTCTCGTGCAGCCGCAAGCGTATTCGGACTGGCGGCGCAAAGAGACTCCAACTCTTCTCGCAATCGAGAGAGCCGGGGCGGAACGGGTTTACCGGCGACATCCAGAAGAATTCGCGCCGTATCGAGGAGCCCGGCAAATACCCTTGATCCCATGATCCTCTCATCAGGGAGTGCCGTGAGCCCTGCCCGCAATGTCAACAGACAGGCTGCAATATTTCCGCTGTCCACAGTCGAAATATACATCGGCAGCAGCGGATTCAGAGATTCTGTGTCATACCAGTTGAAGAAGTGTCCTTTGTAGCACTCCATAGCTTCCATCGTGCGGAGTGCATTATTCGTGCGATCGAGAAGTTGTCCTGCAGAAATATAGCCAAAGTCCCAGGCGGACAAATTGGCGAGGAGCGTAAGTCCCATGTTGGTCGGCGACGTACGATGGGCAACATTGGCAAAGGGATTTTCCTGATAGTTATCGGGCGGAAGCCAATGATCCTCCGGGCCGACGAAGGTCTCGAAGAAGCACCAGGTCTTTCGGGAAATCTTCCTCAGAAAGTTGATATTTTCTGAACTGAGTCTTTCCTTCCGGCGGCCAAGCGGTTCACTGGCCCACCATGTTACTCCGGGGGAGATAAACCAGAGGATGAGCACAGGCAGGGCAACGACCAAGGCCTCCAGCCTGGAAAGTGCGAGATAAATCGCCGCGACGACGGCAATGACCGGGGCTATCCACATGGTCCGGCAGGAGCCGGCCAGGTCCTTCCGGCTCGTGCGATCGGAGTCGCCCGAAGGGTTCCATTCAAGAAGCCGCTTGTTTCCAGTGAGCATCCGCCAAATGGTGCGCAGAACAGCGTCTGTACTGAAAAATGCTTCATAGGGCAGGCAGAGGAGGGTAAATGCAGCTTGGCCATGGTTTAGACCGCTCCCCCGCATCGTGGCGAGAATATGCTGACTGGGAAGGACATCATCTGACTTCTGAAAAAGATCCAGAAGAGACATAATCCAGGAGGGGATCAGGACGATTCCAACCACCGACAGGGTCCAGAACCAGGGCATGGGTAAAACGGTCCAGCCCAGGAGAAGCAGAAGGGTCATCGCCAAAGGCGAGAGACTGCGCCGAAGGTTGTCGAAAAGCTTCCATCGGGAAAGCAGTGAGAGGGGATTCTTCTGAAAACGCACATTCAGGCCGGGGACCCCGGGCAGCAGCCATCTAAGAAGCTGCCAATCCCCGCGAATCCAGCGGTGCCTGCGGCTCACATCTGCGCTGTAGCGAGCAGGGTATTCCTCATAGAGCTGAACATCGCTTAAAAGACCTGCCCGCGCATAACATCCTTCGATGAGATCGTGGCTCAAAATCCGGTTCTCAGGAAAACGTCCCCTGACGGCACGCTCGAACGCATCAATCTCATAAATGCCTTTGCCGATGAAGGAGCCTTCGCCAAAGAGGTCCTGGTATACATCAGAGACCACACGGGTATAGGGATCGATGCCTGCATCCCTTCCCCACATGCGGGCATAACGTGTCCGGTTCGTGCTGGGCAGACTCACGGCCACCCGTGGCTGAAGGATGCCGTATCCGGCACAGACACGTTGCTTCTTTTCATCGTATTGCGGGCGGTTCAGCGGGTGGGCCATGGCTCCCACAAGCTGCCATGCCGCGTCACGGGGGAGTTGTGTATCCGTGTCCAGTGTAATGATGTATTTCGCTTTCTCCAATCCTTCCGTATTACCGACGATGAGCGAAAAGCACTCTCTTGAGCCCCCACGAAGAAAGGAATTCAGTTCCGCAAGCTTCCCCCGCTTGCGTTCGTAACCCATCCAGATCTGATCCTGGGGATTGAAGCGGCGTGGCCGATGGAATAGAAAAAAAGTGTCGTTTTTTGAAGTTCTGTATTTTTCGTTCAGCTCTTCGATTCTCTGCCGGGCCAGTACCAGGAGCGGGCCATCGTCAGGCAGGATTTCCTCGTCGGCATCCCGAAAATCAGTGAGCAGGCCAAAACGAAGGTTTCTGTCTCTATTGGCCAGGAATCTGACCTCCAGTGCCTCCATCAGATGATCGATGCTCTCCGTGCTCGTGATCATTGTAGGAACCACGATCAGGGTAGCCGATTCCGACGGAATTCCTTTGGAGAAGTCCATGCGGGGCAGGGGACGAGGCGCCACAAGGCGTGTCGTAAGCCAGTTTGCCAGGGCTATCGCTAACTGGCTTACAGAGAGAAGCGAGATTATGCCGATAATCCACATCCAGCGGCCGCGTAACCCGCCGGAATGGGCCTCTGCAAGCAAATACCCGGTGAAGATCGCGGTGAGTACACCGATCATGCCCAGATAGAAGAACAAAGGAAATCGGTGAATGACCTTCCGGATCCCCTCGGAAAAAGACAGGCGCGCCCCAGCAAGCCCTTCGAGTTGAGTCAACCCTTTGTCGATGAGGTAGAAGCCGACATGATTCGCCCGATTGTCACTGGTTACCTTACCTTCGCCCTCCCCGGCAAGGCGGATCGCAACGCGTGCCACCTCGTTTTCGGACAAGGGACTGCTATTCGCTATCCTTTCCACGATGTGACGGTATGAATCACGAGTGGCGAAATCCATCCTGCCATACACATCGGCCGGATCCTCGCAGAGAGTCTGCTCGACGACACTCATGGTTTCGACGAATTTGCGCCAATCCGTGGCACCCAGGAACCGGAGGCTGCCGATACTGTTGCTGATCGAAATTTGATCTTCCGCCTGTTGCAGGGCTTCTGACTGCACTAATAGTTCAATCGTAAGACTTGACCCGGAGAGCTGTTGCTCAATCCAGGTAAGGGGCAATGTGAGAGCGGGCCCCTGACCCTGCAGACGGCGTGTAAGCTCTGCAACAAAGGAACCGACCATGGGTGGCTTCGAGCGCGCCATGTCGGCAATGACCATGATTAACTCATTCGGGTTCTGCTCGGCGGTTTCAATAAGCTGATCCGCCCAGTAATCGGCATGGTTCCGGGCGGTCCTGCCGGCAGCAATCCGCACTGCAGCACGCCGGAGATTCTCGATAAGAGCCAGGCGCAGCATGATGGGGATGGCCCATAGTTCACCCAGCATGAGCTCGGTGACTGTCTGATAGGCGGCTATGAAACGGTCGAGACTCTCAGGATCCACCAGGCCATCGCCGTGGGCGATCATCTCCAGGGCAATGTCGTACACACGGGGAAGACCTGTTGACGGACCATTTTTCAGGCAGGGCAGTCCCTTGCTGTAACCCTTTGACAAGTGCCTTTTAGACGTTCGAATCTGTTCTTCAATAAGGTAGAAGTTGTCGAGGAGCCATTCCTCTGCCGGGGTAATCCTCCGGCTTTCTTTTATGGCTTCTGACATGAGCTCGCGAACGTTAAGGAGTATGCCTTCATTCTCACCCAGCCGCGCCAACAGTTGTTCTAAAGGACGGCCTGCGCTCAACGTGTGTGCTGCGGCAAGGGTCTTGCCGTGTTGCTCCATCTGGGAGGCGCTGAGCAACTCCGATCTAAGGGGCGTCTCGAAAGAGGCGTACGTTTGTGTCAAACGGTTTCTACTTAGACTCGCCCACAAGTGGGACAGAAACCCGGGAATGCTCTTGCTGTTGAACTTCACTTTCAAGCCTTTTTTGAGGATCTATCTGGAATAGAAAACTCCAAATTGATGAAACATAAAGAGAATCAAAAACTTATCATGATTGTCAAAGAGCGGCAGATACAGAAAATTTTGGTTAACTGACCTGCGGCATCTCTCAACTTTTGGGTAATCTTTTTTTAACACCGGATTTCCGAAAGTCGATCCTCCGGAAATCCGGTAAAAATTGGCTAACTTCAATGCTAAATAGGTCTCCGCCCCTGAATAACTCTGATCAGTATGACAACGATGGCGACGACCAGCAGGATATGAATGAAATAACCCATTGTATAGCCGGTCACCATCCCCAGCAGCCATAGGATGATGAGAATTAAAGCAATTGTCCACAACATGTGAGCCTCCTTCCTGGGTGCTCGCCCCACCCACTGCCGGCAATAAATTCATCCGGCAGTGGGTGGGGTGGGGAGCCTGTCTCCGTGGTCTTCTTTTATAGCTGTTTTTTATTTACTTTTTCAGTTTGGAAAATTTCGAGCCTTCTATCGTGGCGCCGGCCATAAGCCCTTTCTGGTCAAAGACAAACCCGACAACAGGCTGCTGGAATTTCATCGTGTTTAAGGATTCATCAGCGCCTACATTAACCACGGTTATCTTGGCATCGACACCCGCTCGCCAGTTTTCACTGTTACGGAATTTCTCCAGGACCGCATCATCCATGAAGACAAGGATGATGTCCTTCTTCTGGGCCCCGATCTGATAGCCGAAAGATCCGGAAACGACGTTGTAGTAAGCGACCGTTTTTCCACCGATCCTTAACGCTCCTTCTCCATACTCAGCGCCGATGACGAGCCCACCCTGGATGACCCCAGGCATTATAAGAACCCCTTTAGCGGCATCGAGAAACTCCTGCGCGCCCTTGACTTCCTTGACAAAGCGGTCGAGGGATGCATTGACGCTGGCATCGATCTCATTGGCTGTGGCTGCGTAAGAGGAAACCGGTAAAATTCCTATGATCACGGCCATGCATACGACGAAAAGAATTTTCATGCTTGCTTGTTTCATTTTTTTTCTCCTTTCATTCCAATGTGTTGTTAAAAAAAATTTCGGGTCGACGGCGTCCTGCTTTTCAATGGGTACCGTAAATATTTTCAAGATCACGACACCACCGCAGCCAAGACGTCGGTAAGAAACAATTTATCCATCAAATTTTCTCCAACCCTTTCGGGTCTAAAGTAGTGTGGAACATCATTTCATGGGGCTCTTTGAGAAGGTTCATCGCCCCCCTGAGCACTCTAAAATGTTCCGATTTCAAGTGGGTCATCAGGTTTTCCCAGGTATCCCATTTTTCAAGAAGAAAAAATCGATTTTCATCTTCGATACTCCGGCAGAAGTCGCAAAACCGGCATCCCTTCTCCATCCTTATGAAACCGGACAGTGAAGCAATCGCCTGCGACAACTCCGTGTGTTTCTCAGAACCGACCTTCATTTGTATGGTCATAAGGATCATAATAATATGATAACAGCAAATGACTTGCCAATAGCCAAAGGAAACTCATAATGATGGATTCATCTATATTAACGGGAGATTAGATTGGCTGGAGGGAACAGGGGAAGGCATGAAAAGATTCATCCGGCCCTCAGCATTTGGTGGAACCTCAACATAGTGAGGCATGCTTTCGTTCAAGGAGCACCAGGCAGCAAGTGCTCAGGATTGCAATATGATCGTCAGATCCAGATCACTTTTCATGATGACGGAATTGATCGTTTGAAGTGGAAAAGCGGAGTTCTCCTTTCATTCCATATCAAGTAGCTCTAGGGAGAAACTCTTCACCAGATGCAGGGAAAAAAAGACGGGAGGCACTCCACTGTCCCAGTTCACTCTCCACCGTGATGGCGCCGCGGTGCGTCCGGATAATTCCCGGAATCACAGTTACCCCCGAATAGATCTTCAGAGGCGCGTTCTTGACCGGCTTCGATGAGCGGATGGCCGCGAGCGAGCGTTGTTCATCCTGGGGGGTGATCACCGCCTGGCGGATGGGGTGGACGAAGTCGGCATCCCATTGCGAACCGAACCCCGCGCCTCCGGCTCCGATGTCTTTAGTGAGCCAATCGTTGTTCTGCAAGTCCTCAGCGATCGTGATCCTGCCGGGGAATTTCTGAGTGACCAGGCTGTTGATCTCCTGCAGTATGCTCCATCCATCGGGCAGGTGGTAGCTTCCGGGACCATCGGTGCCATTGGCGGTGCGAATGTAAATCGTGCTGTCGAAGCGTAGACCGTCCAGGTGGTACTCATCGAGCCACATCCAGGCGTTGTCAAGGGGGAATCGAACGGGACCTCGCCACGTCCGTAATCGGGCCGGGTAGCTCCCCACGGCGTCTCTGCCCGTTCGTCGTTATCGAAGTAGATTCCGCCGCGATTGTTCTCGGACCAGCCGTCGAATTGCCAAAGATCGAGGTCGCTGGGGCCCAAATGGTTGTAAACGGTGTCGAGGATTACCGCAATGTGATGCTCGTGAGAGCGTTTGACGAATTTCTTGAACGCCAAAGGGCCTCCGTAGTTGGTTTCAACCGAAAAGATGTGCGAGGGGTTGTAACCCCAAGAACGCTCTCCCGCAAAATCGGCCATCGGCCATTTCACCTTATCCCGGAGTCTCCTGCTCTTTCAGCTTCAACACGGCTTCACTCGTGCCGCCCGGAACATATTGAGTTGTAAAACCTAAACGCTTGAAGACGGTGAGCATGGACTCATTTTCGGTGAGGACATCTGCCCGGATAACCCCAAGACCCCTTTCGCGCGCTATCCCGATAAGCATCTCTACGAATTTAGATCCAAGGCGTTTACGCTGAAACCGATCCTGCACGAGAATGGCTATTTCGCCGGATGTCAGGTCCTGATCCATAATCAGTCGAGCAACCCCGATCATACTTTTCTTTCCATTTTCCTCCAGTTCGGCAACGATCGCCATGTGCCGGTCGTAGTCGATATTACAGAAAAGGATAAGCCACTCATGGGTTATATTTTTAAAGATGGAGAAGAACCTGGTCCTCAAGGTCTCGTCAGACAACGAAGAGAGCATTTCGTGCTCTGCGGGCTCGTCCTCAGGCCGTATGGGTCTCAGAAGAACTTTGGTTCCATCCGAAAGTTGCCAGGGTGTGATGTACCTCGTCGGATAGGGAGTAATAATCAGGTGTGGATAAGGCGATCGGCCAGTGGCGTCATAATTCTTGTCAATAATGATTCGCGCGTCGAGGGCGGAGGCTTCGCCATTGGATATGGCGAGAGGGTTTATGTCGATTTCCGCTATTTCGGGAAAGTCGACGATCAGATTGGAAAAATTGACCAGGATTTCCTCGAGCACTTCGAAATCTGCTGCCGGTTTGCCCCGGAAGCCCTGGAGCATTTTGTATACCCTGGTGTCCTGCATCAACATCTTTGCCAGGGTCTGATTGAGCGGGGGAAGGCCAATTGAAAAATCTTTGATAAACTCCGCCATCGTTCCCCCCATCCCGAAGAGGATGACCGAGCCGAAATCCTTGTCTTTCTTGGCCCCGAGAATGAGTTCGTAATCTATGTCGGTAACCATTTTTTCAACAGCTACGCCCGTTATGGCCGCATTCGGGGCGCGTTCCTTCATCCTCATCATCAACTGCTCATAGGCTTCCTTCAGGGCGGCGCTTGAATCGATGCTCATGATGACGCCGCCGACATCGCTTTTGTGGGAGATGTCAGGTGAGACGACCTTGATAACGACCGGATAGCCCACCTTATCTGCTATACTTACCGCCACATCCGGATCTTGAGCGATCCGGGCCATCGTAACCGGGATACGGTAGGCCATGAGAAAATCCTTGGACTCTTCCTCGTTGAGAAGCGTTCGTCCTTCTTTGATGGCCATCTTGAGAAGCTCTGTCAGATGATCTTTCGAGGTTGCTTCGTGCGCCGGCAGCACGTCAGGGGTTTCATAGAGCTCGTCGAGATCTTTCTTGTACCTGCACATATTCACATAAGTTCTGACAGCCTCCTCCGGAGTGTCGTATTGCGGGATGCTGTTCTCAACAAATATGTTTCTCCCTTCCTCGACATCTTTTCCCCCCATCCACGTTGTGATGACCGGCTTCCGGACAATTTTTGCTTTATCGGTCACCGCTTGCGCAAGCTGGGTTGAAGGGGCAGCGTCCATCGGTACGTAAATGACGAGCACCCCGTCCACTGCGGGGTCGTCGAGGCATATGGTGAGCGCTTTCGTGAACCTGTCGACGGTTGCGTCTCCAAGCACGTCAACAGGGTTGGACTTACTCCAGTAGGATGGTAAAAATGCGTTGAGTTGCTTCATGCTCTCCTCAGTGAGTTCTGCCAGTTCTCCACCCAGGGACATAAGAGCGTCGGTGGCCATCACGCCGGGTCCGCCGGCACAGGTGACTATGGCGAGCCTCGGACCGGCCGGCAGCCTCTTCGAATCGAGAACCTCGGCAGCATTGAAGAGTTCCGCTATTTCCCCGACCCGCACAACACCGGCCCTCTTGAAGGCTGCTTCATAGACCGCGTCGTCCCCTGCCATCGCTCCTGTGTGGGAATGGGCCGCCCTTGCACTTTCTGCAAATCGCCCCGGCTTCAATATAATGATCGGTTTGCGGCTGGCGAAAGCCCGGGCCGCACTCATGAATTTTCTCGCGTTTCCCACGCCTTCCATATAGATCAGAATGCTTCTGGTAGCCGGGTCATCTCCCAGGAAGTCAATCATGTCGCCGAAGTCGATATCGACCATGGAACCGAGTGATGCAAACAGGCTGAAGCCTATCTCGGCGCTGACCGCCCAATCAAGTATTGCGCTGCCGAGGGCGCCGCTCTGAGAAATGAAGGCAATGTTTCCAGGCGGAGGATTCCCCCGGAGAAAGGTCGCATTGATGCCCAGGGCGGGTCTTACGAAACCGAGGCAGTTTGGTCCCATGATGCGCATCCCATATTTTTTCCTGATCCGGTCAATTTCCCTTTCTAACTGCTTGCCTTCTTCACCGATTTCTTTGAACCCGGCAGAGATGATGACCACCCCCTCGACGCCGGCCTGACCGCATTCCTCAAGCGTTTCAGGGACTGACCGGGCAGGGGTTGCCACGACAGCCAGATCCACATGTTCGGGGACGTTCGCGATGGCGGGATAGCACTTTACATCCAATACCGTTTTTTTGAGTGGGTTTACCGGAAATATCTTCCGTTCCTTTGACCGGAGCAGATTTTCGAGGATGGTTCTTCCCACCGCGCCCGGCTTATCCGTTGCCCCGATCAGGGCTATTGCTTCAGGGTCAAACATCACTTGTATGCGGCTCATTCTGTTATCCTCCGTTGCTGTGTCTTTTATACGTGAACCTTGCTGTGCAGTGTCCCAGCCGTTCAATCTTTTATTCCGTGCAAAGGGAAGATGTTGTCCTTGACAAAGTCGATCACACGCAGTGTGTGATCAGTACAAAGCTCTTTTTCCTGCCCAAGGACGACAAACGGAGGGTCATCAAGTTGTCCGACGCCAGTCTCAGGTCCATACATCATTCCACCGACCTGGCCTAAGTAAAGGTCGCAAGGCTGCAGTCCCGAAAACTCAGCCCAGGCCAGCGTCCAGAGGGCGGCTGTCTTATGCACGTTGTAACCTCCCGAACCAAGGGCAAGTATTTTTGGGGATAACGCATTAATAATGGAGATCACCTTTTTATACCCGTTGCTTGTCAAATTGAGATGGGTGAGGGGATCTTGCCAGTGGGTGTCGCAGCCTATGCACGCCACAACGACATCAGGCCGGAAACTCTTCACGAGAGGGGGGACGAGGGCTTCAAAGGCCACGAGATAGACCTCATCATCCGTTCCTGCCAAAAGGGGGATATTCACATTATATCCGATGCCTTCCCCTGCCCCCATTTCTCCTTCAAACCCGGATCCAGGATAGAGCGTCTTTCCTGACTCATGTAAGGATAAATTTAAAACTCTGTTGGTCTCGTAAAAGGCCTCCTGTACCCCATTGCCATGGTGAGCATCTATATCGATATAGGCCACCTTCTGTCCGGCATTCACAAGCCAGGTAATCGCAATGGCAATATCGTTGACATAGCAAAAGCCTTCAGCACGGCTTTTCCCTGCATGGTGAAATCCCCCAAAGGGGTTGAAAACAAACCTGGCATTTCCCCGGTACAACATCGTCGTGCCCTGAACGGTTGCACTCGAAGCAGACAAGGCATACCGGTACATGGTTCTGAAGAGGGGATTATCATCAGTGCCCAGACCAGCGTAAAGCATTTCCACAGAGAACTCCCCCTTTTCGCCTTTCTTCAGGAGTTCTATATATTCTCTCGTGTGGAACAGATATAACAGCTCCTCGTCCATGAGTCGGGGCTCAACAATGACCTGATTTTCTCCGGAGAGGAGCCCGTACCTGTTGAGAAGCTCATACATCAGTTTTGCCCGCATGGGTTTGAACGGATGGGAGGGCTTATATTCGTGCTGCGTCAGGTCGGATGAATACATTAAGACATTACGCACGGCAGTTCCTCAACATCATGTGAATTTCATAGAGGGTGGTAACTTAGGATTTATCACTCTCTTCCGGTGAATCATCATCCGGTGCCGGTTCGGCTTTTACTAAGAAAATGGAACAGGGCATTTTCCGGATAATGGCATCATTGCTGCCGGCGACAAGAAAACGCTCTATACGGCCTTCTTCCTGAGCACGCAGAACAACCAGATCAATTTTTTCATCTTCAATCGTTTTCAGGATTTCCTCGACCGGATCACCCTCCTTAACAAACTCTCTGATTGTCATGCCCTTCTTTTTTTCGGTGTTGATAATTCTATTCAATTCTTCTTGTTCTCTCTCCAATTCTCTCTTCCGCTCTTCAATGAGTGAGATCGTGGGCAAACTCCACCCCCGAATCCATAACGTATCCACGATATGAATCACGGAAAGATCGGCTCCATATTTCTCCGCCAGTGAAACTCCATAATGGACCGACGTTTGACAATATTGAGTCACCCAGCTTACAACAAGAATACGATTAACATCTTTCATGCGCTGCCTCCTTATTTCTCAATGTAAAGTGAAAAAACTCACGGCCAATTAGTTTATGATTATTACACAAGATGTTAACAGCAAACGGCTTGCCAACAACCGGAGGAAAGTCATAAGCGTGGAAATAGCTATAATAACAAAAGATTGGATTGGCGGGAAGGGACAGCGGAAAATCATATATTGATTCGTTCAGCCTCAATATATAGTGGAACCTCAGAATGCTGAGGCATACTCTCCTTTAAGGGAACCAAGCATTTCGTGCGCAGTGTTGCAATTTGAACGTCAGATCCGGTTCACGTTTCATGAGTTCAGAGAGACGGATTCGTATCTGTTATTTCCTGTCGAGTAGCATGCTGAATCGCAGCGTCAAGTTGGTTGAGCGTATAAGGCTTGCTTAAAAAGGCCTGCGGCTGTTCGGGATGTTTGCCTGCCATTACCTGGGTCTCGTTGTAGCCGCTGGTCAAGATCACCGGAATGTCTGGTGCAATTTTGCGCAGGGCCGTCAATGTCTCCCAGCCGTCCATACGCGGCATAGTCAGGTCGCAAAGTACACATCTGATTTGGTTTTGGCGCTTTTGGAACACGTCCACGGCCTCAAGGCCGTCGCTTGCTTTAAGCACCGTATAACCAAGACGAGCAATCATCCGTGCGGCCACGATGCGCAGCATCTCTTCGTCTTCGACGAGCAGCACTGTCCTGGCAGCCTTCCCTTTACGGCCCCCTGATGTTTCTGGTGGTTTCGTATCCACATTAAGCAGTTTACGGGGGCACTCCTCGTCAGGCGCAGGAAAAAAGACACGGAAGGTACTTCCTCGTCCCGGTTCACTCTCCACAGTGACGCCGCCGTTGTGTGTCCGGACTATCCCCAGAATCACAGCTCCACCTAGGCCCCGGCCGGTAAATTTGCTGGAGAAAAACGGGTCGAAGATTTTCTCGATATCCGACTCTGCAATCCCGCTTCCTGTATCCGCCACTTCCAGGCAGACATAAGCATGATCCTGCGGCTGCCAGCCGATGGGAAAACGATGCGCCATGGGAATTTGCATTTGCGTCGGGGAAACCATTTTGAGGGCCAGGTGAATGGAGCCCTGACCCTCTCCCACAGCCTCCCAGGCATTGGTCAGCAGGTTTGTCAGGAGCTGTTTTATCTCGCCGGCGTTTGATGTGATTACAGGTCCGGAAGAGGGCAAGTCCGTCACCACGCGGACGTGTTTGGGCATGGTCTTCAGGAGCATGCGCAGCGTTTGGCGACAGGGCTCGGAAAGGTTCAGCGGCTCTCTCTTTTGGAATGTTTGACCAAGGTAGGTAAGCATCAGACCGCTCATCTCCGCTGCCCGGTGAGAAGCGTTTATGGCGTCACGAATGTTTTCGAGAGGCCGCGTGCCTTGAGACAGCATGATCATGGCCAGTTCCAGGTTTCCAATCACCACGCTAAGCTGGTTGTTGAAATGGTGGGCAATGGCTCCGGCCATGCATCGCAGGCTTTCTGCTTTCTGCAGCTGCCGGTTTTGCGCTTCGAGCGCTGCCTTGTCCGTCTCAACCCGCTTGCGCTCGGTGATTTCGATCATCACGGTGCGGCACTGGAGATGTCCGTCACCGTTCCGGGCAATGGTCGTCTCAAATCCTACCCAGAATTGGGTGCCATCTTTTCTCGCTATTCTCAATTCGCAAACTTGGGCCTTGCCTGTCTCCAGCAGTTGTTTGCGATGCCGGTAGTAAATGTCCTGGTCCTCCGGGAGGATAAAGCGGGATAAGGGCTGTCCGACCAGGGTATCTCTTGTAGTGTTTAAGAGGTTGGCGGCTGTGAGATTGACTTCCAGAATCAGTCCCTTTTCGCTGATGGAAAAATAGCCGACCGGCGCCAGATCGTAGAGGTCGAAGTACCGTGCCCGGGCTTCTTCCAGTTCTTCCTGCGCTCGGCGCAGTTCCTCGTTCTGCATCTCCAGCTCGATCTGGTGAATCCGCAGTTCGTGCAGCATTCGCAACGCTTCATCCGGTGACAGGGCCTCCCGGGCATCCGGCGACGAGGTCACTTTTTCCCTGGTGGCGATATCTTCGGCCTGCCGACGCAGTGCAGCGGCGTCATCGGGCCGATCATCCTTGCTATTCATTGGAAAACCCCTGCATTTTCTGGCGGTTTTTATTCCGTTTTGTTAACCGCCTTGTTACGAAGTTTGCCATCGGTGATGTCCATGCTCATACCAAAGAACTTGACGATGCGGCCTGATGCGTCGCGCAAAGCCGTCGCGCGAGAATCGAACCAATGGTAGTCGCCACTGTGGCGGCGGATACGGAATTCCAGTTTCAAAGGCTCACCCGTAGATGCCGAAGTTTTCCACGCGGTCGTTAATGCGCTTCGGTCGGCTGCGTGGATCTGGTCGAGCCACCCGAAACCAAGCTGCTTTTCCCCCGGTATGCCGGTAAATTCCACCCATTGCGGGCTCAGGTAGTCGCAGAAGCCATCGGGCTGACATGTCCACACGAGCTGCGGCAGGGTTTCCGCAATTTGCCGGAAGAGGGATTCGCTCTCCAAAAGCGCCTTCTGCACTTTTTTCATCCCGGTAATGTCGACAAAGGTGATTACCGCGCCCTCGATCACATTGTCGATGGTGCGGTACGGCAGGATGCGCATCGTGTACCAGGCGCCCGAGCGGGTCTGCACCTCCAGCTCTTTGGGAATCAGACTGTCCAGCACGGCCTGCACGTCTGCTACCAGGCGGTCATAGCCCAACAGGTTGGAGACGATGTGGCCCACGGGCCGTCCCACGTCGCCCGGGATCAGGTTGATCATCTGGGTGGCGGTGGGGGTGAAGCGCAGGATGCACAGTTGATGATCCACAAAGACGGTACCGATGCCGGTGCCGGAAAGCAGGTTGTTCATGTCGTTGTTGGCCTGGGACAGGTCGGCCACTTTGGTTTGCAGTTCGGCGTTAACCGTGGCCAATTCCTCGTTAACGGATTGCAGTTCCTCTTTGGACGTCTCCAACTCCTCGTTGGTGGATTGCAATTCTTCGTTGACCGACTGCATCTCCTCGTTCGAGGATTTGAGCTCCTCGTTGGAGGTTTCCAGTTCCTCGTTGGTGGTCTGCAGGTATTCCTCTTTGGCCTGCAACTCCTGTCTCAGCGACGCGATGCGCGCGTCGACATCCCTATCGGAACCGCCAGCCACGGCGATGGTTTGCAGGGTGGCCTGTTCGACCTGTTCCGGATCGCAGGGTGTCGCTTCCTCCAGGATGACCAGGTACAGAGGCGTTTCGGGCGTCATGGCAGGGCCTGTCGCTACCGGGCGGATCGTCAGGTTGACCGTGGTGAAATTTCCATTGGTTTTGACGCGCAGGCCTGCGTAGCGCACAATGTCTTTTGTCCCCGCGGCTTTGTGCAGGGCCGTGGTCAGGTCGCGCCGCAACCCTTCGCGGGCCATCTTCAGGATGTTGCTTACTCCTGCCTCGCCTGGGGCCGGTTCCAGATACATCCCCGTGCGGCCGTGAAGATAGAGAATGTCGCCTGAGCCGTTGATGAGCGCGCCGACCGGGGCGACATGTCGCAGCAGAGCCTGTTCGGTCAACTCGCGTAAGGGTAGTTTCCTGAGCCCGGCCGTCTTGTCGGTCATCTGCGGGAGCGTCACGCCCATTGCCGTCATGGGCGGCAGAAACCGGTCCCGGACCCGGCGTTGCGCGCTGTAGATATCTACTTTGCGCTGATATAGCTTCAACTTGCGGTCCAGCACGGTAAAAAGGTCAAAAAACTCTCCGATGGTTTCGGAAGTGCCCAGAAAGAGAAAACCACCCGGATTCAGCGTATAGTGGAAGAGTGGGATAAGCTTCTTCTGCAAGTCGCTGTTCATATAGATGAGGAGGTTGCGGCAACTGATGAGGTCGAGTTTGGAGAAGGGAGGGTCCTTGATCACATCCTGCTCGGAAAAGATCAACAGGTCGCGGATGCCTTTGTGAATGCGGTATGCACTGCCGTCCGGCTCAGCTACAAAGAAGCGCGCCAGTTTCTCCGGCGGGATGTCGGCGGCGATGCTGGCCGGATAGAGACCTGCACGGGCAGTGACGATGGCCTGGCTGTCAATGTCGGTGGCGAATACCTGCACCTTGTAGCCCTGCTTCAGCGACTCCAGGTGCTCCTGAAGCAGAATGGCGATGGAATAGGCTTCCTCGCCGGTGGAGCAGCCCGGGACCCAGACGCGTATTAATGCGCCCGCAGGCTTGCCGGCAAAGAGCTTCGGGATAATCTGCGCCTCCAAGGTCTTGAAGGCTTCCGGATCGCGGAAGAAATGCGTTACGCCGATCAACAGATCGCGAAAGAGGGCTTCCAACTCCGCCGGCGTCTGCTGTAAATACCTCACATACCCGTCGATCGCTTCAACCTGGTGGACGGCCATCCGTCGCTTTATCCTGCGTTCGATGGTGCTCGGCTTGTACTGGGAAAAGTCGTGGCCGGTCTGGACGCGCAACAGGATGAAAATCTTTTTCAGAGCATTCTCGGCCCTGGGAGCCGGGAGGGAGGCCGTCCGAAAAGACTTGCCGAAGGCATGGGCCGCGTAGGCAATGAGTTGGGCCGGCATCTCGGCCGGCGGAAGCTCGTAGTCCACCATACCGGTAGCGATGGCGCTGCGCGGCATGCTGTCGTACTCGGTGGATTGGGGGGTCTGGACCATGACCATGCCGCCCTCGCCCTTGATGGCCCGCACCCCTGAAGTGCCGTCGCTGCCGGTACCGGAGAGGACGATGCAGATGGCCCGTTCGTGTTGATCCTGGGCCAGGGAGCGGAAAAAGAAGTCGATAGGCAGGCGTTGCCCGCGAGGCGCCGTGGGTTCCAGCAATTGGAGCGAGCCATTCAGAAAGGCCATGTCGCGGTTAGGCGGAATGATATAGGTGCAGTTGGGTTTGACCGCCATTCCGTCCTCGACCTCGAAGACCTGCATGCGGGTGTAGCGCCGGATAAGATCGGTAAGGATGCTCTTGTGGTCAGGGGCCAGGTGCTGCACCAGGACAAAAGCCATGCCGGGATCCGATCCGGCGGGCATGCCGGAAAAGAAGGCCTCGAAGGCCGCCAGACCGCCTGCCGATGCACCGATGCCCACGATGGGGAAAGTGCTGTCCGGTGGGCTTTCATCGCCTTCCTCCGGTGCGGGAGGTGTCTTTATTGAGCGCTCATCTTGATCTTCCGGTTCTGTTTCCGATTCGAACATCATTTTTTCTTTTTCCGTCATTTCCAATGACCTCAATCGTCCGTGACGATTAGAAGGAGGATTAAGATGTGATGGCAAATGGCCTGCCAATAGCGAAGGGTCTTGTGGAATATTTATTTATCATTTAATAACAGCTGTTTAGATGAAGAGGAGCGGGCGGTGGAACAGCATGGAAGCATTCGGTTGGCCTCAATATCTGGTGGAGCCTCAAGATATGGTGGTGATACGTTGAAGGAAAGGAAATGGTTTAATCTGTTTCTGATGTTTCCGGACGCGCTATCCCGAGCTTATGCATCCTTGCCCTCAAGGTGCTTGGGTGAAGGCCCAGGATTGTTGCGGCCCCGTCCTTTCCCTCAATGCGCCACCGGGTTTCAAAAAGGATCTTCATAATCTGGTTTCGCTCTGTATCTTCCAATGTGCTCACGGCGGCTGAAATTGTGGGGAATGAAATCTTCAATTCATCTGCCAGCTTCAAAACCGGTTCGGAACACAAAATCACGGCCCGTTCAATAATGCTTTCCAGTTCCCGGATGTTCCCAGGCCAAGGATAATCCTGAATTGCCTTCATGGCCTCCTTCTGTATCGAAGTGATCTCTTTGCCCAGTTTCCTGGAATACCGCTTTATGAAGGCCTGGACCATCAGAGGGATGTCTTCTTTGCGCTGTCGCAGGGGGGGGACCGTGATGGGGAAGACGTTGAGCCGATAGTAAAGGTCCTGCCGAAACCGGCCTTGTTGGACTTCTTGTTCAAGGTCCCGGTTGGTCGTTGCGATGATCCTCACATCGACTTTGATGGTATGGGACGAGCCCAGGCGCTCAAACTCGCCATGCTGAATCACCCGGAGCAGCTTACCCTGTAATTCGAGCGGTAGCTCCCCGATCTCGTCCAGGCAAAGGGTGGAACCATTGGCGACCTCGAACCGGCCGATCCGCCGGGCATCGGCTCCGGTAAAGGCCCCCTTCTCACGGCCGAACAATTCGCTCTCTATTAAATTGCCCGGCAGGGCGGCACAGTTGACCGTGATCATAGGCCGGCCCTTGCGGGGACTCATGTCATGGATGGCGGCGGCAATCAACTCCTTGCCCGTACCGGTCTCACCCAGGATAAGGACGGTTGTGTCGAAAGGAGCAACCTGTTCGACCCGATAGAGGACGTACTTGAGACCATCACTTTGCCCTATGATTTTACTGAACTGGCTTTTTAGCTTGACCTCTTCACGGAAGTAGATATTCTCGATCTCCAACTGGTCTTTCATTTCCTGAATCTCAGAAAGAGCCTTTCTGAGCTCGGTCGTCCGCTCCGTCACCTTCAGTTCCATCTCGTCGTGAGCTTTTTGTAAAGCCTCTCCGAGAAGTTTCCGTGCGGTGATGTCGCGGATGTTACACTGAATCACTTTATGATGATTAACCCGGTAGACGTTACTGACGAATTCCACGGCTATTGAACGTCCGTCTTTCGTTTCCAGGGGCAAATCATCGTAACGAACATATCCTTTGTTCTGCAATTCTCCGAAGTTGACCTTAGATGCTTCAACATCTTTAAAAGCCCCAATTTCCCACAGTTTCTTCCCCAAAAAATCTTCATGGGAATAACCCAGCATTTCTATCAGAAAAGGATTTACGTCGAATATTTGTCCGGTCTCCGCATCAAGGATTAATATGCCATCCTGGGCTGCTTCAAAGAGGCGGCGATATCGCGTTTCAGAAATTTCAAGAGACTCCGCCGTTTTCTTTGAGTCGTTGACGACCTCTGAGTGTCTTTGAATGTCATCCAGGGTTTCCTCTGCCCCCTCGCGCCCGGCGATTTGAACCTCCAATATCTTGCTCTTCTCCTGTGAGCGCCGCTCCGTGGCATCAAGCTTCATCCGCAGTTCTTCCATCTCAAGTAGAAGCTGCTGCTTTGTTTTACGCTTTGTTTTTGGTTCTCTTTTGATCATATCAACCTGCCCTGGTTGCGTTCAGATTCTTAATCCTTTTTCATTTTACAATTATTATGCAATAATTTCAAGAGTCGATGCGTTTTGTTCGTGTTATAGAGATCCATGTTCTCGATTTATCTTTTCGACTGATATTGACTGATATTATACCAATCCCGGAAGGAATGTGTTGCTATGCCTGATCCCAACTCTCAACCGGAAGATCTCCATCCGGCTGTAGATGCCCTTATCGACCGGTTTCGGGCCTCTTACCCGGACATGAGTGCCTTCACGGTTGTTTCGATGACGGATCGCGGCCGCGACTTTTTGCATCACCTTGTCCATACCCGGATCGGCGGTCTTCTTCCCACGATCCTTTCATTCAACGACTACCGAACCCAGCGCATCGCAGACGCTTCGGGCTGCACGGCCGTGCCGGAGGATGAAGCCTTTATCCATTTCCATGTCCTGCGTTGCCGGGAAGCGGGCCGATCTCTCCCCCCGGCCGACACCCAGCGTCTGCTCTCGTTTCTCACCACGATCGCCGATTTTTCCGTTACCATGGACGAATTGCGTGCCCTGGATCGGATCGGCCCCGAGCAACTCGACCGGATTGACCGGTTCTTCGCGACGATGGAGGATTTCCGCTCCCGCCTGGCTTCCTCGGGGCTCTTCTATCCGCCTTTCGAAGCGGCGAGGTTTGCCGATCTGACTCCGGAGAAAAATGAACTATTCTTTGGTCTCCCTCTCATGACTCCTGTGAACGAACACTTTTTTAACCGCATCCCGCAGGATCGGCTCTTTGTGGATGCACCGCTTTTCGGTCCGCAAATGCCCATGGAGACGCCAGATTACGAGACGTCTCTCTCGCTCGTCCGGCGTATCGGAGTTGCCGAAGCGCGCCATCACGGCGAGCCGCCCGAATTCACCGAACTGGCTGAACGGTCCGCCCTGCCGGCTCTCCTTGCCGGCGAAATCGACGACGTTCTCCGGGAACGGCAAGGCGACGGAGAACAACTCTTTATTGTACCGCTGGACGAGACGCTCTCGTTCTATCTGTGGGAATTCCTCTTCCGGCCGCTTGGCGGGCAGGTCAACTTTGCGCCGTGGATTCCCTTCGCACACTTCGCGGCGGCACACAGGCTCCGTTCTGCGATACACGACGGACAAGGACTGGCAACCGCGCGACGTGACCTCGTCGCCGAACTCACGACCAGATGGAGTGAACTTGACGAGGCCGACCGATCCGCCTTCGAAGGGGCGATCACGCTGTGCGATGAACTTGACCGTCTCCGCCCTTTGATGGGCGGCGAATGGTCGGCTCTGGCAGAGCACTTCGTCGCCACAAAGAAACTGCGGCTCCACGGAAGGCGCACCGCCCCGATCCAGGTGGTGGGCTTAGGCGACGCAACCGGCGTTCCCTACGGACGCGCCGTCATCCTGCCGATGAACAGCGGCGTCTTTCCGAGGGAACCCTTCAGCGGCCCCTATCTCAACCTGATCCATCTGCCACGCATCTACCGGACCCAATACGAGGCGGATGATCTTGCCCTGCGGCAGTTCCTTTCCTTTGGCCGCACGGCCCACATCGCAGCCCTCTACGACCAGGCGGACGGCCAGGCGCCGTCGCCGCATTTCTCGTTTCTCGCCACCGAATTTGACCGGAGGGTGGTGAAGCGGCGGATGGTTCCGGCACCCTTCTCCGTGCCCTCGGGCAGCCTCGTCATCGAGAACACCGACGAACTGAGGGAGCGTCTGCGGCGGCACACCTGGTCTTTCAGCTCCCTGAAGAAATTCTTCACCTGTTCGTGCCGCTTCATTCTCGAAGATATGCAGGGTTTGACGCCGCCGCCGTGTTTTGAGGAAGAAGACAGCGCCAACCTTCTCATCGGGGATTTTCTTCACCGCTTCTTCGCTGAGCTGAAGGAGCATCGCCCGGCTGTCGAGTTGTGGCGCGAACGATTCGACGAATGCTGGGAACGTGACGAGGTACTCCAGGCGAGCCTCACGGACCGGGCGGTCCGCAAGGCCATTGTTTTGAGCCATCTGGCCGATATCGCCGCCTGGGAGAAGGAAACAGGGCGGCCGCTTCTCTTCTCCGACGACGTGACCGCCGCCGAGCTCGAACTGCATTCGCCATTCGGCAGCGGCCGCTACCAGCTCAAGGGACGGGTCGACCGCCTCCAGCATCAAGAAGACAGAGAACTCATCGCCGATCTGAAGTACAAGGAGAAGTCCTCCAAAAATAGGCTTCTGGCTGACCGAGTCGAAGATCCTGATTCCTTCGATGATCGGTTTCAACTTCTCATTTACGCTTATCTCGTCCTTCAAAACGGGCGAGCCGCACCCGACCGACTGGATGCGACCCATCTCTTTCTTCGGCCGCGTACCCGCGGCGATTACGAAGGGCGCCTGGCTCCGGAGGATCTCGCCGCTTGCACCGCGACAATGGAGCGGATCGCCCGGCGACTTGACGCCCTCCTTGCCCAGGAATGCTTTACCCCCAACTTCCGAGCCGACGGCTGTTCCTACTGTTCCTACAAGGCGCTCTGCCTCAGGCCCGATTTCTATCGGACGGGAGGGCGTCCATGGTAAAGAGCCTCTTCGTTACAGCGTCAGCCGGTTCGGGGAAAACCTTCCGTCTCACTCAGGAGGTCCGACGCCATATTGAGCGGGGCACTGAATTTGTTGTAGCCGCCACCTTCACTCGCGCCGCAGCGGCGGAAATGGAAAAGAGGATCCTTGAAGCCATCGAGAAGGGGCCGGAGTGCACCGCCGACAAATTAAGGCTTCTCATGCGGGCCGCCCGGGTCCATTTTTCGACGATCGACGCGCTCTTCCTCCGCTTCCTTTCCACGGAAGCCTATGTGCCGCAGGTCGCTGACGATCACGAAAAGGCCATCATCACGGCGCTCGCCGACGAGCGCTTCTTCCGGCATCCGCGCGTCCTGGCAGACATCGAGAGTATCGTGATTGCGGCCAGGATACTCCATATGCAGCCCGAGTCACTGATCAAGGCCCTGGATAATGGTAAAGAGGCTCTGGAGGCGTGGGACTGCCCCGAGAATCTCCTGGATACTCTCAAGAGTGAACAGGGGCGCCTCACAGCCGAGTATGAGGCGCTGCAGGAGCGGGTGCAGGCCGTCGCGGAGACGACCAGAGGCGCCCTGAAGTCGCAGGTTGTCGTCCCCCTTCTTGCGCCCCTCGCCGAGGTCGATCTGAGCAAAAAGGTATTTCTCAAATCCGGTCTGGAGGACGTGAAAGTCGCCGCCGCCGACCGCGGAACGGCCGCCTACGCCACCCTGCGGGAGCTCTATCCCGCAATGCGCCGCCTCGTCGCCCGGCATCTGATCAACACCAAGCGCCTCCGGAGCGCCTTGCTCAAGCATTTCATTGCCTTACGCTCCGCAGTGGTTGCTGAAGAAAAGGAGAAACTCGGCCGGCTCTATTTCGACGATATCCCCAGGGCGCTTATCGCCCTGGACGGGTCCCGGAACCCCGATCGGCCTTTCTTTATGGCGCGGCTCTACGAACTGGGATTTCACCGGACGGCCCATCTGCTCCTCGACGAGTTCCAGGACACCTCACAGATCCAATACGACCTGCTCCGACCGCTGATCGAAGATATTCTCGGCTCCGTGGGAGAGAATGCCGAGGGAGAACGGTCCGTCTTTCTCGTGGGAGACTGGAAACAGTCGATCTACCAATGGCGGGATGCCGCGCCCGACCGGCTCCGGGGCAGCATCGCCCCTGCCATAGCGAGCGGGCAGATCGCCACAGAGACGCTGCCCCACAATTACCGTTCAACACCGCTCCTTATCGAGTTCTTCAACAACCTGGTCGCCGCACTCTTCGACGGTACGGACAAAGTCCACCTGCAAGAGCCGCCGGAAACGCCGAAACATCCTTACAGCGGTCTCTCCGAGGTAGCCGTCATTCCGGCCGCCTGCAAAGCCGGAGACGAGCCGGCCTATGAGCGGCTCGTGGCGGCCATGATTCAGAAGAAGGGGGAGTGCGGGTGCCCATGGGGCGATATGGCGGTCCTCTGCCGCACCAACATACACATGGATAAGGCTGCGATGATGTTGGCGAATGCAGGCATCCCCACATCGGGAATCCGCGGCCGGGAGCTTCTGTCGCTTCGGGAGGGAACGGCGCTTTACCTGTCCCTCATCGCCCTTTTCATCGGCCACGACGGTCAATTTCTCCCTCGGGCTCTTGCCCCCCTGGGCTATAAAGAGGCACTGACAACGGCCATTACCGGGCTTTCCGGCACGATCGGCAACGCGACTCAGCCTCATCGTTTCGCCGCCTTTGCCTCGGCCCTGCGGGAACTGACGCCCCATTTCCCGCGTGTCCTCATCGAGACGCTCTGGGATGAGGCGGAACGCTACTTCGACCGGCCCGACGCCGTCGATGCGCCTGCCTTTCTGCGCTATCTGCTCACGATGTCGCACCTCGTCACCGTGCCCGAGGGGGAGCATGCCGACCGGGTAAAACTGGCGACGATTCACGGCACCAAGGGCCTCGAATTTCCCCACGTCTTCCTCTTCTGGAAGGAGGGGCGCGACCGGGTGCCCGAGATTCCTCACCCCGATGACGGCTGTCCGCTTAGCCTGAGCAAGGATGAACTGGCCTTTCTTGCAACCGGTCCCGTTCCGGGAGCGACGGTCATCGCCGAGGCGGCGGATGCGGCAAGGGTAGAGAAGGCCGAGGAAACGGCCAACCTTCTCTATGTCGCCGCGACCCGTGCGGTCCAGAGCCTGACAATCATCCTCCGGGCCAATGGCGAAGGCGCGCTGAAAGGCTTCAGTGAGTTGATGTTCCAGACAGCCCGGGAGGCCATCTCGAACGCCGAACGGACGGCATTCGGCTGGCGGCATGACTATGGCCCTGAGAGGCCGCGGCCTGCTGATTATGAGGAACTGGCGGCGCCCGATCTGGCCGGAATCCCCCAACCCATTAACGATGAACAAATGGACCCGACTCTCCGTTCCGCCGACATCGAGGCGGGGATCGAGCGCGGGATTCGCATCCACGAGGCCCTTGCCCGACTCACCAGCGGCGGCAGCACGCTCCCCCCGGGCATTCTCGCCGGAGAGGAGCAGGCCGTCGTCGAGAGGTTCCTGGACAACGCAAAGGTACAGGAGATTCTCTTCCGGCCCGGGAAAGTGCTCACCGAGCAGCACCTCTCCGACACCCGCGCCTTCGGTATCGTCGACCGGCTCATCATCGCCCCGGACCGTATCACCCTCATCGACTTCAAGACGGGCCGCGTGGGCCACCTGGCCGACAAGTACCTGCCCCAGATGCTCCGCTACAGGACCATCCTCCAGGAGCTGTTCCCGGCGCGTCCGGTCGAATGCTATCTGCTGTTTGTGGACGAACCGCAGCGGATTGTGATGATCTGATTCCTTCTCCACCGCCGATCACGAGCAATTCTCACTACCTCCCGTGGGGCTCTCTTATTGCGACAAAATCCGACCACAGGAATTTTCTCAGAAGTCATGGAAGATTAGCCGTCTCAAAAAAGAGAATCGGCAAGCTGCTGAAACGCAGCAACATCAGCAAGGAAAAGGGGATTTCTCCTGTAGCTGTTTTCCGCATGCTGTTCACCCTGGTCTTTAGCGGCAAGAGCCTGTACCGCACCCTCGAAGCAGAGGGAAGCTGCGGGATGAGAAAGGACACGGTGTATCGCTTTCTCAATTCGGTTCATACCCATTGGAGAAGATTCCTTCTGCTGTTGAGTTCGCAGGTGATCCGACAGGACCTGAAGCCGCTGACTGACGCCGGCACCATGAAGGTGCTCATCGCCGATGATACACTCTATCGACGCAATCGGAGCAAACAAGTCGAATTGCTTTCGCGGGTCTTTGACCATACGGACCATCGTTTATTATCGCGGATTCAGGATGCTTGCCCTGGCTTGGTCCGACGGCAACAGTTTCCTGCCCATTTCCTGCACTCTGCTGGCTTCAAGCAAGGAAAAGAATCGTCTGGTTCCCGTACGAACCGATCTTGACCGCCGCACCAACGGAGCGAAGCGACGCCTGGAAGCAATCCGCAAGGCAACCGATGTTCTGGTCGAGATGGTGGCCGAGGCCACCGAAACCGGAATTGAAGCCAGCCACCTTTTGTTCGACAACTGGTTTGCCTATCCCGCAATCATGAGGAAGTTGCTTTCCAAGGGGATGCATACCCTCTGCATGCTCAAGGTTACGGAAAAGATCTTTTATCGCTACCAAGGGGAGGATCTCCATCTGGCAGCCATCTGCCGGAAGATTCGCAAACGGCGAGGCCGCGCGAAGATTCTTGCTTCGGTCAGAGTCGAGATTGGCAAAGACGACAAGGGGATTCCCATTCCGGCGAAGATCGTCTTTGTCCGGGACCGCCGCGCCAAAAAGTGGCTGGCCCTTCTTTCCACCGATACCGTCCTGAGTGACGAAGAGATCATCACGACCTATAAGCGCCGCTGGGACATAGAGGTGTTTTTTAAAATGGCGAAATCATTTCTTAATCTCACAAAGGAGTGCTAGAGTCGGTCCTATGACGCTCTTGTGGCCCAAGTCCATGTGGTTTGCTGCCGATATATCATGCTGGCCCTTGCCAAACGGACGAACCAGGACCCCAGAACTCTTGGGGCCCTCTTTCATGCCTGCTGCGAAGAACTCAAACAAGTGACTTTTGCCGAGGCACTGGCCGTGATGGTGATGCTTTTGAAACAGGCGTTGGCAAATGTTCCGATATGACCAGTGAGCTAATTCAATCCTTGATCGAACGTTTTCTTAAGGAACTGCCGCCGATTTATGGGGCACGTTGGCTATTTGACCGGCAATATGGCACCGTTTCTTGTTAAAGAACATACAGTTAAGAGCATTTAAGCTTGTGCGAAAGTTGAGTTCATAATATACTGAACTGAGATGTTGCTCCGGGAACGGCAGTTCCCGAATGGTGCATTATGCGATACAAAGTTGAGCTTCTTAACTGGTCTGGAGCTGGCGAGAAAAAAGAATTATTCCATGTGGTTGTTTATGCGCAGAGCGGGAATGAAGCCATCATAAAGGCGCAAAAGAAATATGCGGTTAGACATCCCGTTTTTCCCTTGCCTCCGCCTGAAGTTATATTGAGTGAAAACGCAGATTTGTTTTCATTGGCCCAAAAGGGATTTCGTCGCAGGCGAAGATCAGCTCACTTTTATGAGGGTTGGCGGTGCCGTGCTCCCACATCCCCTACAGGGTGGAGCCGAACGTTCTGGCCATGGGCACCTTCACCGTGGGTGAGCTCATGACCACGAAACCTGTCCTATCGGGCGCTGCCTATATCAACAGGATGAGCGATTTTTATGCGGAGTGCCGCTTCGACCCCGGGAAGAATTGTCCGATCCCCCATCTTTACCGGGCTTTTCTTTCCCATCACGAGCGGCTGTTGAAAAAGAACCCACGCCTGTATGCGCCCATGTGATCTCTATCCAAGCGCGAAGCAGGCCTCAGGAGCAGAGACCGGGCCGTCTTCAAGATTCTTCAGGAGCTTTTATCCACGGGCAAGGAGATGGGTCCTGAAGATCTGCTTTGAATGGGCAGGGCTCTTTCAAAAAGGAGAATCGTATGAGTGCCGAAGCCGATGTCGTGATTGTGGGAGGCGGACTGGCGGGTCTTTGCTGTGCGCTGAGACTCCATCAGGAAGGGGTTTCCTTTATTCTTCTCGAAGAATCGGATGGATGGGGGGGAAGGGTGCGGACGGACCGGAAGGACGGGTTTCTCCTGGATCGCGGATTCCAGGTCCTGTTGACCGCTTACCCGGAAGCGCAGCGGGTTCTGGATTACCAGAAGCTGGACCTGCACTATTTTTATCCGGGAGCCCTGGTCCGATTCGGCGGACAATTTCATAAGGTCGCTGACCCCTGGCGGCACCCGCTGGACGGCCTGAAGGGGCTGTTCACGCCCGTGGGAAATATGGGCGATAAGATCAAGGTCGGGCGGCTTCGTCGAAAGACAATGAAAGGGACCATCGAGGACCTCTTTTGCCGCCCGGAAACGACGACCGTTGAGGCTTTACGAGGGATCGGATTTTCGGAAAAGATGATCGACCGCTTCTTTCGGCCTTTCCTGGGGGGAGTTTTTTTTGACCGGGAACTCGGGATTTCCAGCCGGATGTTCGAGTTCGGCTTCCGCATGTTTTCTTCCGGGGAAACGTCTCTACCTGGAGAGGGCATGGGAGCCATTCCCAGCCAGATCGCTTCCCGCATCCCTTCCGAGTCGCTTCGGTTGAATTCCAGGGTTGAATCCATCGGGGATCATCGCGTCATTCTTTCCAATGGGGAGACATTGACTGCCCGGGTTCTGGTCATGGCCGGCCAGGGGCCCGAAACCTCCCGTCTGCTGGGGGAGAAAAAGCCTCCGGGCTCCCGGAGTACGACCTGCCTGTACTTTGCCGCGGATGAACCTCCCTTCATGGAACCGTTACTGGTATTAAACGGAGAAGCGGAAGGGCCGGTCAACAGCATGACCATCCCCAGCCTGGTCGCCCCCGCCTATGCCCCCAAGGGCCAGGCCTTGATTGCCGTCACCATCCTGGGCCTTCCGACGCTTGGGGAGGATCAACTGACCGCAGCGGTTCGCTCGCAGCTCGCAGTATGGTTTGGTCCGCAAGTTTCCGCTTGGCGGCATCTCCGCACCTACTGGATCCGCCACGCCCTGCCCTTGCAGATCCCGCCGATTCCCGATCCAGCGGGACCGGTCCGTCCGGTGCGTCCGGGTCTCTACGTCTGCGGAGAATACGGATATCCCGCCTCGCTGCAATGGGCGATGGTTTCCGGGCGTAAGGCTGCCGAGGCGGTCCTGGAATCCCTTAAAGTTTGAGGATCGGAGGGTCTTATCGGCACACACCATCGAGTGTCTTGGTTCAGCGTGAATAGGACTTTTGGCCCGTTTGTGATAAACCATCATAAACAGAGGGAAGTCCATGAGAAAGAAACGTCACAATTACATCCCCGAGGAAAAAGTAGCCATCCTCAAGCGTCACTTGATTGATCATGTTCCCGTATCCAATCTGTGTAATGAAAATGAGACACATTCCGAACAAGTTTAGTGTTGCACCGGATCAGTTGGAACCGGCTTATTGATCCAGACGGCTGAGGGTAAGGCCTGCGGTTTGGGCATGTCCCGCTTGAACCGTTCCGGATGTTGTTCATAGGCTGCATTCAGAACAGCCTTCCGCTCTTTGATAGTCTGTCCCGCGCGTCCATAATGGACATCTTCGGGGGTCAGGAACCCGATGCCTGAATGGTGATGTTCCCGGTTATACCAGCGGAAAAAGTTCTGACAAAATGCCCGGGCATCTTCAATGGATCCAAACCGTTGCGGAAACGCAGGCCGGTATTTCAGGGTTTTGAACTGAGCTTCCGAATAAGGGTTGTCATTGCTCACATGTGGCCGGGAATGACTTTTGGTGATTCCCAGATCGGAGAGCAGGAATGCAACCGTTTTGGAGGTCATGCTGGACCCCCGGTCGGCATGGATCGTCAATTGTTCCGGTTGAATGTTCTGTTTTTCACAAGTCTGATCGATCAGTTTTCCAGCCAGAGAGGCCAGTTCCCGGTGGGCGACCATCCACCCCACGACATACCGGCTCTAAGAAAGTACTGAAAATCAGATCAGACATGCTTTTTCTTATTATGGCAAATGAGCCTAAAAGGCGAATCATCATATTGACGGAACCTGATATGCTCGAAGTCTGCTCAAAAGAAAAATCAGGTGGACGGGTCCCGCAGCAAATAGATTTTGTTTTGGCTGATCTGCCGGAAAACCTAAGGGAGAAGTTAACTCAGGCAAGAAAGAAGACATCCAAGAAAGTATCCCCAAAGGGTGTTGGATAGGAAACGCCCAAAAAGATTTTGTCAACCTCACTCTGCATCCCTACCTAACCCCAACATGAAAGACAAGCTGCTTTATCTGTCGTGTCGGCACTGATATCTTCCATATTGCAATGTATCGATATGGTTAATCTTTTATGTGCCGATTATTCCATTATGATGCCGAATGTGATATAGCGCTGTCGGTGTTGCTCGATATTTTCACGCTGGGTTGACTCTATGGGTCTTCTCGACATCCGTTCAATAGTGGCATTCTTTCCTTTCCTTTTGTCTGCTCACGTATTATCCATTCTATCGCATGCCGTGATCAGAATCGCCGAAGGTAACTTTGCCGAAATAAACGACGTCGTCATCAAAACTATGGATGAGTAATCCGCATGGAAGTGACATCAAATATCAAAGTGCCCCGCCCCGGTATGTTTGCCACAGTTCGTAACCGTCGAGGGATTGTTTCTGCGGTAGAACCTTTTGATGGCGCAGAAGGACGGCTTCATCTCGTTCATCTTGACTATAAGGACGACCAACTTCCTGCTGAAGAACAGCTCCTGTGGGAACTTGAGGCGAGAAAAGTCCTTCTCGAACCCACGGCCCTTCCGAACGTTGTTAACACCGATCCCATGCCGGCGGAAGATTTCGATGCCCTGTTACGGGCCTCACGCTGGACGGCAGGAATGCCCTTTCTCGATCCTGATGACGGTGGCCCGTTGGATTCTTTGCCCATTTCCAGCCCATTCCATAGCGCCGTCCAGATTGAGGACTTTCAGCTCGTGCCCCTTCTCAAGGCCCTGCAGATGCCCCGAGTCAATCTTCTGCTTGCCGATGACGTAGGTCTTGGCAAGACCATCGAGGCCGGATTGATCCTGAGCGAACTTTTACTGAGGCGGCGGATCCAGCGTGTCCTGATCCTGACTCCGGCCTCGCTCCGTCTCCAGTGGCGTGACGAAATGTGGGAAAAGTTTTCTCTGCCCTTTGATCTCGTGGACAGGGCCGAGACCCAGAACCTGCGCCGGCGCCTCGGCATGGATGCCAATCCGTGGCGCACTTTCAGCCGCATCATCGCATCCTATCATTACCTGCGTCAGGAAGATGTCCTTACACAGTTTCTGGCTGCCTGCCGCACTCCGGAGGGTTCGCCGCACCTGCCGTGGGACCTGCTCATCGTCGATGAATGCCACAACCTGATGCCGTCACCCTTTGGGGAAGAAAGCGATCTGTGCCGCATGCTTCGCCTGCTGGCGCCCCAATTCGAACACCGCCTGTTTCTCAGTGCAACACCGCACAACGGCCACACCCGCAGTTTTACGGGCCTCCTCGAAATTCTCGATCCGGTGCGCTTCAGTCAGACCGATGAGCTGAAAAAAGCGGAAAGGGAACGTGTCCAGCAGATTGTTCTCCGGCGTCTGAAAAGAGAAATCAACGCCCGAACCCATCCACCCAGGTTCTGCAAACGCAATCCGCCTCAGGCCCTCGTTCTTGAACTCTCACCTCAGGAGATCGCCTTGAGCACGGCTTTTGACGACTTCCGCAAAGCCATTCGGAAACTG
>JAVETB010000155.1:0-3346 GCA_034006265.1 Syntrophus sp. (in: bacteria) | reverse complement strand
TCTTTCCCGCCTTCCATGTCCCTTTCCTGATGATGTCCCTTTTCTCTGAGCATGCCGAATCCCGTTTTTAACCCGAGACCTATTATCTCCCTTAACCCGTCGAACGCAACCGGAATCTTACTGCGAGTCGCCGCTTCAAAAGGGAAACGATCTCCGCCGATTTTTGCTTGACTTTGAAGCCCATTCTTCCAATACTTTTCCGCTCATGAAGAATCGCTCGTGCAGTTGACCCGGGGCAGGACGGAAGGAGAGGATCATGAGGACTTTTTTTTATCCGCAGAGCATGGTGGTAGTCGGGGCGTCGCCCAGAAAGAAAAATCTGGGGCATCTGATTATTCTGAACAATGTCCGGCTGGGCTGCAAGGTCCGGCTCTACGGGGTCAGTTCCGAGGAAGGCGAGATTGCCGGCATCCGTATTTACAGGGAATTTGCAAGCTTGCCGGAGACGCCGGATGTGGCCCTCTTCATTACCCCGGCAGCCGCTATTCCGGATCTGCTCGAGGAATGCGGGAAGCGGGGCATTCGCCGCGCGGTGATCGAATCCAGCGGCTTCAGCGAGTTTTCCCGCGATGAAAACGATGCCCTGGAAACGAAGATCCTTAAGATCGCCGACCATTACGGCATTCGTTTTGTGGGTCCCAACTGCATCGGGATCGTCAATTACGATCTCAACCTGGTTATGCCCTTTCTCCTTTACAAGCAAAGTCTGCCCGGTGGGCGCGTGGGCATGATCGCCCAGAGCGGGGGGCTTGGTCATATCTACCTGGAGGGCCTTCCGGAAAACTCCGTGCGGCCGGGCAAGATGGTCAGCATGGGCAACAAGCTCCAACTCGATGAAACCGATTTTCTGCGGTATTTTCTGGGGGACGAAGCGACGGATATGGTGGTCGTTTATCTGGAGGGCTTCAAACGGGGCCGGGATTTCTTCCAGGCCGCCCTGTCCGCCTCCAAGCCCATTATCCTCCAGAAATCCAACCGCAATCCCCTGAGCGCCAGCATTGCCCGCTCCCACACGGCCGCCCTTTCGGCCAGCGATGATGTGGTCGATGGATCGTGCCGTCAGGCGGCCGTGATCCGGGTGGAGGACGAACAGGAGGCCATTGCCGCCGTCAAAATACTCCAGCAGCCCCTGATGAGGGGCAGGCGGCTGGCGGTTCTCTCCCGTTCCGGGGGCCATGCCGTCATTACCGCCGACGCCTGTTCCCAATACGGATTCGATCTCGTTCCCTTTCCCGAAAGTTTCTTTGAACGGCTCAATACCCTCTACACGCGGCGGGTCATCGCCCCGCAGAACCCTCTCGACCTCGGGGAAATATTCGATTACCGGATCTACGCCCGGATCCTCGAAGAGGCGCTGAAGCTCGACTGCGTCGATGGCGCCCTGTTCAATCACGTTTACCAGTCCCATTACGAGTCGGACATGTCGCGCACCTTCCTGGGGGAGCTGGATTCCCTGGTCCGCAAGTACAATAAGCCCGCCGCTGTGGCCGTCATCACCGATGCGGCGGAAACCATGGAAATCCTGAAAAGCTTTCCCGTATACACCAGCCCCCTGGCGGCCATAAAAGCCCTTCATATTTCGGCAACCTATGCGGAGCGAAAGGGGTTGAGGGACACCCGGGGCGAAGGGGGCGGCTTTTCCCTTTCCCTGCCATCCCTGCAGGAACGCCTGGCGGCCTTGATCGAGGAAAAACGCCATCCCCTGGCAGACGAATGTATCGATCTGTTGGAGGCGGCTGGTTTGAAATTTGTCCGAAGCATCAAAATAAAACAGATCGGGGATCTGGAGGATGGGGCGATTTCTTTTCCCGTGGCGGTGAAGCTCCTGTCGAGCCAGGCGTCTCACAAGTCCGATGTCGGCGGGGTCCGGTTGAACCTGCCTGACCGGGATGCCCTTGGGAAGGCCCTGGAGGCGATCCGCACCTCGGTTTCGGAGCGTGCTCCGGACGTGTCCGTAGAGGGTTTTCTCGTTCAGGAAATGGTTGCCGAAGGCCAGGAATTTTTTGTCGGCGGCCGGCAGGATCCGGTTTTCGGACCGGTCGTGGTGGCCGGTCTGGGGGGAATTTTTCTGGAGATCTTCCGGGACACGGCCGTCCGCATTGCACCCGTGACAAGAAATGAAGCCCTGGAAATGCTGAGCGAACTCCAGGCCTGGCCGATTCTCCAGGGCCGCCGGGGGCAGGCGCCCCGGGACGTGGAGGCGCTGGCGGATCTGATCTGCCGGGTCGCCGCTCTGCTTGTCGATGTTCCCCGGATCGCCGAAATCGACCTCAATCCGGTTTTCGTCCATCGTGTCGGCAGCGGGATTTCCCTTGCTGATTCCAGAATTCTTGTGTCTCTTGAGGAGGAAAGCCGGCTGAAAAAACGGGAATGAGCATTAAACGAGATCCGACAGTTTGGTCATTTTCAATACGCTTGCCACAGCCTCCAGGGTCACATCATAGGAAGTCTGCTGTGTTCGCAGCTTGATCGCCGCTTCTTGCGTGCTTCCCACTTCCTTTTCGGAGATTCTGTCATTGGCGTTCGTCATGAGCTGTTTCAAACGGTCTGTTTTAAACTCCAGTTGCAGAGAACTGTTGGCCAGAGAAACCTCTTCCGCTTCCATGGTTGAGAATGCCAGCTCGAAATCATCCCCCAGGTCTACTTCGTAAGCCGGATCCGTGATGGCTTCACGGGTGGCTGTAATCGCCCGGCTCAAGACGGACAGGGCATTGCTGAAAATCTTCCCCCCGTTGCTGTTGAGGGATATGGAACTCCCCTCTCCGACCATGACGGTCTTCTCCATAGCGTTTCCCTGGTAGGAGGCGTAAGCGGCCACCGGATCGCCACCGATGCCGGCAGCCGTCACCCGAAATCCGTAATCGCCGTCAAGGCCGACAGCCGGAGTCCACGAAACCGTGTTCGCCCCCTTGACCCAGGGCTGGGCAGGGGTGATGGTCTGGACGACCGTGCCGTTGGAATCGGTAATTTCTATCGTCACATTGGAAGCGGCATCTGCCAGATCGAAGGCGATGTCCTTTCCGACCCCGGCTGTAACCGCTGTGCTGAAATCGGGTGAAAAGGGCTGGGTGTCGCTGAAGCTTCCGCTGAACATGTAGCCGCCCCCGTATTTCGAATTGGCAAGATCCACGACCTGGTCGTAAAGATCTTCCAGCACCTCCAGGTACCCCTCTTTTGCGGCCTTATCGGCCGTTGACAGGGAGTACATGATGCCCTGGGCCGTTTCTAAAAAACGGCCGGTCGTCTCCAGGGTTGTGCTGCTCGTTTTGATCCATGTCGTTGCCTGGGTGATGTTCAGCTCATACTGCCCGAAAAGCGACAATGTCGTGCGGTCCGACAGAATCTG
>JAVETB010000154.1:0-3370 GCA_034006265.1 Syntrophus sp. (in: bacteria) | reverse complement strand
CGCGACCTGGAATTCTTTCTCGGGAAAAAGATCCTGATGATTGAACGGCAATTGATTTCAGAGGGCAAGATTGTCGATTAACGCATCACAAACCGGCATGGGCAGCAGGTGGGATGTTCGTTCTTTTCATCCGCAGGTACTGCCCGGGGATGGCACATTAAAAAGAAAAGAAGGCCTCGATCCCAAGGAAATGGTTGTTCTGGCTGTCATCCTCTTCATAGCCGACATGATCGACCTTTTCATAGGCACAAGACAACCTGATGTCTGAATGATCGTTGAGCCGGTAACCCACCTCCCCGAAAAACTGATTTTTGGTCTGCGTATGGTCCCTGGTCTGAATGCCGCTCCTTTCCCGATCGAAACCCAGCTTGTAATAGAATTTCTCAAAATCCTGAGACCACTCGATGAAGAGGTCATCGGCGTCGCTGCCGGCGTGATGGCCAAACACGCTGTCCTTGTAATACATGGGATAGTACGGGTGATTATACCAACTTCCGGGGACACTGCTGGGAGACATTCTGGCATATTCTACGTGAAGCGCGGTCCTTTCAAGATCAAAGAGCTTGTAAAGCGCCAGACCGGTAACATAAGCCCTTCTGTCCGGCGGCAATCCGGTATCCTCGCCGCCCCATTCAACGTACAGCTTCAGGCCGTCAGCCAAGAGCAGATACTTTTTAACGTTCGGTATGGTGAGGGCCGCGTCAACGGAAAACTCCTGGTTGCTGTCCGTCTTCTTGTTGTCTTGATTTTCGTTTCCGTAAAGGATGTTGAACACATCGTTGAAGCTCAGGTCACGCCGCCCCTTACCGCTGAACATGACCAAGTGGGACGCGCCGAGCTCCAGACAGGGATGAGGTTTGAAGCCCAGACGCCCGCCGTACAGAAAGGGATTTTTCAGCTGCTTTCCTTCCCGGTCATCCTTGAGTTCTGAAAAAATCAGGTTGAACTGGACAGGCCCCAGGTAGGAAAAAAACCACGGCAGCAAGACCGGCTCCGGGTTGGATAATTTCACCATGTCAAAAGGATGGGCATTGTTGGACATGAGCAATGCGCCGTGATAGGCAGGCCCCCACCAGAGGGAATCTCTTCCCACAAGCAGTTCAACATTGAAAAGGGTCAGCTTTCCATATCCCTTGTGCAGACGGACGTCGAAATTGCTGCTTTCGTCATCGGACCAGCCATTGGGCGGCGCAGAGGAAGGGTTCGGATTCGGCTGAAGACTGTAGAAGCCGGACTTCTGATTGTACAGGACCATGGGCTGCACAAAGAAGGAAAAGGCACGCCAGAGTCTGGCCTGAGATTGAAACTGGATCATCGCGTTGTGGCCGTCGCTGTAGTGCAGTCCTTCCTTGTTGTATATGGAGAACGGACCGTCCAGGTATCGATAGGAAAGGGAAAAGGTTTCCACCGGCTTCAGAAAGGTGTTGTTCCTGTGATCCGGGAAACGTGCCTCCTCGACATCCCCCTGGAAAAGCTTTGCATAATGCCCCGAAATACGTTTGCATGTTGGAGACGTCGTTTTTTTAGCATCGCATCCGTCCAGCGCCATTGCGATTTGGCTGCCGACCTCGCTTCCGGCAAAGGGCCGGAAGGAATTCAACTGGCTTTCGATGAGGCCCTCCGCCGCCCAGAATTCCATATCGGAATAAAGATCACGCTCCAGCGAAACATTGACCGAAGAGGCGGTGTAAACCGGAGAAGGCGATATCAATGCAAGCAGCAGCGCGGACAGGACAATCGCCGCACCCATTGGAAATGCTTTGTGATTGGACATTTTATCTGATCTCTCAATTCCTGACCGATCGTCCGGCCAGAACAGCTTGTTTATGCTTCCTAGAAGACCTTGATGACAACCCCGGCCGTGACGGCCAGCTGCATGAGAATGGCCGTTATGTCACGAAATTCCCGCAGCCAGGCAATCCGCTCGGTCTGCTCCGGCACCACGATCTGGTCTCCAGGCTCAACCCCCCCGACGTTGCCATGCTGCCAGCGTGATTTCATGTCATTCCAGTACAGGAAGCCGCTGTCCACCTTCCGGGCGCTTCCATCCACCTTCAGGACATAGACATTTTTCTTGTCGGCATATTGTGAGTATCCCCCCGTCATGGCGATGTAATCCTCGTAACCATTTCTGCTTTCATAGACGAAGCTTCCGTTCGTCATTACCGAGCCGACAACCGTCACCACTTTGTTGACCTCGGGGATGAAAAGGCTGTCCCCGTCTTCAAGTTCAATGTCATACTCACTTCCCTGCAGCTGCATCAGATCAGCACGGATTGTCATTCGCCCCGTCGCCTTCAGCTCTTTCAAGGACTGGACAAACTTCCGCTTCTGCTCAAATTCGGCTTGTTTTGCCTGAACTTCTGCCGTTGAAAGAGCCGTGGCGACTTCTTTCGATCCCCCGGTCAGCAGGTCCCGTTCCAGGCGCGACGTCAAATCCTGAAGCCCCTTCTGTTGAAGCTCCCGGACTCTATCCCGCGTGAAAAACGCCCCGCGGAGATAGGCCTTGTCGGTAAAACCGCCTGCCCTCTCAATAAGCGAGGACAGCTTTTCCCCCTTGCTGACGATATATCGCCCGGGAAAGCGGAATTCACCGGAAAGGGTCACATAACGTTCCACATTCCAGTCGGAGATACGCTTTACAAAGAGCCGATCGCGATTTTTCAACGGGATGTTGTGTTGTGGATCTCCGGCCAGGGCCCTTCGCAGGCTGATGGGTTTCTTTTCCAATCGAGCTCTTTTACCCCCATCGACAACGACGGTGGACAATTCGGCTTCATCCAGGTAAGCCGACTCCATCAATTGGCCGGCGCGAAAAACAAGATCCCTCACCGTCATTTCATCGGTGAAAAGATAGGCCCCGGGTTTCTTGACCTCACCTTCAATAGAAACGCTTTTTTCTTCCACATGTTCCCAGACTGAGTGAAGAACGACTCTGTCCCGGTTTTGAAGGGCCAGATTTTCAAGGGGATCATTGGCCATTGCCCTTGCCACATTAAAATACAGCGTCCTGTAAACCCGCCCCTCATTCATCCGGATAATTTCACCACGATCCGGATAAGCCTCCAGGGTCGGGCCGCCAGCCTTCAGGATCGCGTCACGGACCCTCATCTTTTCGCTCATCGGGACTCTGCACTCCGTCCTTAACGCGTCGGCGGCTTCCCTGACCTGATCTGCGAGGCCATAAAGATTCCTTCTCTTCAACTCCTCCTGAAGCGCCAGGATTTCCCGGGTTGCCGTCCGCTGATTCTGGCTCAGCGTTTCCTTGATGAGCCGAATTTTTTCGAGCAGGGCATAGGCATCATGGTCACTCAACTGCAGCCTGTTCTTCTGCAGGGATAGGTCCCTTCCCGCTTGCATCTGCTCTTCT
>JAVETB010000153.1:0-3416 GCA_034006265.1 Syntrophus sp. (in: bacteria) | reverse complement strand
AAGGGGGCGGACGTGCAGAACCGCGAAGGCGTTTACAATCTCCTCATCAACTACCGCTCCGGGGATGTGTGGATGCCCAAGGTGGAAGCGACGGAAGCGCTGAAGCTGGAGGCCAACTACTTTGTGGACTGCATCTCCCACAACACCGCCCCCATCAACGACGGCCATGCGGGGATGCGGGTCGTCAAGATCCTGGAAGCCGCCAATAATTCCCTGAAAAACAAAGGAGCCATGATTTACCTATGAGCCAGTACCTGTGCATCGCCGATGACGTCCGGCTGGGAGAGAACGTCAAGCTGTCCAAATTCATCAACGCCTATGGCTGCACCATCGGCGACAACACAAAAATCGGCGCCTTTGTGGAAATTCAGAAAAACGCCACCATCGGCAGGAACTGCAAGATTTCCAGCCACACCTTCATCTGCGAAGGCGTCACCATCGAGGATGAGGTCTTTGTTGGCCACAATGTTGCATTCATCAATGACACCTATCCCCGGGCGACAACGGCGGACGGCGGTCTGCAGACGGAGGCGGACTGGCAGGTGGAGCCCACCCGGGTGAAAAAGGGGGCGTCCATCGGTTCCGGCTCGACGATCCTCAGCCGGGTCACCATCGGGGAGAACGCCCTGATCGGAGCCGGCAGCGTCGTGACCCGCGACGTTCCCGATAACGCCATCGTGGCCGGCAATCCGGCAGCGTATATCAGGGATATTTGATCGACGGTATGTCGACTTTTCACAGACAGGGAGATATTCTCATGCAGGTTCCTTTTCTCGATTTGAAAGCGCAGTACAGAAGCATCAAGGAAGAAATCGATGCGGCCATGCAGGCCGTCGTGGATCAGACCGCCTTCGCCGGCGGGCCCTTTGTCGCCCGCTTCGAGGAGGCCTTTGCCAAGTTCTGCGGGTGCAAATATGCCGTCGGCGCTGGAAGCGGCACGGACGCCCTCTGGATGGCGCTGATCGCCTCCGGGGTCGGTCCGGGCGATGAAGTCATCACCGTTCCCGACACGTTTATCGCCACGGCGGAAGCCATTTCGTTCTGCGGCGCCAAACCGGTCTTTGTGGATGTGGTGGAGAGTACCTGCAATATGGATCCGGAAAAGCTCGAAAGCGCCATTACGGAACGGACCAAGGCGGTCATCCCCGTTCACCTCTTCGGCCAGCCGGCGGACATGGATCCCATCCTGGAAATCGCCCGCAAACACGGGCTCCTGGTGATTGAAGACGCCTGCCAGGCCCATGGTTCCCAGTACAAAGGCAGGATGGCCGGCTCTCTCGGCGATGCCGGCTGCTTCAGCTTCTATCCCGGTAAAAACCTCGGGGCTTATGGGGAAGCGGGCGCTGTCGTGACCAATAGCGAGGCTTTGGCGGAAAAGATGCGCATGTTCCGCGATCATGGGCAGGCGCGCAAGTACGAACATGAAATGATCGGCTGGAACGCCCGCATGGATGGTCTGCAGGGCGCCGTTTTGTCGGTCAAGCTGAATCACCTGGAAGACTGGAACAACGCCCGGCGGCAGAATGCCCATCTCTACAATGAGCTTCTCCGGGGGGTGCCCGGCATCATTGTCCCCACAGAGGCGGACTATGCCCGCCATATCTATCACATTTACGCCATCCGGACCTCGAAACGGGACAGCCTCATGGCCCATCTTGCTGAAAAAGGAATCTCCTGCGGAATCCACTACCCGGTTCCGGTGCATCTCCAGAAGGCCTATCAGGATCTCGGCCATGCCGAGGGGAGTTTCCCTGTGGCAGAGCGGTGCGCTGCTGAATTCGTCTCGCTCCCAATGTTCCCGGAATTGACCGCTGAACAGATTTCTTTCGTCGCTGATGGAATCAAGGGGTTCTGTGGGTAAGATAGAGATCCTCAACCCTACCGAACAGAAAGACTGGAATGAGGTTCTCAACCGGACTCCGGACAGCTCCTTTTTCCATACAACGAACTGGGCTGAGGTCCTTCGAGAATCTTATCATTACGAACCCGCCTATTTCACAATCCGGAAGCAGGATGCATTGCAAGCCCTCCTCCCGGTCATGGAGGTGAATAGTTACCTTACCGGAAAAAGGGGCGTTTCCCTCCCCTTCTCCGACTATTGCGAACCGATTGTGGCGGACAAAACACAATTCCAGAAACTTTTCGCCGCTGCGATTGCCTTCGGAAAAGAGCGCCACTGGCGCTACCTGGAATTGAGAGGGGGGAGAGATTTTTTAGACAAGGCAAAGCCCTCCGAATGGCATTATGCCCATACTCTCGATTTAGGAAGCATTGGGATAGATAAATTTTCCGCAGCAACGCGGAGAAACATAAAGAAGGCGGAAAAACAGAATATTGAAGTCACCATCTCCACCTCACAGGATGCGTTGCAGACTTTCTGCCGTCTGAATGCGCTGACGCGGAAATATCACGGCCTTCCCCCACAGCCCCGGCATTTCTTCCAGTGCGTTCACGAACGCATCTTTATGCGGAATATGGGCTTTATCGTTTTGGCTTCTCTGCAGGGTGCAGCGATCGCGGCCAACGTCTACTTCACGTTTGGTGATCAGATCCTTTACAAGTATGGGGCTTCGGATCGGACCTTTCAGAATCTCCGGGCGAGTAACCTGGTCATGTGGGAAGCAATCCGCTGGGGCCGGGATCATGGATACGGGAGCCACTGCCTGGGAAGGACAGAACCGGGAAATGACGGTCTCCGGCATTTCAAGATGGGCTGGGGTGCGCAGGAACAAGTCATTCGCTATTACCGGTACGACCTGCGAAACGACACCTTCATTAAAACACCCAACATCGTCAGACCTTTCCACAAGAAGATATTCAGCAAGCTCCCCATCCCCATGTTGAACCTGATGGGCCGGTTACTTTACCGCCATATGGGTTAGCGAGCTTGCCGATCAGGTAGCTGCAGCTACCTTTTTGCTTGATAATTACTTGATAAGGAACTAATAAATCTTGAAGTTCTAATAAGAGCCATTATTTGCCCTTATCCGTCGGCTACGGATTTACCAGCCCATGTAACTGAGAGGGCGGAGCTGTATAAAGATCTTACTGAAACGACTTCCTTTCTTTCAAACCTATGCTCCGAAACAAAGCCTACCATACATTCAAAATCCTCATCCCCCGGCGGTTACAGATTCAATTGCGGAGGTATTATGTCCACCGCATACACTCCTGGCATACAAAAGTTTGGCCTATTGACTATAATGCCTGCAAAATTCCGGAAGGATGGACTGGTTGGCCGGAGGGGAAAAAGTTCGCTCTTGTCCTGACCCATGACGTGGAAACAGCTAAAGGCCTCAATAATTGTTATCCCCTGGCGGAGATTGAAGAACATCTCGGATTCCGGTCTTCATTCAGTTTCGTTCCTGGAGATTATCCTGTTCCGGGACTATTGCGCCAGAACCTGATGGATCGCG
>JAVETB010000152.1:0-3558 GCA_034006265.1 Syntrophus sp. (in: bacteria) | reverse complement strand
GCTTCAGGGCTATCCTGATGCGCCGCTTCTCCCGGGGCCTCGCCTCGGTCGTCAGGGCCGCGTTCAGATGCTCCGTCACCTTTTCGAAGGCCAGGGCCTTGATGATGTTATCCAAGGCATCGGATGCGGATCCTCCTTGATTGACCATTACCCCTCAATTCCCCCGGCCAAAAGCTGCAACGGGCTTCCGGGCTCAATCTGTTTGCCCAGGCCCGGCAGCGCCTTGGCGCCCTCGACGGCCATAGCCGCGGCCTGGGCCTGCTGCTCCTGCTGCTGCCGCATTTCCCTGATTTCGGCTACCGCCTCGGGCGAGCGCACCATCTTGGTCTTTAAGCCGTAGATGTCGGCCAGGGTGCGCAGGGCCTCGGAGAAGTCCACTATGTCTGCGGCTTCCGGCTTGACCCGGGCCACCGCCATGGCGTACTCGGTCACCGCCATGATGCCCTCGGCCTCCGCCGACCTCTGGGCTTTGGCCAGGGGGCTGATGTAGTCGATCTTTATCGGCTGACCCATGAGTGCCGGGGGGGGCGGCGGTATCTCTCCGGCCCGCCACAGCAGGGAAAAGGTCCGGTCGAACACCGGATTGATCAATTCCGTCTCAATCTGGCTCAAGAGCGAGCCGATCATCTGGAGCTGCTTCTGGATACGCTTCAAGGCCGCGGTCGCGGTCTCCCCCGGTGCGGCCACGGTCTCAAACAGGTCGTTGAAAAATATTTGCTTGATGGCGTAACGCTTCTGGTCCGCCTTATTGTCGCCGTAACCCAAATCCCCGCCCAACGGCAGGGGCGCGATCTTGTCCTCTGTGCTGGCCGCATTGAGAATCGTGATCCCGGCCGGCCGGAAGCTCAGAGGCGAGAGCAGGGCGTCATTGGTCAGCAGCAGGGGCGGGTCGATGCGTTTGGCCCCGGCCCGTAAAATATCCTCCTCCATGCGGTTCAGCATCTTGGTGTCCGGCAGGGCCAGCACTCCCGCGCCCCGGCCGTAGGTTTCGCCCTCCATGGTCTGCGCCCTGGCCACCGCCGCGGGGAACTCCTGAAAACCGCCTTCGTCAAAGATATGCAGGTCGTCAGGCTGGAAGTACACCGAAGCCCAGGGCATGTTCCGCTTGTGGGCGCTTCTGGCATCCCTTTTCATGCGCGGGTAGATGAAGTGCACGACCTCGAATTGCTCCAGCCATTTGTTCTGCTCTACCGCCCGGCCGACTTTCTTGCCCAGATTGTTCGGCCACCAGCCCTGAATCTGCCGGGCTGTCAGGCGCATCACCCGGGCCATGAGATTCACCCGGTCCTGGTGGTCCACCGCGTAGTAGCATTGATTCAGAGGCAGGGCCCGGAAATGCAACTTGCCTCTCTGCTCGGCGTTTTCCTCGGCCCACAGGCCCGCGGTACCAAAGCCGCCGATGTCCAGGTAGCACTCGGTTAGTTGGGAATAGAAGTTGCTCTTGGCATAGGCGGCGTAAAACTTCTTCTCCACCTCCTCCAGCCAGCCCTTGACCTCCCAGGAGTCCTCCAGATCCTCGTCTTCCAGGCCTAGGCGGAACCAGGGCAGGGCTTCGGAGCTATACAGGCCCCGTAGCCCCTGGGCCATGCGCACCAGGGCATAGGCCGCGGTGCCGTCCACCAGCTTTTCCATCGCCTTGGCGCCGTCTGAAATGCTGCTGGTGAAGCTCTGGCGGTAGGGCATGATGTAGTCCCGGATGTCCTGCCAATGGCTGTGCCAGGTGGACCGGGCCGACTTCAGTTCGTCCAGCAGGGCCTTCAGTTCTTTGGGGGTCAACGGTTATCTCCCTATAAACCAATCATCCTGAATGCGCCGCCAACAGGCCACACAGACCTGGGAACCCTTCCATTTAGTAGCCTTCCAGGTGCGCCGGCCACAGGGGCAGCGCCATTCTTTTTTTAATTTCCTGATAAAGGGTTTTTTTCATGCCCTATCTCCCTGCCAGCGGATGCCAGTCATGGGCGCTGATCACCCTGGGCGTCCTGGTGCGCGGCATATCAAGCACGTGCGTGATGCCCTTGTCCATGTAGTTGAGGATCCGCGTCGCCCCGTAGCTGAACGCGTCCCCCGGGTGGCTGTGGATGTCCTTGACCGGCTTGTCCCGGAGCACCCGCCCGGAGGCGTCCTTGCGGTAGTGCCAGCCGCCCCGGAGCGCCCTGGTAAGCTGGCGCTCGGAGGCCGAAATCTGTATCCAGGGCAGGCCGTCGATCTGCCGGTTCAGGGCGCTTTTCAGCCCCTCCCGGCGCACCGTCCATTCCACGCTGCCCGCCTCGAAGGTGGTTTTAAGCTCAGTCTCGATGACCTTGGCCGGGGATTGCTCGGAGTCGGATGAGTCCCTAGCCGCCATGCTCGGGTCGCCGATGTCCCGCCACTGGTTGACCTCCCGGAAATGCTCCCGGAGGATGGGCTTGACGTAATCCACGATAAGCTGCTTGACGCCGATGCCCTGGCCCACCAGGGTGTAGGGGAAGATGCGCAGGTAGCCCCTGGGCGTCACCTGGCCGAAGATGCAGGTGGGGTTCAGGCCGCCGTCCCAGAAGCGCAGGCCGGTCACGCCGGGATAGGGCTCGAAATCCACCTTGGCCTTGTGCTTGTCCAGGTCGAACTCCGGGGTGACCACCTCCCCCTGGGGCACAAAGCCGGGCTGGCCCAGGACCAGGCGCTGCAGGAGGCCGGGGTTGTCCTTGAAGTCCTCGGCCATCTGCTGATAGTAGTCGTCACCGATGGCCGGATTCTCGCCCTTGCGGATTTGAAAGAGATGCACGCCCTCCCGCCTGCTCTGGCCGTACCGCTTCCAGGTCCAGTGCTCCTCGTCGGGATAGTTCATGGTGATCTGGCAGACTTGCCACTGGCAGGGATAGCGCAGGGAGCTTTTGCCCAGGGTGACCACGTATTCATCTATGCCGCCGCCGATCTCCGAGATGGCGGCCGGGGCCGGCTCCTCCACCCAGAGGCCGCCGATCTGCATCCTGAGCTTTTCCAGGTCTCTCAGGCTGTCCACGCCGAACAGGTAGGCGTACCAGAGGCCGGGAAGTTCGATATACCTGCCGCCGTCCTTGACCTTGAGAAAAGGCCGGATTTGGGCCGGGAAGCTGTGGGGCCTGGGGTTGAGGAAGGATTCCAGGACGGTGCGCTCCAGGTTGGCCCAGGTGTCCCTGACGATAACCCAGGGGATGGGCCGGCTCTCCTCCGGCTGCCGCAGGGCGTGATGGGTCATGGAGCCGATGCCCGCGTCCGTCTTGCCGGTGCCCCGCTCCCCCATGGCGCATTTCTCCACGATGCCGGTGAGCCCCGGAGGCGCGCACCAGTTGAAGCGGTTGGCCGTGGGGCCAAACACCGTGAAGTCGAAAACGTAATCAGTCTTTGGGTTCTTCGCCAAGGTTGACCTTCATGTCGCCGTCTGCGGGCGGGTTGCCCAGGTACGCGATGATTTTCAGGCCCTTCACTTCCGTTTCGACCCGCTCCCGGTACTTCTCGGGCCGGAGCGCCTTGAGACGGAAGATCAGGAGCGTGTCGCTGAATTTGCGCTTGTGGCCGCATTCCTCGCCCTCATAAAAC
>JAVETB010000151.1:0-3600 GCA_034006265.1 Syntrophus sp. (in: bacteria) | reverse complement strand
TAATGGCAAATCCTTTTGCCGGAATATGGCGTACCATATCCAGAAGAGATTCCAAGGCCCGTCGAAGATAAGATTCTGCAGCCGCAGGCGTGCGAGAATCTGCAATAAATTCCCGAAAGTCGACCAAAGGAAGTTTTCGGATAGCAGAAATCATGTTGTTTATCCATGCCGCTTTTTCCAGAACAATGGCGGCACGAATCAGGGCGCTTTTCATCTATTCCTCCCCAATTCCCAGAATCATGCGTAAGCGTTGCTGTTTGAAGGGCAGAAGGTCCCCGGCACGGCGGAGCACATAAAGCTCATACCGGGCCTGCCGATCCAGGTCTTCCGAATAGATCAACTCGCCGCGGATCACCTCCAGTGCGAGAAATGGATCCGCCTCCGGGAGGATGACCAGATCCACGCGGTTGACTTCCAGGAGATCTTCCAATTCCACCATCAGGCAGACACGCTCTTTTGCCGTAAGCCTCACCCCGGGCTTCGGCATGACCCCGATATCCACATCGGAATCGCCTCCCTGTTGAGGGAAAACGCTTCGGCACTCCGTTTCCGTCTCCTGCCTGAAGCGGGCGGCTATTTCTTTTGCCCGGCTTCCGAAAACATATAAATCGGCAACCTGAAATCGCTGCGCAATTTCCGCTATCTTTTCAATTAAAAGGCCCATTGGAACTTTTCCCGGGTTTCCCATCCCATAAATAAGTCTAACGATAGCTTTGAACCTGAACTCCCAGAGTTAGCGATCACTCCGCTGTTCGCGAAGACGCTGGATCACATCGGCGGCGGATTCCACTTTGTCTGCCTCGATCTGACGGCTGCCCAAGGCCAGGATTTTCAGCAACGCAAGGGTTTCCTGGGTTTGTTCATAGCTTTCAATGTCCTGCATGACCACCTTGGCTTCGCCGTTCTGAGTGATTACAAGCGGTTTCCTCTCTTTCTCCATGGTCCGAATGATTTCAGCGGCATGGGCCTTCAAGTAGCTGATCGTTTTTATCTGGCTGGATAATTTCATAGGTTTGCTCACCGCATGGGTACTTTTAAAATGATACAATATTTTCGGCCCTAAGACCTGGCTCTTCCTCCTTATTTCCAAAGATCCTCATCTACGGTTTCGAACAGGGCCGTATCTTTCTCAAACTCGGCAGCATCCTGAGCGCTCCATGTACCAGCTAGATGATCAAGGTCAACATACAGAACTCTCCGTTTTTCCTTCTCCAATCCCAGAGATTCCTTAAGAAGTCTGAGCGTCACGGCATTGATGCTGGTAGCCTCTTTCCGGGCGCGTTCTTTCAATGCCACGGCAAGCCGTTCGTCGATACCGCGTAAAGTCATTGTAGCCATGGTGCTTTCTCCTATACCATTCTTCTGGCCAACAGAAGGCCAATGATATTACTGAAATGGCTGTCATAAGTTGCCAGCGCCAAGCCATGTTGCAAGGCTGATGCTGCCAACCACAGGTCGTTTGTTGGGATTGGACGACCTTTCTCTTTCAATTCAGCAAAGATTTGTGCATAGAATTCAGCCGTTCCATCATCAATTGGAAGAAGGTCAACGCGGGGCGAATCGAAAAACGCATCAAGTTCCTTCCGATTCTGTTTTTCTTTGCTGCCGCCGCGAAAACCAGCCAGCAATTCACCCAGGATTACCGTGTTTACGGCTATATACTCAGCCTTCTTCAAGGCTTGAATGGCAGCTTCATCCCCTCTTTTGAAAGCGACATAAAAATTCGTATCGATGATGATCTTTTTCATGGTCATGGCTCCACCGGCATGCTGGCATTAGTTGTATTCATTATGATGTCATATTATAAAACAGTCAACCCCAATAAGGAAAAAGAAAGGCTGCCATCCATAACGCCTTTCAATCCTTGAAGTTCCCTTTCGAAGGTCTTTTTATCTGACATCTCCCAGCATACCTGGATCAGTGACCTCTTGCCTGAAATGCTGTTCCGCGCATAGAAATCCACTTCTCGGCCGTTTTTTGTACGACCATCTCTGACAAAAATCGGAAAGCGGGCCGTTTTCTCATCCTAGGTTCTGCATCACCGGAACTGAGCAGCAAAGCCTCGGAAAGCCTGGCCGGCAGAATCATATACCATGAGCTGACGCCCTTTTTGCTTACGGAAATCGGACATGAAAGAGCTCAGGAGCTCTGGCTTCACGGTGGTTACCCAGGAAGTATTCTGGCGGACAGTGATGATAAACGATTCGCCTGGAGAGAGGCGTTTGTCAAAACTTACCTGGAGATGGATATTCCCCAGCTTGGAATCCATGTGCCCGCTGTTCAGCTTCGTCGATTCTGGACGATGCTTGCCCATTGCCATGGACAACTCTGGAATGCCAGCCGGATCGCTGCCAGCATGAATCTATCCGCCCCGACAATCAAAAAATATCTCGATATTCTTGAAGATACCTTTATTGTCCGCCAGCTCCAGCCTTATTATCCCAACATAAAAAAGCGCGTTACCAAATCGCCGAAAATTTACATCCGAGATTCAGGATTGCTGCACAATTTGTTGAGAGTGAGAAATTATGAAGAATTGCACAATCATCCGACATTGGGCAGCTCATGGGAGGGCTTCGTTATTGAACAGATTATCGGAATTGCACCCCCGACCTGGGAAACTTACTTTTATCGGACAGCAGTCGGCGCAGAAGTTGATCTCCTCCTTATCAGTGATCAAAATGATCCGATAGCCATCGAAATCAAATATTCCCTAAGTCCAAAAGCTTCAAGAGGATTCTGGAGTTCGCTCGAAGATCTGCAGTGCAGGAAAGGCTTTATTATCTATCCGGGAGAAGATTCTTATCCGGTTTCCAATGAGGTCGATGTGTTGCCGTTGAAAAACATTCAAGCGCTGTTCAATGGCGGAAAAGGCTAAAGCGGTGCTTTTTTCGTTCCTTGCAAATTAATATTCACTTTTTGCCAGGACTGGATCTGGATCCCTTTATGGAAGTATGATTCCTTGCCGCCATAGATCAAGGTAGGATCGAGTGCCCTTTCTCCTGCCAGGGACATCCACTTTTCTAAGGAGGAGAAAAAATCTCGCGCAATGGTCTTCCCCGATTTGATTTCTACAGGGATAGTCCGGCCGGCATTTTCGATAAGGAGATCAACCTCAAGGCCGCTACTGTCCCGCCAGAAATAGAGATTCGGCCGTTCGCCGCGATTAAAAAAAAATTTCATCACCTCGGCAACGACAAAGGTTTCAAAGATGCTTCCTCTCAGCGGATGTGTTTCCATCTGTTCCGGCGTTTGTATCCCAAGCAACCAGGACACAAGGCCGACGTCATAAAAATAGAGTTTTGACGCCTTGATCAACCGCTTATTGAAGTTGACATGATGTGGGCGAAGCTGGAACACAATGTAGCCGGCTTCAAGCACGGATAACCATGCCTTGGCCGTGTTGTGGGTAATGCCGCAGTCTGCGGCCAGAGCGGAGTAGTTCAGTAGTTGTCCCGTACGCCCCGCACAGAGACGAACAAAACGCTGGAAAGTTTCCAACTCTTGAACTTTGAGAACCTGACGAACGTCGCGTTCGATGTATGCCGTCACGTAGGCGTTGAACCATGACCGGACGGATACGCCACGGTCATAGAGAGG
>JAVETB010000150.1:0-3617 GCA_034006265.1 Syntrophus sp. (in: bacteria) | reverse complement strand
GAACAGGCCCATCGACGTGGCCATCCTCGGTCAGTTCAAGGCAGGAAAAAGTTCCTTTCTCAACAGTATTCTGGGCAAACCAGTCCTTCCCGTGGGCGCCATCCCGGTCACGACGGCAATTACCCGCTTGCAATACGGGGAAAAGGAGCGGGTACAAGTCCGCCATTTTGACGGGTCTGTTACCGAGGTGACACTTGCAGATCTTCCCGATTATACATCGGAAGCACAAAATCCAAACAATCGGCGAAATGTCGAAGTGGTGGACATCGAACTTCCCTCTCTGAAGCCGTATGCCGGCCTCCGGCTGGTGGATACCCCGGGTTTGGGAAGTGTTTTCACCTACCATAAATCAACTGCGGAAAACTGGCTCCCCGAAGTGGGTGCGGCCCTGATGGCCGTCAGTTCCGACCGGCCCCTCTCGGAAAACGACCTGGAGCTGATTCGGGAACTGACCCAGTACACCCCCAACATCCTGCTGTTGCTGACCAAAACGGACCTGCTCTCGACGGAGCAGCAGGACGAAGTGATCGCCTTTTTCCACCAGACCCTGCAGCGGGAACTGAATCGGGATTTTCCCCTTTACCTCTATTCCACGCAAGTCGATACGGAACATCATAAGCAGCGAATTGAGCGGGAAATACTGCAGAGCCTGTCGAGCAACCGGGACAGTGAATTCCAGAGGATCCTCCGGCACAAGACTAAGTCCCTTCTGCGAAGCATCCTGGGCTACCTGGACATCGCACTGCAGACGGCCCTTCAGGCCGATTCGGATCGGGAGGGACTGCGGGCCCAGATCCTCAATGAACAGGTCAACGAGGAACTCATGCGGGAAGAGCTTGGACTTATCGCCCGTGAAAACGCACTGCAGACGAGGCCTATGCTCAAGGCCTATCTGGACCGGTTTTACAAACCCCTTTTAGAAAAGACCACAGCCAGACTGGAAAAGGACATTCCCACTTGGAAGGGGAATCTCTGGCAACTGTCGCGGCACTTTGAAGCGTGGACGTCGGAAGTCATGACGGAAGAAATGTGGAAAATCTCACGATCCGAGTCTCCACATTTTTTTGGAACCCTGAAGAAATCTCACGCAAGTTTTTCCCGTTCCCTGGCCGCTTTCCGGAAGTTCCTTGATGAGAACATCCAGAAGGTTCTGGGCATCCGTCTGGCCGAGGTGGACTGGAACATCGACGTGGCGGAACCGGAGCATCCCGACATTATCGCCACGAAATCCTTTGACATCCATCTCGATTTGATCTGGTTTCTTATTCCCATGTTTTTATTCCGCAAAGCCTTCGAATGGCACTTTGTCCGGGGCCTTCCGCAGGAGGTGGAGATGAATCTCTCCCGCCTGGCATACCAGTGGGAAAAACGAATCAATGCCGCCATTGAATCCATGAAGGAACAGGCTGTCGGTTACGTGCGGGATGAACTGACAACCATCGATGCCCTTCTTTCAAAAACAGGAGGCCAGAGCGAGGAAATTCGGCGGATCATGGCGGAACTCAAGGAGGCGTCGGAGCGCCTGGAATCTTAGGAGAAAAGGGTGGGACGGCCTTCCAAAAAGCCTGCAAGACCCGCTGGTCATCAACATTCTATTGATAACAGGGAAAGGGGAAACAATCATGACAGCAAAGATCAAAGACATACGGGCAATGGAAATTCTTGACTCACGAGGCAATCCCACGATCAGGGCAATGGTCGCACTGGACAGCGGCATCGTGGCCGCCGCGTCCTGTCCTTCCGACGCTTCAACAGGTGAGAATGAAGCCGTCGAATTGCGCGATGGCGATTTAACTCGATACGGCGGCAAGGGTGTATTAAAGGCCGTCACCAGTGTGAATGAACTCATCGCCCCGCACTTGATCGGCAGAGATCCGGCCCATCAGGCCGAAATCGACCATCTCATGATTTCGCTGGACAGGACGCCAAACAAGGGAAGACTCGGGGCCAACGCCATTTTAAGCGTCTCCATGGCTGTCGCACGCGCGGCGGCGCTTGCAGCCGATCTACCCGCTTTATTCCTATCTGGGCGGAGTGGGCGCCCTTCGTATCCCCGTCCCCATGATGAACATCTTGAACGGCGGGAAACACGCCGACAACAGTGTCGATTTTCAAGAGTTCATGATCATGCCCATCGGCGCCCCATCCTTTGCCGAGGCCCTTCGGTACGGCGCCCAGACCTTTCACGCCCTGAAAGAGATCCTGGGGAAAAAGGGATATGCCACGAGCGTGGGCGATGAAGGCGGATTTGCCCCAAACCTGAAGAGCAACGAAGAGGCCTGCGAGTTGATTCTTCAGGCCATTGAAGCGGCTGATTTCAAGCCTGGTCAGGATGTTGCCATTGCCTTGGATCCTGCCGCCAGTTCTTTTTTCGGGAACGGCGCCTATTGCCTGACAAAATCAAACCAGGGGACAAAAAACAGCGAGGAGATGATTGCGATCTATAAAGACTGGATCAAGAAGTATCCCATTGTCTCGATTGAAGACGGCCTTGCCGAAAACGACTGGAAGGGCTTCAGCAGGCAAACGGCGGAACAGGGGGATCAGATTCAGATTGTCGGGGACGATATTTTCGTAACCAACACCCAATACATTACCCGCGGAATTCAGGAGAAAACAGCCAATGCCGTCCTGATCAAGCTCAACCAGATCGGCACCGTAACGGAAACCATCGAAGCGATCAATCTCTGTCGTAAGGCTGGTTGGGGATATGTCGTTTCCCATCGTTCCGGTGAAACGGAAGACGCCTTTATTGCCGATTTCACGGTAGCTATGGGCGGGGCACAGATCAAGACCGGTTCCGCCTGCCGCAGCGAACGCATCGCCAAATATAACCGACTGTTGGAAATTGAAGCCGAGCTGGGCAAAGCGGCTCTCTTTGGAAATCCTTTTCAACGAGGTTATAAAGGGACCGCTGGTTATGGGATCCACTCATAACGGATCAACAACTTTTTGATTGCCTTGGCAAATCTTCAGCTGAATGCCTAAGAATGGTGATCTATATGCAACAGAAAATATTGGATTACTTGCTGGACCGACGGTGTCACGAGGGAGGGTACTGTTTTTACAAACTAGAGGAACCCAACGGTTCAGACACGTTCTTTGCCTTATCCATCATGAACTGGCTCGGCGCTCCGCTGAAAGATACAAAGACGGCGGCGTACCTACAGAAGATGCAGCATGAAGATGGTTCCTATGACAGCGTCTTCGCCGCCTTCTATTCCCTGAAAAGCCTTCGGTTGCTCAATGCTGAGCAACTTTACAATCCCCGGCCCTACATCCTCAAACACGTCCGACAAGACCGCATCCATGCCGATCAGCTTCCGGTGGAAATCCTCTCCATTTTCAGGAAAATGGTCTACCTCGTTGATCTCTACCGCATTTTCAAGAACGAGGGCGATCCCTTACTTGAAAGTCAGATGATCCGCTTGATTCTGGAATTCAGAAATGCCGATTCCGGTTTCGGTTATCATCACTCCACGCTCAGCGACACGGCCAAAGCCCTGGTCATGCTCAAGGCACTGTCCTATCCCCTGGAAAACCTGAAGGTCGATGCTTTCCTTGAACAATGTGAAATTCCCAATTTCGGTTTCACGGAAATTCCCGGAACATTTCTG
>JAVETB010000040.1:0-24480 GCA_034006265.1 Syntrophus sp. (in: bacteria) | reverse complement strand
CCAGCCGTTCATGGTTCCGTCTTCGTCCTGCCTTGCGGCCGTTTCTTCTCCATGGAGTCGCTGTCCAATGCAGCAGGTCCGTCATGCAGGAACGGCGAATCACCCTTCCCATCGGGATTCTCTTCCGTGTCCGCGGAGGGGTCCTCGGGGAGAAGAGGGATCCAGCCGGGCGGTACTGTTCCGTCAATAAAGGCTTCCAGGGCTGCCCCCTCGCTCCTCCTGGCAAAGACAATCCCTTCCGGAACGGGAAAAGCTTCCGCGGGCATGCCGGCCAGGGCTTGCTCCATGCAGTACAGCCAGATCGGTGCTGCGGCCCGGCCTCCAACTTCATGGCTGCCCAGGGTGCGCTGCTGGTCGAAGCCGACCCAGACGCCGGTGACAAGCGACGGGGTATAACCCACGAACCAGGCGTCCCGCACGTCATCGGTTGTCCCGGTCTTGGCGGCGACAGGGCGGCTGATGCTTTTTACACGTTGACCGGTCCCGCTTTCTACGACATCCTGCAGGATATGAGTCGTCAGAAAGGCGACCCGGGGATCGATGACCTGCTCCGCTTTGACCGGATGCTCTTCAAAAATGTTTCCGGTGCGGTCTACGATCTTCTTGATCATGAAAGGCTCCACGATCCGGCCCCCATTGGCCAGGACTCCGTACGCCCGAACCAGTTCCTGCAGGGTCACGGCGGAGGAGCCCAGGGCAAGGGAGAGATTCCTGGCCAGCGGTGAGGAAATACCCATGTTCACGGCATATGCCATCGCGTAGTCCACTCCGATTTCCTGCAGCAGCTTGATGGTGACCACATTGCGGGATTGAACAAGGGCTTTGTGCAGGGAGATCGGCCCCCGGAATTCCTCGTCGAAATTCTGAGGGGTCCAGACCCGCCCCGTATTGTCCGTGAAAGAGATGGGAGAGTCGTCGATAGTGGTGGCTGGAGTCAGCCCCCGGTCGAAGGCCGCCGTATAAATGATGGGTTTGAAGGAGGAGCCCGGCTGCCGGCGCGACTGGGTGGTGCGGTTGAATTCGCTTTTGCTGAAATCCCTGCCGCCAACCATGGCCCGGATGGCTCCCGTCCGGGCATCCATGCAGAGAAGCGCGCCCTGAACACTGTGCGGGCGGTATCCCTGGCGGCTTTCCAGCTCCTGAAGCCCCTGTTCCACGGCGTTCCGGGCGGCCTGCTGGATTCGGAGATCCAGAGTGGTGTAAACCTCAAGGCCCTCCCGGTACAGGGCGTCACTTCCGTATGTCCCCTGGATGTAACGGCGGATATTTTCGATAAAATAGGCGGCGGGCCGGTCGTTGGGCCGGATCGATCTCAGAAGCAGGGGTGCCTGTATGACGAGGTTTTTCTCTTCTTCACTGATGTAGCCCTCTTCCACCATTCGAGCCAGGACATAAGCCTGACGCCGCCGGGCCCCCTCATAATTGGCGTAAGGATCGTAATTGGACGGAGCCTTGGGCAGCCCGGCCAGAAGAGAAGCTTCGGAAAGGGTGAGGTCCCTTGTTTTCTTCCCGAAGTAGACCTCGGCCGCCGCTTCGATGCCATAGGCGCCGTGTCCCATGTAGATGTTGTTGAGATAGATGTTCAGAATCTCCTCTTTGGAAAGGGAGCGGTCGATCTTGAAGGCCAGGACGGCTTCCTTGAGCTTTCGACTGTAGCTTTTTTCGGGGGAGAGATAGAGCCTTTTGGCAATTTGCTGAGTGATGGTGCTGCCCCCCTGCACAATTCTCCCTGCCTTGAGGTTCCGGAAAAAGGCGCGGGAAATGCCCTGCATGTCGAAGCCCTTGTGCTCAAAAAAGCGGGAATCCTCAGCCGAAAGGACCGCTTGGATGATGACGGGTGGGAGGTCGGTGAATTTAACCAGCTTGCGGTTTTCCAGGTAGAATTCGTCGATCAGTTCATTGTTGTCGGCGTAAACCCGGGTTGTGATGCTCGGATGGTACTCCTTCAAGGCGGCAATGCTCGGCAGATCCCGGAGCACGACGTAGTAGAGGATGCTGCTGCCCACCAGCAGGCCCAGCAGGAGGAACAGAATGAGCCCGATCAGAATGCCGCCTTCAGCGCCCCGCTTTGCCCAGGGGGGATAAAAGGGAGGCTTATTCATCCTGCTCTCCGGTTACTTCCGGGCCGCTTTCCGAGACTTCCCTGCTTTCCTCGACATGCGCCTTCTTCCTGCTGGCGCGGGGTTTGCGCACGGCAAAGCGGGCGACCAGGATGCTGATCTCGTAGAGAACCAGCAGAGGGCCGGCCATAAGCAGCTGGCTGATGAGATCCGGTGACGGCGTGAGCACCGCGGCGGCTATAAAGATCAGCAGGATGGCATAGCGCCGCTGAGAGGAGAGCATCCGGGCATTGACTACGCCGATCTTGGCCAGAAAAAAGACAAAGACCGGCAATTCGAAACAGAGCCCGAAGGCCAATAACAATTTCAGAGCGAGTCCGAGATACTCCCGCATGGTGACCATGGGTTTCAGGAATTCAGAGGAAAAAGAGATGAAGAACTTGAAGGCCGGCGGCAAGGCGACGAAATATCCGAAAAGCACTCCCGCGGAGAACAGGAGGGTGGAAAGAAAGACGAAAGGAAAAACGTATTTCTTTTCCTGTGGATAGAGGCCGGGAGAGATGAATTTCCAGATTTCCAACAGGATGTAGGGGCTTGTCAGAATCAGTGAAGCGAAGAAGGAGACCTTCATATACGTGAAGAAGGCTTCCGGCAGAGACGTAAAGACCATGAAGCTGTTTTTGGGCATGACCTCGATCAGGGGGAGGGTCACGATCCGGAAAAGCTCTTCCTTGAAGGTGTAACAGAGGGCAAATCCGATTGCCAGAGCAATGAGGACGTGGACAAAGCGCTTGCGCAGCTCTTCCAGGTGGGCCGTTAACGGTAGTTTTTCATCAGCGGGTAAGGTCATAAGTTTTCAGGCGGAATTGTTCACAATAGGCGTTGAAAGAGGTGCGCTTCCTATCCTCTGGACTTTAGTCGTTTCGGTTCTTCCCGTTCATTCTCAGAGTTTCCCTTCCCCCATGAGCGTCTGCCGGCGGCATCGCGGCGTACATCCTTCTTCTGGACTGTTCCTTTCCGTGCCGTCCGGATATTCTCCTTTTCTGTAAATGGATTGATGGGCTTCACGGCAGGGAAAGAGGAGGGCGGAGTGGAGCCGGGTTGGGTTCATTTCGGGATGCTGGAGTCAACCATTGGAGGCTGTTCCCTCAAGCTTTTTCTCCTCGGCGGCTTTGTCTTCAGCCTTTTCTCCCTCTTTTTGCGGAGACTGCGGCTCATCGTCCTGAAGAGTGCCTTTGAGGCTGTCGCTTACACCCTCGGCGGTTTTTCGGAACTCGGCCAGCCCTTTGCCCAGAGACTTGGCCACATCAGGCAGCCGCTTCGGCCCGACAACGAGAAGCGCCACGGCGGCAATCAATAAAAGTTCCTGCATGCCGATGTTAAACATGAACTGATCCACTCCAATAAATTTCAATTGGTTATACATAGGGAAACAGAGGATTGTCAAATCATTTATCAGATCCGGATGCCCCGCAACCGGAGTGCCCCGGCGGTCAAAGACGGAAAATCCACAAGATTGATAACCCATGGAAAGGAAAGATCAATCGGACAGAGAGAACCGGGAGTGTCACCCATCTTCCCGGCTAATCGGGGAGGCGCCATCCCGATCAAGGCTTTCGGAAGGAAGAAGACCTTGAAAAAGCACACGACAACACAGGGCGGGCCGCCTTCCGATTTCCCGCGATCTGAAATGGCCACGGTGGGAATGAAAGGTTCCGGCAAAGGATGCTGTTGCCGGACAAAGGTCGGGGCGGGTTGGCGTTTCGGGAAATATTTTGCCTTTCCCCGGCAGTTGTGATAGGTGACGATTCCGTATTAAAATCGAAGCCGTGTAGAAAAGAGCGGAGATTTTTGAAGTCAATCTGAGGTGAGCCGCATTGAAAATCACAAGGGAAGAAGTGGCCTACGTTGCCCATCTGGCACGGCTGGAATTTTCGGAAGCCGAAGAGGAACTGTTCACCGGTCAGTTAAACGATATTCTGCTTTACATGGATAAGCTCAATGAAGTCGATACGGCCGGGGTGGAGCCCCTGAGCCATGCCATTTCCCTGAGCAACGCCTTTCGGGAAGACAGGGTGCAGGAGTCCCTTTCCCAAGATCTTTCCCTGGCCAATGCACCGGATCCCCGGGGTGAATTTTTCCGGGTGCCCAAGGTGATCGAGTAAACGAATTCGGGCAGATATCGGGACGGAAGAGAGGGTGCCGAAAGGTTTTCCAACGCCCCGGATCATGTTCTGTCCCGCAAAGAGGAGCCTATGGAACTTTATTCATCGACCATTCACGAATTACAGGATAAAATAAAAAGCGGGGACGTAACGTCCACAGACATTGTCCGGTCCGTCTTCAGCCGCATCGATGCCGTGGAGGAGAAGGTCCATGCCTACATAACCCTGATGCGAGAATCGGCCCTGGAAGAGGCGAATATCGCCGACCAGCGGATCCGGGCCGGTGAAATCAAGGCGCTGACCGGAATCCCCGTTGCCCTGAAGGACATTTACTGCACTCAGGGGGTCCGAACGACCTGTGGCTCCCGCATCCTTGAACACTTCGTCCCCCCTTACGATGCAACAGTGGTCGTCAAACTGCGCGAGGCGGGGGCCGTCTTTACGGGGAAAACGAACATGGATGAATTCGCCATGGGTTCGTCAACGGAGACCTCCTATTACGGTGTTACCCGGAATCCTTGGGATTTAAAGCGGATACCGGGCGGTTCCAGCGGCGGCTCCGCCGCGGCGGTCGCTGCCGATGAGTGCATCGCGGCCCTTGGATCGGATACGGGCGGCTCCATCCGTCAGCCCGCGGCCCTGTGCGGCGTTGTCGGGATGAAGCCCACTTACGGCCGGGTTTCCCGCTTCGGCCTCATCGCCTTCGCCTCCTCCCTCGATCAGATCGGACCCTTCACGAAGGATGTGGAGGACTGTGCCATCCTGATGAACGTCATTGCCGGCCATGACCCAAGGGAATCCACTTCGGTCCCGGTGGATGTTCCCGATTACCTCGATTATCTCAACCGGGGCGTAGACGGCTGGACGGTGGGAATTCCAAGGGAATACTTTGTCGGGGGAATTGACCCCGAAGTGCGGGCGGCCGTCGAGCAGGCCATCAAGACCATGGAGGGAATGGGGGCGAAATGCCTGGAAATCTCCCTCCCCCACACGGATTACTGCGTGGCGGTATATTACATCATAGCGCCGGCAGAGGCCAGCTCCAACCTGGCCCGTTATGACGGCGTCAAATACGGATTCCGGGCAGCCGAATGCCGGGATCTTCTCGACATGTACAAGAAGACGCGGTCGGCGGGTTTCGGTGCGGAGGTGAAGCGGCGCATCATGCTCGGAACGTACGCCCTTTCTTCAGGGTATTATGACGCCTATTACAAAAAGGCGTCCCAGGTGCGGGGGCTGATCAGGAAGGATTTTGATGAGGCCCTGAAGGATTGTGATGTGATCCTGACCCCCACCACCACGACGCCCGCTTTCAAAATCGGAGAGAAGATGGACGATCCGATCGGGATGTATCTTTCCGACATCTTCACCATTTCTGCAAATCTTGCCGGCATTCCGGGAATTTCTCTTCCCTGCGGCTATTCGAACAAAGGGCTGCCCATCGGCGTGCAATTCGTGGCGGGGCATTTTGAAGAGGGTAAGCTCCTTCAGATATCTTCAGCCTATGAAAGGCATGCCCAAATCGAAAAGAGGAGGCCGAACCTCTAATGGAATATGAACCTGTAATCGGGCTGGAAGTCCATGCCCAACTGCTGACGGAATCCAAGATCTTCTGCGGCTGCTCCACTCAGTTCGGAGCGGCGCCCAATCGTCACACTTGCCCGGTATGCCTGGGTATGCCCGGCGTGCTGCCAGTTTTGAACAGGAAGGTGGTTGAATTCGGGATTAAGATGGCCCTGGCCACCTCCTGCCGGATCAACGAGGGATGCAGCTTCGCCCGGAAGAATTACTTCTACCCCGACCTTCCAAAGGGGTACCAGATCTCCCAATACGCCTGTCCCCTGGCGGAATTCGGCCATGTGGACATCGAAGTGGAGAGCGGGAAGAAGCGGATCGGTCTGACCCGCATCCACATGGAGGAGGATGCCGGCAAGCTCATCCATGACTCCCATAATCCATGGAGCTACGTGGATCTCAACCGGACCGGGGTGCCGCTGATCGAGATCGTCAGCGAACCTGACATGCGCAGCGCCGAGGAGGCAGCGGCCTATCTTCACCGGCTCCATGAGATCCTCGTGTATCTCGAAATCTGCGACGGCAACATGGAGGAAGGCAGCTTCCGCTGCGACGCCAACGTTTCTCTCCGGCCAAAGGGTATCAGTGAGTTCGGAATCCGGACGGAACTGAAAAACATGAATTCCTTCCGCAATGTCCAGCGTGCCCTGGAATATGAAATCAAGAGACAGCAGTACATCCTGGAAGGAGGCGGAACGGTGGTTCAGGAAACGCGCCTCTGGGACGACAGCCAGGGGGTGACCCACTCCATGCGCAGCAAGGAAGAAGCCCATGATTACCGCTATTTCCCGGATCCGGACCTGGTGCCGATCCGGATATCTGCGGAATGGGTGGAAGTCGTTTTCAAGGAGCAGCCTGAATTGCCCCTGGAGAAACGCGAGCGTTTCGTGCGCGAATACGGCATCCCCCCCTATGATGCCGGCGTGCTGTCCTCGAGCCGTAGATTGGCGGATTATTATGAAGAGACCGCCCGGCACTCCGGAAACCCGAAAGCGGCCAGCAACTGGGTCATGGGGGATCTGCTGCGTTTCCTCAATGAGGAAAAGCGGGACATCCGGGATTGCCCCATCTCTTCCGCCACCTTGGGCGAGATGATCCGGATGATCGATCAGGGGACCATCAGCGGCAAGATGGCCAAGGAGATCATCGAGGTCATGTATCAGACGGGGAAAACGGCCCCGGTGATTGTGGAAGAGAAGGGAATGGTCCAGATCACGGACGAATCCTCTATTTCCGCGGTAATTGCGGGGATCCTGGAGGCCAATCCGGGCCAGCTGGCCCAGTACCGCGCCGGGAAAGACAAGCTTTTCGGCTATTTTGTCGGTCAGGTCATGAAGGCGACCCAGGGAAAGGCCAATCCCCAGATTATCAACGACCTCCTGAAAAAGATGCTGGCGGGATGACGAGGCGCGAAATTCCGGAAAGTTCAGGGAAAACGTCATGATTCCAACTCTTTCCTGGAGAAACAATTCCGTCGTTCTCCTGGATCAGCAGGCTCTTCCCGTGGAGGAGCGCGTTCTGGTCTGCACCCGCTATCAGGAGGTGCTGACGGCCATTAAGGATTTGACGGTTCGCGGCGCTCCGGCCATCGGGGTGGCGGCGGCGATGGGCATCGCCCTGGGGTCCCTTTCCCTGCCGGCCGATTCTCCTGAGGGCTTCCGGAAGGGCTTTGAAGCCCTGTGCGATCAATTTGCCGCGGCAAGGCCGACGGCGAAAAATCTGTTCTGGGCCATTGAGCGGATGGAGGGATGCTTTGCCGGGGCCATGGCTGAAGCAATGGCGGGAGGGGCGGAAAACGTCCGGCAGGCACTGGTTGACGAGGCTCTGAGAATGGCCGAGGAGGATGTTGCCATCAACAGGCGGATCGGGCGGAACGGGCAGATCCTGATCCCCGACGGAACCCGCATTTTGACCCATTGCAATGCCGGGGCCCTGGCCACGGCCGGTTACGGGACGGCGCTGGGCGTGATCCGGGCGGCCCGCGATGCGGGGAAAACCATTCAGGTCTTTGCCGATGAAACGCGGCCCGTTCTGCAGGGGGCCCGCTTGACCGCCTGGGAGTTGCAGCAGGAAAACATCCCGGTCACGCTGATCACCGACAACATGGCAGGATTCCTCATGAAGCAGGGGCGTGTGGACTGCGTTCTGGTGGGGGCTGACCGGATTGCCGCCAACGGGGATACCGCCAACAAAATCGGGACGTATTCCCTGGCGGTTTTGGCCGATGCCCACGGCATTCCCTTTTACGTTGCCGCCCCACTGTCCACAATCGATCGGCAGCTTTCCAGCGGTGCCGATATTCCCATCGAGGAGCGGCCTGAAGAGGAAGTGCTGGCCATCCGGGGCGTCCGGATAGCCCCCGTCGGTGTGGGCGTTTACAACCCGGCCTTCGACGTCACCCCGGGCGGTTACATTGAAGCCATTATTTCCGAAGCCGGGGTTGCCCGCTTTCCCTATGAGTCCTCCCTGGAGAAACTCTTCCTCGAACAATCATGAAAGATCCCGTTCAGAAACTGCTCCTCTTTGATTTTGACGGCGTCCTCGTTGATTCTCTGGATGTCTACGAGGCGGTTGTCCACCAGTGCCTCGATGCGATCGGAAGGCCGATTGTTTCAACGCGGGCGGACTATCTGGCCCTTTACCAGGACAACTTCTACGAGGAGCTTGCCCGCCGGGGCATTGATCTATCCGCCTTTCTGGCCGAGCTGGCCAGGATGCGTCCGCACATCGACACATCCCTCATCAAGCCTCTGCCGGCAATGACATCGATTCTACTGACCCTGGCCGAACGGCACCGGCTGATGCTCATCTCTTCCAACAGCAGAGAGGTCATTGAGGTGCTGCTGGCCCGGATGGGCGTATCGGAATGCTTCGAAGAGGTCATGGGGGCGGATTTTCTTCTGAACAAAACGGAAAAGATCGTTCATGCGTGGAATTTGACCGGGTTCGCAAAGGAGGATGTCTATTATGTCGGAGACACCGCCGGCGATATCCGGGAAGCCCAACGGGCGGGCATCAGAAGCGTTGCGGTGACATGGGGCTGGCATGAGCGGAGCGTCCTGGAAGCCGTTTCTCCCGATTTTCTCGTCGACACGCCTCAAGCTCTCGTTCGCATGTTCACGACGAAACCCCCATCGCAGGGATGTTAACAATCAAGCCTTCGTCATGGCATTGGTATTGCTTGCAGCATACCGGCGGCACCTGTTGAATCCCCGGGGCCGTATTTCCGGTTTTTCTGATCGACAGGCACATCAAGACCTTATTACATTTGCCAATGCGGGAGACCTGATTGCATGGATGTCAAATTTATCAATCCGTTTCTGGATGGTGCTACGGAGGTCATCAAGACCATGGCCTTCATGGAGGCTGTTCCCGGAAAACCCTTTTTGAAGAAGGATGACACGGCGAAGGGGGATATATCCGGAATTATCGGCATCACGGGTGATGCCACGGGCTCCCTGGCCATCAGCTTTACCGAAGGGTGCATCTGGGGAATCACCGGATCCATGCTGGGGGAAACGTACACGGATACCACACAGGAAGTGCTCGATGCCGCGGGGGAGATTACCAACATGATTTCCGGCGTGGCTCGAACCAACATGGAGAAGATGGGGCTAAAAGTCTTTGCCGCCATCCCCTCCGTCATCTTCGGCCGGGACCATACGATCCGTCATATCTTGAACAGCCCGAGCATTGTCATCCCTTTTTCCACACAAACGGGGGAATTTGTCGTGGACGTCTGTATCCGAACCACTGAGACACAGGCCAGATCCAAGGAAAATTATCAGGTGATCAATCGGCGGACGGCAGAACTGATTTCTCTGCAACCGGAAAAAAATAAACCTGAGCCCCTTCCCTGCAGGGTGGAATCGACTGCGCAGGAGCAGGCACAGCCTGCAGAGGAAATGCGGGGGGAAAAGAGCCACCGTGATATCCTCAAGGAGGCCTTGGATGCGATGATCGAAGCTCGTCGGGACATTCAGAAGCTGTTGTCTTCACAGCCCTTCATGCGGAGAGAAGATCGGAAGAAGCTTAATGAAAAAGTCGCCCGGTACGACAAGAAGATCCGTAAAATGAAGCTGGATCTGACCGCCCTGGATGTCCTGTCCAGGCTGGCCCCGGAGGATCTGGCGAATCCCACCATCAAGAAACATTACCAGCACTACTGAGCCCGTCAGGTAAAAAAATTTTTCCCCAACCGTCTCTCACGGCTTGAGAGCATATTTCTCTCCGATGAGTACTGATTTGGAGAAATATGCCCCCAAGATCCATCATCCTATGCGCTTTGGCCATACTGGACTTCTGAAATCGCGTGGTACACCTCACGGAAAACAGAAAGGGGCGCGCTGTTTGCGCACCCCTCCTGAAAAAGCACATGGAAGTCTCCTTATGCGGCATAGACGAAATCGGTGCTATCCAGTGAAGCCGCCGTTGCGGATCCGACAATACAGATCAACTCGGAATCCCCGGCGGAATTACTCGTGGGGTTGTACCAGATACTGCCGGTCGTCGTGTCGTTATAGATCCCACTGAGTTGGGTTCCGTTGCCGTTGAAACCGGTGCCTTCGAAATACCAGCTGGAGGACAGCACGTTGCTGTCATTGAAAGAGAGCCCTGTGATGGAAGAATCCTCGGCGCCATCGAGGATGTCCATCAGCACGATCGTGTCGTCCGTATGGGAAAAGTCGCCGATCGTGTCGCGGTTGGCAGATCCGGATTCGGAAAAGACGAGACGGTCCTGGCCGGTGCCGCCGTTCAGATAGTCAATGCCTGCACCGCCAGTCAGATTGTCGTTGCCGGCATTGCCGTACAGGGAATCGTTGCCGGCAAGACCGAACAGGATGTTGTCGGAACCGTTGCCGTAAATCAAATTGCTAAGGGTGTTGCCCGTCCCCTTGGTCGCCGTGCCAGTCAGATAGAGGTATTCGACATTGGCGTCAAGGGTCTCGTTGACGGAGGCGTAAACTCTGTCGGTGCCGGCGCCTGATGCCTCGGAGACGGCGTCGCCCAGGCTATCAACATAATAGGTGTCGTTACCCGCTCCGCCTGCCATGTAATCGTTACCCGCTCCGCCGTTCAAGATATCATTGCCGGTGCCGCTGTAAAGGCGGTCGTCGCCTCCATTGCCGTAAAGGGAGTTGTTGCCGTTGTCGCCGTAAAGGTCGTCGTCGGCGCTGCCGCCCCGGAGGACATCATCGCCGAGATTGCCGTCGATCGTCAGGGCAACCGTCTGCGAAGTCCCATCGAAATTGTCGTTGCCGTCGCCGCCGGAAAGATACTCGATGCCCGCCGTGCCCAGGTTGAGGGTGTTTCCGACCGTTCCATTGATGTAGACCCGGTCGTAACCGTTGCCGCCACTGAGACTGGCAAAGGAGGTGCTGACCGTAATCGTGTCATTCCCTGACCCACCGCTGACGCTGTCGGCACCGCTGCCGGCGTTGATTGTGTCGTTACCCGTCCCGCCTAGGATTGTGTCACCGTCCGTGCCCGTGGAAATCGAGTCGTTGCCGTCCCCCCCGTCCACATTGTTGGTACCGTTCCCGACACTGACGTAATCGTCGCCGCTGCCGCCGTAGACGGTGTCGCTGCCGCTACCGCCGTACAGGCGGTCGTCGCCTGCATTGCCGTAGAGGGTGTTGTTGCCTTCATCGCCGTAGAGGGTGTCGTCGTCGCTGCCGCCCCGAAGGACATCGGAGCCGAGATTGCCGTCGATCGTCAGGGCCACCGTCTGCGAAGTCCCATTGAAATTGTCATTGCCGTCCCCGCCGGAAAGATACTCGATGCCTGCCGTGCCCAGGTTGAGGGTGTTCCCGACCGTCCCGTTGATGTAGACACGGTCGTAGCCGGTGCCGCCGCTGACGCTGGTGAAGGCGGTGGTGAGGGTGATCGTGTCATTGCCGGCGCCGCCGCTGACGCTGTCATTGCCGCTGCCGGCGTTGATCGAGTCGTTGCCGAGGCCGCCGATAATGGTGTCGTTGCCCGTTCCGGTGGAAATCGAGTCGTTTCCGTCGCCGCCGTCCACGTTGTTGTTGCCGTTTCCAACGCTGATGTTGTCGTTGCCGCTGCCGCCGTAGACGGTGTCGCTGCCGCTGCCGCCATAGAGAGTGTCGTCGCCTGCATTACCGTAAAGGGTGTTGTTGCCGTCGTCGCCGTAGAGGGTATCGTCGGCGCTGCCGCCCCGGAGGACATCGGAGCCGAGGTTGCCGTCGATCGTCAGGGCCACCGTCTGCGATGTCCCATCGAAATTGTCGTTGCCGTTCCCTCCGGAAATATACTCGATGCCCGCCGTGCCCAGGTTGAGGGTGTTCCCGACGGACCCGTTGATGTAGACCCGGTCGTAGCCGGCGCCGCCGCTGACGCTGGAAAAGGCGGTGGTGAGGGTGATCGTGTCATTGCCGGCGCCGCCGCTGACGCTGTCATTGCCGCTGCCGGCGTTGATCGAGTCGTTGCCGAGGCCGCCGATAATGGTGTCGTTGCCCGTTCCGGTAGAAATCGAGTCGTTTCCGGCGCCGCCGTCCACGTTGTTGTTGCCGTCCCCGACGCTGACGGAATCGTTGCCGGTGCTGCCGTAAACGGTGTCGTTGCCGGTGCCTCCGTACAAGCGGTCGTCGCCTGCATTTCCGTAGAGGGTGTTGTTGCCGTCATCGCCGTAGAGGGTGTCGTCGTCGCTGCCGCCCCGAAGAACATCGGAGCCGAGATTGCCGTCGATCGTCAGGGCAACCGTCTGTGAAGTTCCATCGAAACTGTCATTACCGTCGCCTCCGGAAATATACTCGATGCCCGCCGTACCCAGGTTGAGGGTTTTCCCGACGGTTCCATTGATGTAGACCCGGTCGTAACCGGCACCGCCGCTGAGACTGGAAAAGGCGGTGCCGACCGTGATCGTGTCGTCCCCGGCTCCGCCGCTGACGCTGTCGGCGCCACCGTTGCCGGCGTTGATCGAGTCGTTTCCCGCCCCGCCGATAATCGTGTCATTGCCCGTGCCTGTGGAAATAGAATCGTTGCCGGTGCCTCCGTCTACGGAATTGTTGCCGTTCCCGACGCTGACGGTATCATCGCCGCTTCCGCCGTAGACAATGTCTCGGCCGGTACCGCCGTACAATCGGTCGTTGCCTCCATTGCCATAGAGGGTATTGTTTCCATTGTCTCCGTAGATGTAGTCGTTAAAGTTGCCGCCCCGGAGGACGTCATTGCCGAGATTTCCGTCGATCGTCAGGTCTACCGATTGTGCGGTCCCATCAAAACTGTCATCGCCGCTCCCACCGGAAATATACTCGATGCCTGCCGTGGTCAGGTTGAGCGTGTTCCCGGCGGTTCCATTGATGTAGACCCGGTCATACCCGTCGTTACCGCTGACGCTGGCAAAGGCGGTGTTGATGGTGATTGTGTCATCCCCATCCCCGCCGCTGACGCTGTCGATACCGCTGCCACCGGCATTGATGGAGTCATTTCCACGGCCACCCACAATGGAGTCATTGCCCGTGCCCGTGGAAATAGAATCGTTGCCGTCATTACCGTAGACGGTATTGTTTCCATTATAAACGTTGATGTAGTCGTTGCCGTTGCCTCCATAGGCGGTGTCTTTACCGCTGCCGCCGTAAAGATGGTCATTGCCTCCATTACCGTACAGGGAGTTGGTTCCGTCACCGCCGTAAATGTAATCGTTGGCGTTGCCGCCCCGGAGGACGTCAGAACCGAGATTGCCATCGATTGTCAGGGCCACCGTTTGCGAACTCCCATTGAAATTGTCATTGCCGTCCCCACCGGAAATCCATTCAATGCCCGCCGTAGCCAGGTTGAGCGAATTTCCCGCCGTCCCGCTGATGTAAACCCGGTCGTAACCGCCGCCACCGCTGACACTGGCAAAGTCGGTGGTGAGGTAGATCGTGTCATCTCCATTCCCTCCTCTGACGGTATCGGCTCCGCTTCCAGCATCGATCCAGTCGTTGCCGCCACCCCCATCAATCGTATCATTCCCTCCGTAACCATAGATGGTATCGGCCGCATCGGAAGGAATACCGCCTGTCACTCCCGTTGAAACAGATTCGGGAGTAATTGTGTCGTTGCCGGAGGTCCCTTTAATCGTAGCCATTTTTTTGTATTCCTTTCATTAGTTGTTGTTGAGGCCATAAAAAATGTCATTTATTTTTTTTGAAACAGGTTGAAGTAAATGAATAATCAACTTGTTACCCTGTCAGATGGGGTGTGATCGAATGCTTCGAATCATCATGTCAGATGGGGAGGATGATCCGAAATAAAATGTTCTTGAGCAGGTTCATTTGTTGAATGGTTTCAAAACAAATATCTTCAATAAATTAAACAGCTTAATTATACTTTATCTTCACTTTAAAGTCAATAAGCATGAAGATCTAGATCAAGGGCAAGTCATCTAAATTCGTAATACATTGTATTTATTGAATAAAGAGCGAAAAGCACTTTATTCTGTAAGTGCATGATATTTATAATAAATTGCCGAACTTTGACGTGACCTTGAGATCTAGATGTACTTTTCTATAAAATTCAGGAAGAGAAGAGATGAAAAGAATTTTTGATTGAGAAAAGACGAGGAACATTGGAGAGGCTTTTTATTGCGGCCGTCCCGCTGATAAAAAGACATTATTGTCCCGGTGCTGTTTACACGGGCAACGGTATCCAGGACAGGGACATCTTTATCAACATGACAACCGGCTCCCGAGAAGGCCGCGGGGGGCCGACCTGTCGGGTTTGCGGCCGCTTCATGCTTCAATAACGCCGGCTTTGCCAAGGGTTCCTTCGTGGTTGCCTGAATCGTTTCATGGGTTGTTTCCGGAAGGGACCCGCATTTGATGCGTCCTGGTCAACCGGCGGCGTTTCCTTCACTTCACCAGCAGAACGGGGCACTGGGACAGGATGCCGATCTTGTAGCTGATGGTCCCCCAGTCCCGCGACGGTTCGTCCAGGTGAAGCTTGTGAGAGCTCATGACGATGAGATCCACCCCCGTTTCGGAGGCATAATTGAGGATTTCCTTGACACGATTGCCAAAGGCGATCTTGTCGGTTACCTGGACGCCGCGGTTCTCGCAGAAGGCGACCAGGCCGGTCATTTTCTTGTCAGCGCTCTTTTGCAGGCCGGTATAAAAGTCTCTGAATTCTTCAAATGTAGCGTCTTCGATGCTTTCTACCACATGGAGAAGGCTGACGCGAACCTTCTCCTGAGCCGCCATCTGAAGGGTAATCTCCAGGGCTTTTCTGTTTTTGGGTGTAAAGTCGACAGGAACCAGAATATGCTTAAACATGGTCACACCTCCGCAGCAGGATCTCCGGACCTCGGGATCTTACAGTCCCAGCTGGGCGCTGATCTCCTGCATGGCATTCAGGGACAGATCCACGAACTCCGGCAGGGAAATCCCCAGCTTTTCACATTCCAGGATGATATCCCGATTCACCGAGGCCGCGAAGTTCTTTTCCTTCATCCGTTTGACGACCGATTTGGGCTTGACGCTGGCCAGCTTCTTGTCAGGATAGACGAGGGCCGTAGCCGTTATCAAGCCGGTTACGGTTTCGCCCGCGGCGAGGGCAAAGTGGAAATCCGACTGCCGAGGCCTGCCGCTGGCCATTTCATTATGCAGGACAATGGCCTCAATGATCTCCGGGTCAATCCCCCTTTCCTGAAGGATTTTAGCTGTTTCCAGTCCGTGCACCGACAGGTCCGCGTTTACCTTCTCCACATCCAGGTCGTGCAGAAGCCCGGCCAATCCCCACTGGTCTTCGTCCTGATGGAGCTTCCGGGCCAGCGCCCGCATGACGGCTTCGGCAGCGTAGCAGTGCTGGCGCATCTTTTCGTTGGCAATACAGGCATTCAACAGTTCAATGGCGTCTGAACGGTCCATGCGGCTCTTGATCCTCCTCGCACGAAATTGAGATTTGCAACGTTGTTAGGATGACAATTCAAGGGATGGATGTCAAGGGGGATTGCTGAGGGGCTTCCGGATTTGGAATTCGCCACACGGCGGCCGCCGCCGCAAACCGCCGTTGCGGGAAGAAGGGGAGCGTCCGGGCCGTTATGAAGAGGGCTTGTCCGGTTCCGTGCGGGAGAAAGCTTTTTTCTTCTCCTGTTTTGTGGTATGGGGACAAAAGACCCCGTATAATTGCACTCTTCATGACGTTATTAACAAGGATGACGCGCCGGCATGACGTAAGCGGCTTCACGGGATGCGGAAACGGATCCGGGAGCGGCAGGCGAAGCCGACGCCGACGCCCATGGCCGAAAGCAAGCAGCCTGCTCTACGACGGATAAGAAGATGACAGAACCTTGCCTGGATGAACGGGATATCGACGATCTGACCCGGATTGTTGGGCGGGAAAGGATTTCCCGGGGGGAGTCGGTCCGTTTTCTCCATTCCCATGATGAATCCTTCCATAAGCCCTGCCTTCCCGAGGTTGTCCTCTGGCCGCGCAGCACCGATGAAGTCAGCCGGATTATCGCCCATGCCTTCCGACGTAGGATTCCCGTGACGCCCTGGGGGGCGGGCAGTTCCCTGGAGGGAAACCCCATCCCTGTTTTCGGGGGGATCGTGCTCGATTTCCAGGAAATGAACCGGGTCCTGGCGGTCCGCCCCGAGGATTTTCAGGCGGATGTGGAGGCCGGGGTGATCTACAAGGAGCTCAACCGCATTTTGGAGGCGGAAGGGCTCTTCTTTCCCCCGGATCCCGGAGCGGCGGCAACGGTGGGCGGGATGATAGGAAACAACGCCAGCGGGATCCGGAGCGTTCGGTACGGCGCCACCCGGGATTACGTAATGCGCCTTACCGCCGTTCTTTCCGACGGGCAGGTGATCCGGGCGGGCAGCCGCTCCCGCAAGTGTTCTTCGGGATATGATCTCTGCCGCCTCTTTACCGGGGCGGAGGGAACGCTGGGGATTGTAACCGAGGCCACTCTGAAGCTGACAGGGCTTCCCGCCGCCTTCATGGCTGTCCGGGTGACGTTCCCCACCGTTGGTCACGCCACGCGGACCGTTTTCGAGATTATGCGCTCCGGGATAACGCCGGGGGCCATGGAGTTCCTCGACAGGGATATCGTTGCCGTTCTCAATCGGGACCGGGGGCTCCAACTGGAAGAATCGCCCACGCTGCTGATGGAGTTCAGCGGTTACAGTGAACGCGGGCTTGAAGATGAGATGTGTTTTGTTTCGGAGATCTGCCGGGACAACGGCTGCATCCTCCTGGACCGGGGGATCGGTCCGGAAGAGCGCAAGCGGCTCTGGGAGATCCGCCATCTCACCCACGAGTCCATCCGGCGCGCTCACCCGGGACTGAAGTCGCTGAGCATGGATGTCGCCGTACCGCTTTCCCGGTACAGCGCACTGGTGGCCCTCATCAAAGAGCTCGTGGCCGGTTTGACGGCTTATGTCTTCGGACATGCGGGGGATGGCAATATCCACGTCGTCGTGATGGACGATCCCGAAGACGAATCGCGCTGGGCGAAGGTGGAGGCGGCCCACAGCCGGGTGGTCTCTTCGGCCCTGGACTTCGAGGGAACCTGCACGGGAGAGCACGGAATCGGGCTGGGGAAAAAAAAGTTCATGGCCAGGGAGCATGGCGAAAGTCTGGAAACGATGAAAAAAATCAAGGAGCTGCTGGACCCCCGGGGCATTCTCAACCCCGGCAAGATGTTTCCCTGAAAAAGAGTTCAGAAAAAAAGATGAGCAGGAGAGACCCATGAAATTTTCACAGGCCCGCCAGGGTCGCATCTTTGTGATCCGTCTCGAAGACGGAGAAATTGTCCATGAGGTGATCGAGCGGTTTGCCGCGGAACAGTCGATTCGTGCGGCGGCCATCATCGCTGTGGGCGCGCTGGATTCGGGCAGCCGGGTGGTCGTCGGTCCGGAGGAAGGCAGTTCCACTCCTGTGGTTCCCATGGAGCATCTGCTGGAAAATGTCCATGAGGTGGCGGGAACCGGCACGCTCTTTCCCGATGAAGAAGGCCGCCCGCAGATTCATATGCATTGTGCCATGGGCCGGAAAAACCAAACCGTTACCGGGTGCATCCGGAGAGGGGTCAAGGTGTGGCAGATTCTGGAAGTGGTTCTTTGGGAGCTGCTGGACACGCCGGCGCGCCGAGTGGCCGATTCCACGCTGGGTTTCAATCTGCTGCAGCCGGAATGACGTTTTTATGAGTGAAGATACAGCTCCCAGAGATAAGGAGAAGAACGAACGTGAAATTTGATGACGATCTTTATGTTTACGAATGGACCGAGTATTCCGACAATAACTGCAATAGCTATTATATCGGGGGATCTATCCAGGCTCTGGTGGATCCGGGGCTGGTCAAATATTTCCCCCGCCTCCTAGGTGAGATGGAGAGGGACGGAATTCAGCGGCAGGACATCCGCACGATCATCAATACGCATGCCCATGCCGACCACATCGAAGGAAGTTCGCTGTTCAACGGCTCCGGCATTCAGATCGCCCTGTCCGAAACAGATCTGGCCTTTTACAACGGGCCCGAAAACGCCATGTTGTGCCGCATGTTCGGCCTGGCGGTTCCTCCCATCGAGATCAACCTTCTGCTGAATGAGGGCGAACTGATTCTCGGGGATGAAACCTTTCAGGTCCTGCTTGTTCCGGGCCACTCCCCCGGCTCAATCGCACTGTATTGGCCGCGTACCGGCGCCCTCTTTTCCGGGGATGTGATCTTCGATCAGAATGTGGGGAGGACCGATTTTCCGGGCGGTAACGGCAGTCTTCTGAAGCAGAGCATCACGCGCCTCTCCGGATTGAACGCCGAATTTCTGTTTCCCGGACACATGGGAATGGTGATCGGCCGGGAGCGGGTCAAAAATAACTTCGAAATCGTGACCCGGCATGTTTTTCCCTACATCTAGGCTTCCTCAGGGAAGATAGCGGATGGTATCGCCGGATCGGATTGCTCGAATCAGCCCTTCGCTTTTCAATTCCAGCAGGTGCACGCAGGTTTCGTGAAGCGCCAGATACTGGTCAAATTCCGGAAGGTTGCCGCCGAAAAGGTTCAGGGAGACGTCCCGCCCCGTGTCAAATCCTTGGCGAACCGCCTCCAGGATAAGCTGCTTGCGCTCCTCATGATGCGCCTCAATTTCCCGGATACGGGAGCACAGATCGGGAATCATGCGGCCATGCGAAGGAAACGTACGATCTGCCGCTAATTTTTTGACTCGCTTCAGAGATTCGAGGAAGCTTGCCAGGGGATGCCACTCGGGGTGAAAGAGGTCGATGCTGAGGTTGGGAGTTATGACCGGCAGGACATGGTCTCCGGACAGGAGCAGCGCCTCACCGGGAAAGAAAAAGCAGACCTGTCCCCGCGTGTGACCGGCGGTGGGGATGACCTGAAAGGCGCGATGGCCCGCCCTATGCCAGGAATAAGGAAGCAGGGGTTTATCGGCCTCGATGAGAGAAGTGACCCCCGTGAAATACAGGTGAAGCTCCTGCAGGGAATAGATGAGATCCTCCGGGAAGCCCTGCTCCCGGCAGAAAATCCGGAGGCGGCGAAACATCTCTTCCGTCCGGTTCTGATTGCAAAGGGCCTCGGAGTCGGCCTCGGAAAGATAAACCCGGGCGCCGCTGATTTCCTTCAGTCGGCCAGCCAGACCGCAATGATCGGCATGGTAATGGGTCAGAAAGATCCGGTCGATGTCGGACACGGACCGTCCGATCTTCTGCAGGGCACTTTCCAGTGCTGAAAACCCCTCCGGAATATCCATGTCCGTGTCAAACAGCGTGACCTGCCTTCCAGAAACCAGGGCGAACGACATGATATGATTCAAGCGGAAGGGCATGGGAAGGGACATTCTGTAAAATCCTTCGGCGATTTCTTCGATCAAGAATCCGAAAACCTCCATGAATCATCGATGAGAACTGTCCCATCCTATAATTGAGGAGCGGGCCAAATGGCAACAGATTTTTCCCCGCTGGGCTTTGAACCCCTTTTTATTTCTCTTGATTTTCTCCTGGAATAAGGTCATTATTGCTGTAATTTCAATATAATCTCCAGGTATCGCTATGTTTGGAAACCGAATCACCCTGTTCCGGCTGTTGGGGTTTGAAGTGCGCATTGATGCCAGCTGGCTCCTCCTGGCCCTGCTGGTCACCTGGTCTCTCGCAAAGGGCATTTTCCCCGGCTCCTACAAGGGGGTGTCCGAGAGCACTTATTGGGTCATGGGGGTTCTGGGAGCTCTGGGGCTGTTTTTTTCCATCATTTTTCATGAACTTTGTCACTCCCTGGTGGCCACCCGTTATGGGATCCCCATGAAGGGAATTACCCTGTTCATCTTCGGGGGCGTCGCGGAAATGGACGATGAGCCTCCCAGTGCCAGGTCTGAGTTTTTCATGGCTGTTGCAGGGCCACTGTCCAGTTTCGTCCTGGGCCTGGCCTTTCATGGTATCTCCTATGCGGGCAGGCAGCTGGGGTGGCCGGGAACGATTCCAACGGTCACGTCCTACCTGGGATTTATCAATCTGCTCCTGGCCTCATTCAATTTGATTCCCGCGTTTCCCCTGGACGGCGGCCGGGTCCTCCGTTCGATCCTCTGGGGATGGAAGGGGAATCTTCGCTGGGCGACGCGCGTTTCTTCCGGATTCGGTTCCGCCTTTGGCGTTGTGCTGATTTTCCTGGGAATCTTCAGCATCTTCCGCGGCAATTTTATCGGGGGGCTGTGGTGGCTGATGATCGGTTTTTTCCTGCGCAATGCCGCCCAGATGTCTTATTCCCAGCTTCTAGCCCGCAAGGTCCTGGAAGGGGAAAAGGTGCGACGCTTCATGGTGACGGATCCCGTTACGGTGTCCCGGACTCTGACCCTCGATGAGTTTATCAATGACTATGTCTACCGGTATCATTACAAGATGTTTCCCGTGGTTTCCTACGGCCGACTTGCCGGGTGCATTACTGTCCGTCAGGCGGCGGAGATTCCCCGGGAGATTTGGAAAGAGCACACGGTGGGCGAAATCGCCGCACCGTGCTCCCCTGACATCACCATTGGACCGGATGAAGATGCCGTCCGCGCCCTGGCGACTATGAGCCGGACGGGAAACAGCCGCCTACTGGTGGTCGAGGGTGAGCGCCTGCTGGGAATTCTCACTCTCAAGGACATGCTGCAGTTTCTGTCTCTTAAACTGGAGCTTCGCGACTGGAAGGCATAGGGGATCGCCGCCTCTGCTTCCCGGCAGTGCGGGAAAATCCACAGGAGAGATAACTATTTATTCAGGAGGATGATTACATGGATACGAAGGAATTGATCGACATGCTGAATCGTGATTTTGCAGATGAACACGCCGCCATCATCCGCTATCTGGTCCATGCGTACCAGGAGGGGGAGGATACCCCGATGGGAGCCGGACTGCTGTCCCGCTCCCGGGAAGAGATGTGGCACATGCACTGGCTGGGGATGATCATCGGCCGGCTGGGCGGCGAACCGGATTTCACGCCGGGGCCCTATCCCTTTGATCCCACGAGCCGGGCGACGATGCTCAAATCCTACATCGAGTACGAAGAAAAGCTGATCCCCCATTACCATGACGAAGCCGAGAAGGTGGATGATCCCCACATACGCAGGGTGCTTCACCGGGAGGCCTGGGAGTCGGCGATCCATGCCAGGCGTTTTCAGAGGATGCTGGACAAGCTCAGCCCGGAAGATGCCGGGGGCCTGCCCCAGGGGGACCATGAGCTTCCCCCCGCTTTTCTGGAGATGCTCCAGAAAGAGCTGATCGGCAAATATAACGAAATGCTCCGACATCTTCGCCTGTCCTGGCTCTCCCAGACGGATGGTGTTAAAGGTTGGGCATTGATGGATCAGTCCATGGAAAAGATGAAGCAGTTGGCCCTTTTCGCGGAGGCCGTTGCCGAGGACGGAGCGGTGCCGCGGCTGATTCCCGAGGGCATGGATGCGGGGCAGGCGGTGGAGCAGGCCCTTAGAAAGGCCCTGGGAGATGTCCGGGAGGCTCTGGGGCGGCACACTCGACTGCAGGAGGATGGGGAGTTTAAAAAACATTCCGGTTTGGTGATGAAGATGGATCTTACGGTACAGCAGGAGTCCCATCAGGCCGAAGAAATAGAAGACTGGCTGAAATAAGGCGATTTCAATTTCCTCCCTGAAGGCGATTCAGCGACTGCCCGCTGGGCTGTCCGCTTTCAGGGAGGCGTTCCTCTTCATTCCCGTCGAACATCATTCCTTGATCCGTTTTTCCTGTCTTATCGCTTTTCTTTCCCGTGCTCGGTGATGATAAAGCATTCACCTTTCTGGTCGATGATGCGGCAGAGAACCATTTCATGCAGGCTGTTTTTTACATGAAAGAGGGGTTGCCCAAGCTGCTGCGAGATTTCTTCAGGCGTCAAGGGCTTATCAAGCAGATATAGTAGTGACCTGGCTCTGGCCGTAACGGAGCCGTCAGGATTAACGCTTTTCATTCTTCCACCTCCTTGTCTGTCCGTGTTTTCGTCGAGACCGTGACGTTCATCTGTCGAGGTTTTAATAAAAAGCAACTGCCGGGGAACGCGATGGATTCTTTTTTGCTTGTTGTAATTTGCAGCCGGAATTCAAAGGACGAGACGCCTTCTTCCTTCCGGTCCGGTAAACGGATTTTTTCCAGAGAGGTACCAGCGATTCAGCATCCGGTGCGAAATCTTGAAGGAGAGGAGCCGGGAGTGACGGATAAGGAGGACCATCGCGTTTCAGCGGATGAGCATTCGTTTCCGGAAAACGGTCGTCGAGTGAAGCGGGTGCGAAGGATCGCCAAGAAGAGCATTCAACTAATTGCAGGTTACTACAGTTTTTTTTAAATGCAAGCAAAAAAGAACGGCCGGTTTCGCCTGGAAAATGAAAACGCCGTGATGACGGAACGTTGGAAAGCGCTTGCCGATAGATCCATCCCGCATTCCTGCGGCTGCAGGCGCGGTAAGGTTGCAGATTCCCGACGTTGTCGAGGAAAACATCGGGAAAAAGAGAACCATCCTCGCGGCTGAAAACAGAAGACACGTTCGAGGATTCTCAAAGACAAGCCGTTATCGAATCTTTTCCACTTATCTTCAACAGAAAGGATTCTACAAGGGAGAGATATGCCAATTCGTGTGATCTTCGCAGCGATTCTGATCCTGCTTCTTATGGCGTTTTTCCTTCTGAAGGGGAAAGAAAAGAAAAAACCCTGCCTGGCAGTCATCAAATCGCCGACAAAGTCTTTTCCGGAAATGGACCGAACGGTCATCTCTTCTCCGGCTCTGCCTCCACTGCAGCCCGACGGAGAGGAGACACTTCCGCCGGGTGAGGGGTTTTCGACCCTGAACTGGGTAATCAAAAACAATATTCAGGCCGCCATGGAGGATATTTACGCGGATCACTACATCAACCCCTATCCGTTTATGCCGCCATTGGAATATCGGAACGTCTCACCGGAAACAGTCCACATCATCCAGGATCAACTTTTTCAACTGAAAAATTTCCGTTCTGTCCATGACGAACTTCAGCACATCTTAAACAACCCGGACATTCAGATATCCCATATCTCAAAAATGGTGACCTCTGATCCGGTTTTGACGGCAAAAATCCTGAAAGTAGCAAACTCTCCCTATTTTGGAATGCCCAAGAAGCTTGATTCGATCAATCATGCCCTGCTGATTCTCGGCATTGTCAACGTCAAGAATATTCTCTATCGTGAAGGTATGCTCCGGCTTTTCCTGACGGCGAATCCCGAAAAGGATGCGGTGATGGAAAAGATCTGGCTACATGCCACGCTGACTTCCATATGCGCAGCCCACCTCCACTCTCTTTTCAGCGGCTTGAATCAAGGGAGTCTTCTGACCATGGGATTGCTTCATGATATCGGAAAGATGATTCTGCTGATGATGCCGACATCCGAGGGCGCCACGGTATCGGAAGAGCATGTGGACTCCTTGAGCCTTGAGCAGGAAGACCGGCTTTTTGGAGTCAACCATGCCGTCATTGCCGGGATTGCTCTTTCCGAATGGGGGTTTTCCGATCTCATGGTGAACGCCGTGGTCAATCACCATGTGCTTTCCTATCGAGACCGTGCATCCCTGTCTGTGGCGCGGGATCAATTTCCCTATCTCTTCGTACTGTTCATGTCGGATCAATTGGCAAAAGGGATTGCCGGCGACGAACATCTCAGGGCTGATGTTCTCCATCCCAGCTATCGCCAAATCATAGAACGAAGCCGATTGCAGGCGCTTTTACAGGAGGCTGCTTTCCTGTCCCAGATACGGGAGGCGGACGCCCTCTCCCTCCGTCCCCCGGCTGGAATGATTCACGCTCAGACCGTCTCCTCCGGGAAAACCATTTTCAAGCAGAACGGAGGCGCTCCTGCCGCCGGTGATACCGGGGCGTGCGGAAACGACGGAGACGCCACGGTGATCATGGATTCCGCAAAGTCAAAACTCACCATCGGACGCTATGAAATCCTTGCGGTTATCGGGCAGGGCGCCATGGGAACGGTTTATCTGGGGAGGGATCCCCTGATTCAGAGGACCGTGGCGATCAAGACTCTGCGTTGCGCCGACGGGGACGACATCGCCCTGTCCAGGCTCCGTTTCTTCCGGGAAGCGGAGGCGGCCGGCAACCTCTCCCATCCGAACATCGTAACGATATACGATGTGGGTGAAGGCCGGGGGATGGCTTACATCGCCATGGAGTACCTGGAGGGCTGCGATCTGAGCAAGTACT
>JAVETB010000149.1:0-3787 GCA_034006265.1 Syntrophus sp. (in: bacteria) | reverse complement strand
CTTCCCAAAAATCCAGATTCCGCCCCCCAGAACGACAAATGCCGGCGACAGGGCGGTGAACTTCCAGACGACGAGCTGCACCGTGAGCGTCGTCCCGATATCGGCTCCCAGAATGGTTCCGAGGGAAGAATAAAAACTGATCAAGCCGGCATTGACCATGCCGATCGCCAGGAGAGTCGTGGCGGAACTGCTCTGAAAAAGCGCCGTGGCGATCATTCCAGTCAGCAGACCGTGGACCGGCCTTTCCACGGCAAAACGGATATAGCCCCGTATTCTCGAGGTGAACAATCCCTGCACGGACTCGCTCAACTTCATCATCCCGAAGAGGAACAAAACCAGCCCGAGGCACAAGGTCAAAATGTCTGTCAGCATAGGGCACAGCTTATCCGCTTTAAAAAAAAGATCCGCCCCGCAGCGGCAATTCTCCATGAACCGCTGGGGTGATCTTTTTAAAGATGCTGAAAATCAGTATGGCACCGATTCCCGGTTTCAATCAATCTTCTTGAAGACTTTTCCCTTGGCCCCACAGACAGGGCAGGTCTCCGGCGCCTCGCTTCCCACAGTGTAGCCGCAGACGGGACAAACGTAGTAGGAATAACTTTCCCTTTCGTTGCCCATGCCGGACAGGGCCTCCTCGTACAGGCAGTGATGAACCTTCTCAACCTCATTGGCATAGACGAATGTCCGTTCCGCCGCCGCATTGCCCTCAGCTTTTGCCGTATCGATCATTCCGGGGTACATTTCCTTGAACTCATGTCCCTCCCCGGCAATAGCCTCCTCCAGATTTTCCCGCGTGCCGCGGATGCCCTTGAGCGCCCGCAAATGATTATGGGCATGAATCGTTTCGGCCTCGGCCGCAGCCCGGAACAGCCTGGCAATCTGTGCATATCCCTCCTGATCCGCCTTTGCCGCAAAAGCCAGGTACTTTCGATTTGCCTGAGACTCGCCGGCAAACGCCTCCATCAAGCATTCCTCCGTTTTAGCCATTTCTCTATCCTCCTTGCTGATTTCAACATGTTCTGGATCTGTTCAAGACCGGATCCCTCCGGAAGAAAAGAGCCCGGGCAAGATGCTGCCTCCGGCGACTTCCGCAACAGGGAAACATTCACATGCGGACTATATATCATCAACCCGAACGCTAAAGCAACGATCGATCATTTTTTGCCCCTGCTCCCGGCCATTCCCTTTTTTCCCTACGCACGGCCTAAGAAAATTCAACCTCATGTAAGATTTTCTGTATTTAAAAATCAGGGTTCTCCCGAATTGTAAAGACCGGAATTCTGTTGTATATGACGGCAAAGAGATCTTATGAGTTTTTTTAGGAATGAATCGTGTACCACGATCAAGGAGGGAATGATGAAAATGAAAAAATTGTTGTTCGGGACTGTTTTATTCCTGATCCTGTCCGTTTCCACTGCCCAGGCCGGCACGGTGTTCTGGACGGATTGGACAGCATCAGGCCCCGGCGAGGTGACGGGAACGATGAGCATCGGTGCGGAGACCGTCGGCGTGACGTTCAGCGGCGCTTACTCCTTCGCCCAGGTCAGCGGTGGAACAAATTACTGGAACCCTGCCACGCCCTACCTTAGCGCAACCGTTGAAAATGCTCCTCCTGCCTCCGATATCATCGCATTGGGCAGCGGCGGAAGCGTAACGATCACCTTTTCGCAGGCGGTGACAAATCCCCTGCTCGCCTTGGTAAGCTGGAACGGAAACACCGTAAAATTTGAAGATGAAATTAAATTTCTGAGCTATGAAAGAGGCTATTTCGGTTTGGGCACCCCTGTCATGGATGCCGACAAGAAGGGATTCTATGGAAACGGTGAGGTTCACGGGGTCCTTCAAATGGCCGGCACCTATGATGCGATCACCTTTACCCACACCAACGAGTACTGGCATGGCCTGACGGTCGGTGTGGTGGATGTCGCCCCGGTTCCCCTTCCCGCCGCTCTGTGGCTCTTCGGGTCCGGGCTGGTTGGACTGGTTGGACTGAGAAGGAAAATCGGCAGATAAAGGCCGCGGTCTTTCCATCTGTTCCGCTGAAGGGCGGGATCTTCGGGTCCCGCCCTTTTTGGTCGCGGTAAGGAAGGAATCTGCCCGCTTCCCGATGGAAGCCCGTCAAAACAAGGCCGCTGAGGTTCCCGCCGGGATCAAATTCATTCTTGTCATACCCTCTTTTTTCTGATACCAAAGCGGCGGCTTAACGGTTAGAGTCCATATGTTTAAGGCGGGGCGATAGAAACATGCAGAAGGATCAGGCGATTGTCCGGGCGGAGGACGTTCTCCGGGTTGAAGCGGAGAGCATCCTGCAACTCATCGGCAGACTGGACGAAAATTTTTCCAGGGCGGTGGACATCATCTACCGGTCCACCGGGCGTGTGATTGTCACCGGCATCGGGAAATCGGGTCTGATCGGAAAAAAGATTGTCGCCACAATGACCAGCACCGGCACACAGGCCCTGTTCCTTCATCCTGTCGAAGGACTTCACGGAGATCTTGGAATCGTCACGAAAGATGACGTCGTACTGGCTATCTCAAACAGCGGGGAAACAGATGAGGTGAACCGCCTTCTCAGCAGCATCCGGAAGATCGGCGCGCCGGTGATCTCCTTTACCGGCAATCCCTCCTCAACGATGGCCCGCGCCAGCAACGCCGTGATCGATGTGGGTGTGGAACGGGAAGCCTGCCCCTTCGGGCTGGCCCCCACTTCCAGCTCCACGGCCTCGCTCGCCATGGGCGACGCCCTGGCCGTCGCCCTGATCGACAAGCACAAGTTCAGCGAAAAGGATTTCTATCAATTCCATCCCGGCGGAAGTCTGGGACAGCGCCTGCGGGCAAAAGTCCGGGAGGTCATGATCAGCGGCCCGGATATTCCCATGGTGGTCACCGGAACCCCCTCCCTTGAAGCCCTCGCCGTTCTCGACGAAAGAAACAAGGGCTTTGTCCTGGTCACCGACCGGCAGAATCGCCTCCTGGGAATCATGACGGATGGTGACGTCCGCCGGATGGTTCGCAAAGGCATCTCTCTATCCGATCTGCCGATCGACAAGATCATGACCCGCTCACCCAAAGCGATACGGGACGACTGGACGATCGCCCGGACGGTCGAGTTCATGCAGAGGGACGAAATCACCGCCCTTGCCGTCGTGAACGGCGACAACATCCTCCAGGGTTACATCCATCTGCACGACATCCTCGGTCGGGGGGGAACCATCCGCATCTCCATCCCGGCATAGCCGGATGCACCCACCCCGTAAAACTCAACAACTCGATGGCCGTGACGAGTCATCCGGTGAAACGACATCATGAACAGCCCTCTTTTCAGAAAGAACCTCCTGCCCCTGGCGCTTCTGCTGGCCGCTTCGGTTTGCCTTCTTCTGCCTGCAGCGGGCCTCTCTTCGGGAGAGATTCCCCTCAACAAAGGGGCGGTTCTCCAGATCACGGATTTTGGCGATTCCAGTACGGCCGGCCCCGATCCTTCCCTTTTCAGCCGGAAATACAGCGGTGCCGCCAAGAGTGACCCCTCCCTGAAAACGTTGCGGGCCATGGCCAAAGCGTCACCGGGATCGAAGGCATCCTACCAGGCCAGGATGGCGACTCGATTCGCCATCCAGAAAGGGCATAACGGGTCATCCCGCGGCAAAGCCCGGATCACGCTTTATGGCCTCTCCTATGATGGCGTCGTGAGCACCCCCAGTGCCGCAGCCGGAAAATCCCAGTTGAAGATGACGGTTTCCACCGCCACCGACCAAACCGGGGCGGAGTTAATCCTTTTAACGGCATCAGG
>JAVETB010000148.1:0-3803 GCA_034006265.1 Syntrophus sp. (in: bacteria) | reverse complement strand
GTCCTTTTCCAGTCTCCCCAAAGCCATGAGCGCCCCTTTTTTCATGGCAGTATCATTCAGGGAAAAAAAACGGTAAATGTCTTGCGTGTTGAACTTGCCCGAGCACCCATCAACCCAATCTTTGATTTGCTCATGCAGGCTTTTCTTCCCCCCGCCCAACTTTTCGTTTAGCGCCCGGATTTCTTCCATCGAAAAAGAAATAAGCTCTGCGGCCGCCGCCCCGTTTTTCACCTGTTGGCCGATGCGCCGGGCGAGGTCGCCGAACTGGCGCTTAACCGAGGCCTCCCGGACAAGCTGGTCGTAATGCTCCCAACTGGCCGCAGTGCCCACCTGATCAGCCAGGGAATTAAGATATATGATGGTTTCCTTGTCCTTGAGGGTTTCGGCCAGGAGCGCCATGTCGCCGGCCGGCCAGCCTTCTGCGTCCAGCTGCCCCATAGCCTTGAAGATGCGCCGGTCCCTGGGGTCGGAGAAATCGTCCTCCACCACCCTGGTGCGCCGGAATATCTCCGGCTTGAGAAGGATAGCCCCGAGAAGGGCCTGTTCTGCTTCTCTTGACACTTAATCCCCGATGGCTTCTTTCCGGTCATCTGTTTTGGTTGGCTTTGCCGTGGCCCCAATCCGCAGCCAGTAGCACTGCACCACGATATTCAGGGCTTCGGCCAGAGTGATGCCGTGGTGTTCGGCGATCTCCTTGAGACAGAACTTGCTGTTATCGGTTATGAGTTCCATCACTCACACCCCCGCAGCATAAACACGATCTGATTTTCGACCGTCCGCAGCTCCTTTTCCGCCTGCTCCCGGATTCGCTGCAAAAGCTGCGGGTCCGCGGCAAACACCCGGTCCAGGGCTTCGTCTCGGGTGCAGATATTTCCGGCCTTCCACTCCCGGTAAAGGGCCTGCGCCTTGGTCTGGGCAATCCGCATGGCCTCGATGCGTTTGGGATTCTTGGCCTGAATCACCCGCACGCGCTCCTGGCAGTGCTTGAGGCAGCGATTGCTCCGGCCGTGCACCGGCTCGTTGCAGCCCTCAAAGTAACAGAGGCGGTCGTTTTCTCTTTCTTTTTCAGGGCTTGCAGGTGATTCCTGAGAGGGTTTGTGAGGTTCGGGGGGAGGGGGCTCGGTCGATTGATCGGTCGATTGATCGGTCGATTTCTCCGGGGGCTCCGGGTCCTGGCGCCCCGGCTCCGGTGCCGCCAGCAGTTTCATAAGCACGGCCTCGGCTTCGGCCTCGGCTTCGAACTTGAGAACATCGCCATTGCTTTTGACGCATTCTCCGTCAATTTCGAGCAAATACTTCCCATAACGCTTTCTGACGTAGCCTGTTCCCTTTTTCCTCTCCGCCCTCTTAACTGCCGGCGTCGCCTCCATAGCCTTTGCCTCCTTGGTTTTCATAACCTCCTCGGTGGGAGCGTTCCAGACCTCTGCCAGGCTGGTGAGCCGGGGCGCCTCAAACTCCGGGTGCCCGGCCCGGATCTCCCGGCCCTTCTCGCAGGTGAGACAGACGAAATACTTGCTCTGCCCGGCCTCGCCCTTGGCCTGATTGATGAGACACTGATTCTCCGATATGTTGGCCCTCTCGATGCCGAAGCCGGTGCAGATGACCCGGCCGGGGCCGTTTAAGATTTGTTCGGCCAAATCCATGCGCCCAAGTTCTCCGCCTTTTCCTGGATAAGGGTGCCCAGGGAGTAAAGCGTCCCGGGTCGGAGATCCTCGTCGAACCGTTCCAAGGCCCGGAGACATTCCCCCAGGGCCTCCAGCTGGTCCAGGGTTTTGCTGATTTGCAGGGTATGATCTTCCGTTCCGGTTCTCTCTGTGCTAACCTGTTCGGTCATGGTCCCTCCCCATGTAGATGAACGCTGGAATCGGCTGGCCCGGAACCTAAAACGGCTCCAGGCGGAAAAAGGAGTGAATCAGAAGCAGTTTGCCGATTTCCTCGGGATTTCCGCTTCGTACCTCTGTGAGATCTACGCCGGCGTCAAGACCGGGGAGCGCCAGGTCCTTAACTTTGCCGACCGCCTGGGGGTGACGGTGGAGGAGCTGCTGGGCGATTAGTCCATGCCCTCCAACTGCTGGCAGGCCCCGCGCAGATAATCTTTTAACTCCTCCCGGGCGCCCTCTTTGATAAAGCGCCCGCCCGAGAGCTTGGCAATCCAATGGGCCAGGGCGTCATCCTCCAACAGCAGGGCCAGAGCCACGACCCGATAAAAATAGGCCACCTGGCTTTGTTTGCTGCGGTAGCCCCATTGTTCGATAGTGTTGACTTCCAGGCCCATGGCCTTGGCTGCGCTCTCCAGCATGCCATTTTCGCGGCCCCGTTTGACCATTTCGTAAATTAGGTCCCGGTAGGCTTCCTGGTCCTTCAAGAAATCATGCATATCTCCCCCTGCTGTGGGTAAAAAAGGGTGGATTTAACAAGGCCGAAAATTTTTGGGTAAAATCGCAGGGTTTTACCCAAGGCCCGGCCAAAAAAAATTATTTTTGGGTAGCTTCCTGGCCGGAAGCCTTCTCATAATGCGAATCAGCCATGCCCACCAACTCGGCAAACGTGACTCCTGGGCAGACCTCCAGAATTTTGATGATCATGTCCCTGCCCGGAAGCTTATGCCTTCGAGCGATATTGTGCAGGTGGATGGTGGAGGTCCCCACCTGGGCCGCGATCTCGGCATAACGGTCCATGAGATTCTGCTTCGGTGCCTTGGTCTGTTTGGCATAGGTTTCCAGATCCATGAAAAAAACTCTACTGAATGAGTTGAGCAAAAGTCAAGAAATTTTTTAATCTCTAGCAGAGGGGTGAGTTGCCCTGTCGCAAAATCTAACCTATGAAGTTAACATTATGAAACCGGAAAAGATCATAGGGCTTAATATCAAACGTCTGCGCAAGGAGCGCGGCTGGACCCAACCCGTATTAGCTGAAAAATATGCAGAACTAAGCGGAGATTCTTGCAGCTATAAATATATTTCAGGGATTGAAACAGGCCGTCGATGGTTAGGGAAGACCACCTTCTACCGCTTTGCAGAACTATTCGAGGTTGAGCCAGACGAACTCCTGCTGCCGCCCCCTGGTGAAGTAAAATTTCTGGCATGGGAGAAGGTCAGATTCATCATGCAATCAGACAACCGCGAGCTGTTCATGAAGGTGGTGGATATATTTCTCAATTATCGTTACGTCAGCTCAGAGTTTTGGGCAGGTTTGCAAGCCCTTATAGAAGCGGCGCATAAGCAGATATTTGAACAGAAGCAGATGGAAAAGGAGGTTAAAAGGCAATGAGGAAAATTATAGCCCTTGTCCTGGCCGGTCTTATCTTCACCGGCTGCGGAATCGCCGCTAAGGTTAGAGCACGCAACGACCTGGAAGCCTCAAAAGCCGCCTATAAACGCTGCCTGGAAGCCCACCCCGACGACCCCTCCACATGTGAAGCCCTGAAGCAGGCCTATAAAGCCGATCTAAAAGCCTACAGCGCCACGAGCGGGGACATTCATTCCGATCATACTGTGTCCATCGAAGCCGATTAAAACCTGATTTTTTTGAAAAAAATAGCCGCCTTCGGGCGGTTTTTTTTGTGCCTTTTAAAAAAATCTACTTATTGAGTAAGATTTTTCTTGACACAAGCTCAACGTAATAGGTAGAGTTATATCAACCCATTCGCTTTCGTTTTCTCCTTCAGCCCGCTGCGGCCCCGGTCCGAATAGGGCCGCAACTGTCCGGGGGCGGCGAGGCAGCGGTTGAGAACGTCGGCCAGGCCGGGATGCCGCCCCCCGGCAGGCCATGACCGGAGGGAATATGGTTGAACAAAGAAGCTG
>JAVETB010000147.1:0-3824 GCA_034006265.1 Syntrophus sp. (in: bacteria) | reverse complement strand
TAGAAATAAAATCGGGGAAGACCATTGCGCGAGATTTTTTCTCCTCCCTGGAAAAGTGGATGTCCCTGGCAGGAGAAAGGGCACTCGATCCTACCTTGATCTATGGCGGCAAGGAATCATACTTCCATAAAGGGATCCAGATCCAGTCCTGGCAAAAAGTGAATTTTAATTTGCAAGGAACGAAAAAAGTATCGCTTTAGCCTTTTCCGCCAGGGGAGTTTGTCGTTTCTGTTCTGTTGAACGACTATCTTTGATGAAACGCGCAACAAAGGTTTATTTTTCATTTGCAATACCCATATTTATAAGATAACAGAGAACGTAATCACCAAATTCTATAATAATTGGGGTATTGTTGTGATCAGGAGAACCATTCAGGGGGCTATCGAGCAATCCCTGTTCAAAGGAAAGGTGATTATCATTTACGGCGCCAGGCAGGTGGGTAAGACCACCTTGATCATGGCGCTTCAGCGGGACGCATCTGTTCCCTCCATCTACCTCAACTGTGATGAACCGGACATCCGCCGGGCGCTTTCGGACAAGACCTCGACGGAACTGAAGATGCTGATCGGCAACAACAAACTGGTGCTGATTGACGAAGCGCAACGGGTCGGTACAATCGGACTCACCGTTAAGCTCTTGACGGATACTGCGCCTGATATCCAGGTAGTCGCCACAGGTTCTTCCGCCTTCGAGCTTTCCAGCCGGATAGAGGAACCGTTGACCGGCAGAAAACGGGAATTCCGGCTTTATCCTTTTTCCCTGACCGAACTCGGGCAGATATATTCACCGCTGGAAGTCAGGCGCATTTTGGATCGTGTATGATCTTCGGTCTCTATCCCGAGATCATCAACGCCCAGGAGGCGGCAGAAACGGCTGTACGGGAAATTGCCAGAAGCTATCTCTACAAAGACATGCTGGCTTTGCAGCAGATACGCAATGCGGAGGCTCTGGAACGGCTGGTTCAGTCCATCGCACTTCAAGTAGGCAATGAAGTCTCGTATAACGAACTTGCCCAGCAGGTGGGTGTGGACAAAAAAACAATCGAAAGTTATCTGCGGGTACTGGAACAATCCTTTATTATTTTTCGTCTGGGGTCCTTCAGCAGGAACCTGCGAAATGAACTGAAGAAATCCCGTAAGATCTATTTCGTGGATACGGGAATACGCAATACCGTCATCAATAACCTCAATCCACCGGACCTGCGCAGTGATGTAGGCGGTCTCTGGGAAAATTTTGTTCTTGCCGAGCGGATGAAACGGAACCACAAGCAGGGACTGTTTCCCAATACCTATTTCTGGCGCAGTCACCAGAAGCAGGAGATTGATTATCTGGAAGAACTGGGCGGAGCATGGCGCGGTTATGAAATCAAGTGGGGTGAGAAGCGGCTGAAAGTTCCATCAGGATTCAGCGCGGCCTACCCTGAATGTCCCGTTACCCTGATCAATCGCGAGAATATGACGGAGTTTGTTACCGATTAAATAGGGACGGGGACCCAGCTGCTCTGACCAAATTTTCCGCCGACAGATGGTTCATGGCAGTTACCAGGCCGTTTATCTTGCGGATTCGGAACAGCTTGAATTTTCCAACAGAATCGGTATGATTCCCAAGATTATCCGGGTTGATTATGATTGGCGGTCATTATTTGCCATGCTAAATGGGATTCACTTCCGGGTTTCTTTCATCACGCCTTATCACTTAGCGGCCCCCAGAACGTGAATTCTTGCCTGGATGGAAAATCTCTCCCCTTCCCGTTCGACATATCCTCCGGGCTTCCCGGCATATTCCTGAATGTTCCGCCCCGGGATGTTGACTCAGATCTACAAGGACATAAAGAATGCCTCGCCCCTCAAATAATCTTGACAATATGACAATATGACAATATGATGCCTTATCAAATTGTTATTCGGAGGGGTGATATGCTGATCGGCATCGACAAACGCGGCAGCATTAATTTGCCGGCGGCTATCCGGAAGCAGCTCGGCTTGAAAATTGGCACATATCTGGATCTAAATGTGGTGGAGGGTGGCGCAATTGTTCTTCAACCGGTGGAAATTTTCAGAACTATACGTCTCGCTGAAGAGGGGCTGGCCAAACTCAATGATGCGCGGCAGAGCGGTACGGACGAGATGCCGACCTGGCTGGTAGAGGAAATGAAGGATGCCGAAACTGATCCCGAGCCGGAGATTTCTTGAGGATGCGGAGGCTCTGCGCCGCAATCCAATTCTCAAGAAGAAACTGGCCAAGACATTGCACCTTCTGGAAATGAACCCGCTACACCCAGGTCTTCATCTGGAGAGAATCGTGAACGATCCCACGGCATGGGCTGTCCGGATCGACCAGCGATATCGTCTATCCTTTGATCCTGAATCATATCTTCCCGCCGGTAATCCAAACTGGTCTTCTTCCCTGATCCTGTTGCGCGTCCTGGATCACGATGACCTCTATCGTCACCCGCGAATGAAATAGATAAGCGAAGCAGGATCATAATTGTAGCCACCGATGAAGCCTTGACCCAGTCCGTCCTTATTCCGTGGACACAAGGAGGAGTAAATATTCTTAGAGCTGCCAGCTCTGGGCCAGCGTGCCGGCATAAACCTGATCGACCAGCATGGCGTCATACTTCTCAAAAACATCCATGCCGGGATTGTTGTTGATGTCACCCATTGTATCAACAAGGTCTTCGATGTCCGATCGCGTCATGTAATAGCCACCTGAAACCTCCAGACGCTCCACGCCGTAATCCTTGGTGACAAATGAGCAATATTATAAACGTAAGTATTAAATATTATTACAATTTTTTATAATTGCGAAGTGGCAAAGACTTTTGCTTGACATTGGACATAAATCACCTATGATGCACAAAATTCTTGTTTTTTATGCATCATAGGTGATTTATGTTAAGAGATATCATTCTTGTTCAAAAAAGAGAACTGGAAAACCGCCTTCAGGAGCCCTATTTTGAGCGGAAGCTGTCCGTTTCTCTGGATCCGGAAGATGATCGGATCAAGGTCATCACGGGGCCGCGACGAGCTGGAAAATCGTTTTATGCCGTTCATCTGATTTCGAAGACCGGGTCCTTTGGTTATGTCAATTTTGATGATGAGCGATTGACCATCACCGGAGATTACGACGAAATCATCAGCGCCGTAAACACAGTCTACAATAATCCGCGTTATCTCCTGTTTGACGAAATACAGAATCTTCCCCGTTGGGAAATGTTTGTAAATCGCTTGCAAAGGCAGGATTTTCGACTTCTCATTACGGGCAGCAACGCGAACCTGCTCAGTTCAGAGCTGGCCACACATCTTACCGGACGCCACGCCAACTACGTTCTGTTTCCATTTTCTTTCGGCGAGTACCTGTCGACCTTGAACAATCAGCGAACGGAGATTGAGAAAAGAGAGGCACTGGAGACTTACGCGGAACAGGGAGGGTATCCGGAACCTCTTCTCAAGAAGATCGACCGCCGCGATTACCTGCGCACGCTTCTGCATTCCACCCTGTACAAGGACATCGTCAAGAGGTTCAGAATTCGTTCGGTGCAGGGGATCGAAGACTTGACCCTTTATTTGATGTCGAGCCTTGCCCGGGAGTGTTCCTTCAACGTCCTTTCCCGAGTGACGAAATGCCGCAGTGTTCATACCGTCGATCGTTATGTTCACCATCTGCTGGAAGCGTACCTTTTTTTCCTGATTCCCCGTTTCTCCTTCAAAGTAAAAGATCAGACGGGGCGCAACAAGAAAGTCTACTGCACCGACAACGGACTGGCCGTGTCGGCGGGGTTTCGCTTTCGCGAAGACCGGGGAGCGCTTTACGAAAATCTT
>JAVETB010000039.1:0-25502 GCA_034006265.1 Syntrophus sp. (in: bacteria) | reverse complement strand
CCGTACGTTCCGGCTGGAGGAAATTCTGGAAATCAATGGAGCTGACATCATAAGTCCCGAAGGCTTTCTTGATTTTTTTGCTGAGAGTGATCATTTCAGGCATTGTGGTAAAGGTGCGATTGGGAATCATGCGCAACAGTTCCGGGAAATAGAGGCCGTTCCAGACGAGGTAGGCAAGACAGTACACAAGATCGGACTTCTCGCAGATGATCGTCGAGGATTCATTTCCAGGAAAGATCTGCCAGATCCCCTCACAGAAACGAACGGTCAATGACGGAAGGTTATGCGTGTCCAGAGGCCTGGGAAGAATTGGGACTTTGTTGGGTTTCTTTTTCAGGGAAGAAGAGAGCTTGCGGCCGAGAATCGTCAAATCCTGGGGAGCGACATCCCCCGCTACATTGCGGGCCAGGTCGCTTATGTCCTTGTATATCTGGACGAGAAGCATGAAAATGGTTTTTCCGAACTGGACCTGCGCTGAATAGCTCCAGTCGTTAAAGCGGTTGAGATCGTAGATCGTTTTCCGGTCCAGGTCGTATGTCTTGAAAAGAGGGAGGGTCTTCTCTTCCCTTAAGGTTATCCGCCGGGAATAAAGCTTCACCTCATACCTCAGGTAAAAGCATTGCATGATCAGGTTGTACGTATCCCTGTCCAGGTTCCGTGTATGATCCAGGACGGCAATGAGAGTGAAGATGCTCGGATCAACAAAGTCGTAAGGCTTTCTGTCCTGGCTGAGAATCCGGCTGCGGAACCGGTGACAGAGAAGGTCGCCTTCAGGAGATTCGAGGAACATCTTCAACAGCAGCATTTTTATGATGGACTTGAGAGGATGAGTCAGAGATTTGTTCAATTGCCAGAGGGCTGCGCCGAAGGATTCCTCCTTGTCAATGAAATCAAGATCGCCCATATCGATGAGATCGTAGTAAACGGAGGGAGATGACTGGAATTCCTGTACAACATCACCGTAGGTTAAAGGGGATTGCGTATCGTAGGAAGTCCACCAGAGGGGAACCTTGCCGGCGATGAGAATGGTGGTACGGTAAAACTCTTCCTTGAGGACTTTTTTCTGCGTGCTTCCGCAGCTTTCACAGTCCACATCCCCAAAATTGCATCGTCTGATATCTTCAATATCGCTTACAAAGAAATGGACCGGCATTTTCAGGTTGTCATCCATCCAGTTCTGAATTCGAAGGACCTTTTTAAGAAACTGGGCATAGGACGCGCTGTCATAATCAGCTTTGTTGATGCAGATCCAAATGTCGCAGTCCGAAGAAGGGGTCTGGCTGATCGTCCCGGCGCTCCCGATGGTGTAAATGCCCTCGATGAGCAGGTCATTGCTCGTCATGGTCAGGATGGGCGCGGTACTCTGAATATTGAAATATTTTTTAAAAATGGGTTCTTTCTTCCGGATTTCATGATCTGTTTCAATGTTGAAAACACGGAAATTATGCTTTATAGAATCCATGTAACCTGGGACGGATTCGTGATTGACACTAATCATCCAGGGAAGTAGATAGAGAATGGATTCGCTGTCTTTCGGGGCGAGCTGGGAAAATGTTTTTTTCCGGAACCTGTTGTATTCCAGGAAGATATTTTTGTTGCTGGTGATAATTCTGTATAAGGCCACTCGATGCCTCGCCATGCAAAGCGGTTCAGAGACTCTGTCACATCATGCGGTTACTCTTTGCAGGAATACAAGAGACGCCTGCCGGAGCAATCGCGATAAAATAATTCAGCGAAAGACTTGCAAAAAACGATCACACGAAAAAGGACCAGGACAGAAATTTATTCGGACAGGAAGAGCGCCCGGCTGAAAAACCGCCCTGAAGTGACGTACCCGGCTGACTTGCCGATCTGTTCCCGGAAGGACGATATTGTCCAGGCCATTGCCAGTCATCCGGTGGTGATTGTCACGGGAGAAACCGGATCCGGGAAGACGACACAACTTCCCAAGATGTGCCTGGAAGCGGGACGGGGCATGTCCGGCATCATTGGCTGTACGCAGCCCAGGCGGGTAGCTGCGGTAACCGTGGCGGAGAGGATTGCCGAGGAGCTCGGACAGGCCGTCGGGCAGGCGGTGGGCTACAAGATTCGTTTTGAAGATCGCTCCGGCCCTTCCCCTTTCATCCGGCTCATGACCGACGGAATTCTCCTCATGGAAAGCCAGAGGGATCCACTTCTGCGAGCCTACGATACCATCATCGTCGATGAAGCCCACGAGCGGAACCTGAATATCGACTTCCTGCTCGGATATCTCAAAACCCTTCTGCAAAGAAGAAGGGATCTCAAAATCGTTATCACCTCGGCAACAATTGATACGGAGAAATTCTCGACCGCTTTCGGCGGAGCGCCGGTCGTTGAGGTTACAGGCCGGGTTTACCCCGTGGAAGTCCTTTACCGTCCCATTGAACCCGACGACGGAGATTCGGAGGACCTTTCCCCCATCGAGGCCGCCGTCCGTGCCGTCGATGATCTGCGAACCGGGCAGTACCATCGCGGGGACATCCTGATCTTTATGCCCACGGAACAGGATATCCGGGATACCTGCGAACTCCTGGAAGGGCGGTGCTACGACAATCTGGTGGTCCTTCCCCTGTTTGCACGCCTTTCCTGGTCCGAACAGAGGCGTGTTTTTTCGGCTGCAAACGCCCAGAAAATTGTCGTAGCCACCAACATTGCAGAAACCTCGCTCACCATTCCCGGAATCCGCTATGTCATCGACAGCGGTACTGCGCGAATCTCCCGCTACAACCCGAGAACACGGACGATCAGCCTGGCCGTCCAGGCGATCTCCCGAAGCAGCGCCGATCAGCGCAAGGGACGATGCGGGCGCGTACAGAACGGCATCTGTATCCGCCTTTATTCGGAGGAAAATTATCTCAGGCGCCCCTTGTACACCGTGCCGGAAGTCCTGAGATCCAATCTGGCGGAAGTCATTCTGCGCATGCTGAAGCTGGGCCTCGGCCACCCGTCTTCCTTCCCATTTATTGACGCCCCGAATCCCAAAAGCATCCGCGATGGCTTTGATGTCCTCAAGGAACTCGGCGCCGTAACGATCGACAAAAAAAGGAAAGGTGACAGCACGGAGGATGAAGGATTCGGAGTCGGACTTACGGAAAAGGGCAGGCGCATGGCCCGTATGCCGATGGACCCGCGGATTTCCAGAATTCTTTTAGAAGCGAAAAAAGAGGGATGCCTCAAGGAGGCAACGATTATCGCTTCGGGGCTCTGTGTCCAGGACCCAAGGGAACGGCCCGCTGACGATGAAGGTCGCGCAGATCTGGCTCATCGCCGTTTTGTCGATCCGGCCTCTGATTTTTTGACGCTGCTGCGCATCTGGCAAGCCTACGAGAACAATCTAGAACGTCTCAAAAGCAGCACAAAGATGCGCAAATTTTGCCGCGCCCACTATCTTTCCTGGAGAAGAATGCGCGAGTGGAAGGAGATCTACGAACAGGTCCGTACCATCCTCAAAGAGGGCGGTGAAGAAGAAGGCAAAAACGAAATTGACGGGGAGTCCGGACAGAAAGATCTCTACGCCGCACTTCACCGCTCCATCCTCAGCGGCTATCTCTCAGGCATTGCCTGCCGGCGCGAAAAAAATTTCTATGCAGCGACTCGGGGACGGGAGGTCATGCTCTATCCGGGCTCGGGTCTGTTCCATCAGGGAGGGGACTGGATTGTCGCCGCCGAAATGGTGGAAACATCAAGGCTATTTGCCCGCACCATCGCAAATATCGACAGCTCATGGATTGAGCATATTGCCGGAGAGCTCTGCACCTCCACCTATTCCGAACCGCACTGGGAGAAGCGCCGCGAAGAGGTGGTCGCCTTCGAACAGGTTTCCCTGTTCGGCCTGGTGATTGTCCCTCGGCGCAGGATTTCCTACGCTGCCGTCGATCCGGAGGAATCGAGCAGCATTTTCATCCGCAGCGCCCTTGTAGACGGCGAGCTTAAGACCCCGCTGCCCTTTCTTCATGCCAACCGACAGCTCATCGCCGAGGTCATGCAGATGGAGGACAAGATTCGCCGTCGAAATCTTCTACAAGATGATGCCGTGCTGGAGAGCTTCTATGCATCGCGGCTCCCGGGAGTCTGCGATGTGCGAACCCTCAAGACCATGATCCGTGAGCAGGGCGGGGACTTGTTCCTCAGGATGAGCCTTGCGGACGTCCTGTCCCAGGTGCCCGACGAGAACGAACTAGCCCTCTATCCGGACCAGGTGGACGTAGATGGACGCAAGTACCGCTGTGTTTACCGTTTTGATCCGGGAAGAGAGGATGACGGGGTGACCATCCAGATCCCCGATGCCCTTCTGCCGGGCCTTCCCCCTGGTTCGGCCGACTGGATGATACCGGGAATGCTGAGAAATCGCGTGCTGGCCCTGCTTCGTGGGCTTCCCAAAGAATACCGGAAAAAGCTGCATCCTATCGGATCGACGGCAGACAGTCTCATCCGAAATCTAAACGAGCCATCGGGTCCTCTTCTTCCCGAGCTGGCCCGTTTGATCCGCACAAAGCTTTCGCTGGACATTCCCGCCGCCGCCTGGTCGAAATCGGAAGTACCCGATTACCTGCAGGTCCGCTTTGCCGTGCTGGACGGCAAGAATCATGAAAAAGCTTCCGGCCGCAACCTTGCCCTCCTTCAGCATGCCGTCAATGCCGGGCAGGATTCGAAAGCCCTTGAACGGACCCGCCGAATCTGGGAAAAAACCGGTTTCACCGCCTGGACCTTTGGCGATCTGCCGGATTCCGTTGAACTCTCCCACGATGGATCGCACGCAGGCCTCGCATGGCCTGCGCTGACGCCCGCAGAGGGCTGCGTCGATCTCTGCCTTTACAAAACCCGGAAAGAGGCGGCGAGGGTGCACCCGAAAGGCGTAGCGGCCCTATACTCGATTTATTTTTCCCGAGAGCTTAAAGATCTCCGGAAGGCGCTCCAACTGCCCAAACCGCTGAAAAGCTGGGCTGAGGATTTCGGAGGAGCCCGGAAGGTGGAAAACCTGTTCCTGGAAAAAGTGAAAAAAGACCTCTTTGAGCTTGAAATAAGGAAGGAAGGAGAGTTTCTCGACCATGCCCGGAAGATACGAGAGGAACTCCTCATGTACGGGCAGGAATTGATCAAGGCGGTGGAACCGCTGCTGAAGGCCTATTCCGAAACGGGCGCTGAACTGCGCCAGCTGGAGCTTTCGGTGCGGGGAAACCGCGAAGGCCAGGCGTTTCTGAAGCAGCTTCGGTGCGAGTTGGAAGAACTGCTTCCCGGGGATTTTCTCCTGCGCTGGGGAGAAAAGCGGTTGAAGCACATACCCCGCTACCTCAAAGCGCTTAAGATACGTGCAGACCGTGGTCTTTTGAACCGGGAGAAGGACCGCCGCAGGGAAGAAGACCTGCGGCCCTATATCCATCGGCTGAGGGAAGCGTTAGACGGCCTTCCGGAAGATGCCTCGGACGAAAAGAGGCAGGCCCTGGACGATTTTTCCCAGATGGTTGAAGAGTACAGGGTTTCGCTTTTTGCCCAGGAGCTTAAAACGGCGTTCCCCGTATCCGCACGGCGCCTGGAGGAAAAGCTGACCGAAATCGAACGGATTTTTTAATTCTCATCCCGGTTCACCGGTGTCCCAACGTTGATTTTTCAAGATGCCGCAACATTATGAGATACAATCGTTTAAAGCGTAAAAGGTCATTTATCGATTTGAAATTATTTTTTCGGATATGCCAGTCATGACCTCCGGCAAAGCCGGAGGCTTGTATAATGTTAACCGCTCAAAGCGGCCTGATAATCCGAACCACCTGAAGGTGGTTATTCCTCGAACATACTCAGTTGATCAAGGCGACGGTCTTCAGGCTCCTGTCGTTTGATATAATCGCGGATCGTTTGCTCATCCGCACCAACCGTTGACACAAAGTCACCGTGTGCCCAAAAATTCTGGCCCGTGAAATTCTTTTTCCGGCCCATGGGACGTCAGTGATCCCGGTCATCCGCTGTTTCTTCTCAGGTGTTCGCGGATGTACCGTTCGACCTCCTCCCGGGACTGATAGATGCCGAAATGGCCCTCACAGAGCAGATCCGCCCTGAGATCGAGGAGCTTTTCCATGGATTGTCGCCATGCCGCAAGATCGGCGCCAAGCCGGGGAAAGAAAGGCCCGTGGATATCCTGTCCGAAGAGGATGCGACGCCCGTCGCGATCCAGATAAAGGGACAGGGAACCCGGGGTATGGCCCGGGGCATGCAGAAGATGAAGAGATTCCCCGCTGAACAACAGAGTTTCCCCATCACCTGAAAGGCGGATATCGACGGGAGTGGGGGGAAAGGCCGTCTGGTAACAGTCGGCCACGGTCTGGATGCGGTCACCCTTTTCAACGGCCTCCGCGTCATCTTCATGCATGAGAATCCGGCATCCAAATTTTTTACGGAAATGCGGGGCCCCGCCGATATGGTCAATATGCCTGTGCGTCAGGATCAGGGTGGAGATACCCCGCGGATCAAGGCCCAAATCCAGTATATTCCGCTCCAGTTGCTCTGCAGACCCGCCGGCACCCGAATCGATCATGACCTGCTCCTTTCCGAAATCGATCAGATAGGCGGCGGCGTCTTCCGAACGGGTAATGTCAGGTCCCCCGATGAGATAAACTCCCTCGACGATGGTTACGGCGCGTCCCATAATTCCCCCACATTTTATCCCAGGCGTATTCTGGCATCCAGAACGACGAGGCGTTCCGGATGCGCCAGCAGCGGGTTGATGTCCACCTCCTGGATGGATGGAAAATCCGTTACGAGAGCTGAGAAGGACTGGATCGCCTTGACAAGCCCCGAGATGTCGGCAGCAGGCACGTTGCGGTAGCCCTTCAGAATGCGGCTGACCTTCGTTTCGTCGATCATCGCCAGGATTTCATTCCTGTCCAGGGGCGGTATCCTGAGCGCAATGTCCGCGTAGATTTCCGTAAAGACCCCACCGCTGCCGAAGGCAATGACGGAACCAAACTGGCTGTCCCTCTTGCATCCCAGAATGAGTTCCGTCCCCCCGCTGACCTGCTCCTGAACGAGGAAGCCTTCCAGGCGCGCCATCGGGCATTGCGTTCCTGCCGAGGCAAGCATCTCTTCGCAGGCTTTTTTCAATGCGTCCGAAGTTGGAATATTCAGTCGAATCCCTCCCACATCGGACTTGTGGATGATGTCCGGACTGGAAATCTTCAGGACAACGGGATAGCCGATCCTTTCCGCCGCGGCGACGGCGGCTTCCGCATTCTCAGCCTTTTCCCGCCTGGCCCCGGCAAGGCCGTAGGCCTCCAGAAGGGCAAGGGCGCGCTCCTGGCTCATAAATCCAGGGACTGACGCGGAAACCAGCCGTTCCCCTTCTTTCTTCGCCGCTGGGAGTAAAAGGCGAGGGGGGGACGACAACGTTTCCGTGAGCGACTTCACGGCGCGAGGCTTGAGAATGTGGCCGTAACGGTACAGGGCAGCCAGCGATGCGGCGGCCCGGTCAAGGGAAGAAAAGGCCACGACATTCTGTTCTTTTTCCAGCTCGGCAATGTACTCCAGCCAGCGACCTCCATAAGTCCAGGCCACAATGGGTTTTTCGGGATGCTCGGCGGCGGCGGCGTGAAGAATGCCGGTAACATCGAGGAAGTCCTTTTCCTTTTCCAGGAAAGAGCCGGTGACACAGACCACGGCATCCACGCCGGGGTCATTCATCATGGCCGCCAAGGTCCTGCGGTAGACCTCCGGGTAGCCGTATTTCATGGCCGCAGGCCAGACATCGATGGGGTTGTGCACACGAAACCAGCCTGGCGACAGTTCCGCAATCGTATTTCTGGTATCCTCGCTCAGCTCCGCCACCTGAAGGCCGCATCGGGCGAAGGCATCGACGGCATTGATTCCGGCACCGCCTGAAATGGTCATCACCCCGATCCGGTTTCCCCCGATTCCCTTGAAGGTCTGGAACGTCCTGTTTAAATCCATCACGTCATCCGTCGTCGCAGCCCGGATGAGGCCGCACTGCCGGAAGGCTGCCTCATAGATCCGGTCCTCTCCGGTCATGGAGCCGGTATGCGATCCGGCGGCAAGCGCCCCTGCCGGGCTGGATCCTATTTTGAAAATAACCACGGGCTTATGGGCAACGGCATCCCGTGCGGCCTCCATGAAGCGGGCCCCATCCCGCACACCCTCCATGTAGATGTTGATGACGGATAGTTTCGGATCCCGGGCCATGTGTCCGATCAGTTCCGCATATTCCACATCGGCGGTATTGCCGGTATCGATGCACAGGCCCGTACCGCCCATCAAGCCGGCATTGCCCACCACGTAAATGCCTGACTGGCCGAGGATTCCTACCGGGGCAAGGGGATTGATGAAGCGCATGAAGGAGGTGCAGAAGGAATTGAAATTGTTTACAACGCCCAGGGTATTCGGACCGATGATACGGATGCCTTTTTCTCCGGCCAGTTTCATGATTTCATTGTGCATCGCTACCCCGTCTCCATCGCCGTCCGTGAAGCCCTGAGCCACGATAATCACGATGCGGGCCCCTTTTTCCGCGCACTGACGGAAAAATTCCGGCACCGTGTCTCTCGGAGAGCAGATGACGGCAAGGTCGGGAACCTCCGGGGCGTCCAGCAGTGAGGTATAGGCGGGATAGCCCAGGATCTCCCCCCCTGCAATATTGACGGGATAAATCTTTCCCCGATATCCCCATTCCAGGAGAACCTCCAGTGGGTTGTTGCTGCCTTTCCCGGTGCGGCGCGTGACTCCCAGGAGGGCAACCGATTCGGGAGCGGTCAACTTTCGATAATCCTCCTCCGGCAGCATAAAGTGAGGAGGTGTCAGATTTTGTGCAGTCATACTAGCTTTGGTTGCGTCCACTTTTGAAAATTCTCCTTCAAAATGAAAAATATCTGATCACTTCATTTAAGGTCTGTCGAGGGTTCCGATCAGATCCCTGATGTCGGAAATGGAATGCTTACGAAGAAACGTTTCGATCCCCTCAAGAATGTTCATGGTGGCATGGGGATTCATAAAACTGGCCGTTCCCACCTCAACGGCCCTTGCCCCGACAATGAGAAATTCCAGGGCATCGTTCGGGCACATGATTCCACCCAGACCGATGACAGGAATGTTTACCCTGTTTACGACCTGCCAGACCATCCGCAGAGCAACCGGCTTGATGGCCGGCCCTGAAAGACCGCCGGTCACATTGTACAGGACAGGCTTTCGATGCTCCACGTCCACGGCCATCCCGGCCAGGGTGTTGATGAGTGACACGGCATCGGCACCGGCGGACTCCACACTTTCCGCAATGTTTGAAATGTCGGTCACATTGGGTGACAGCTTAACAATCACGGGAAGATCCGTTGCTTCCCGGACCCTTTTTGTCACCGCGGCGGCCATTTCGGGAGACGCCCCGAAGGCAATCCCCCCCTTCTTGACATTGGGGCACGAGATGTTCACTTCCAATGCGGACAGACCGTCAGCCATCCCGAGAATTTCCGCGACCTTTCCGTACTCATCGACGGTTTCACCGAAGATGTTGGCGATGATCGCCGTTGAATATTCCTTCAAAAAGGGAAGCTTTTCCCTGACGAAAGCCTTGACGCCGATATTCTGCAACCCGACGGCGTTGAGCAGGCCCGACGGCGTTTCTGCCAAGCGCGGGGGCGGGTTTCCAGCCCTAGGCTCAAGTGACAATCCCTTGACGATCAGCGCCCCCAGACGGTTCAAATCGACAAAGGGAGCGTATTCTTCGCCATATCCAAAGGTGCCGGAAGCTGTCATGACGGGATTCCGAAGGCGAAGCGGACCAATGTCGACACTCATCGAGGGCTGTGAAGAAGATGGCCGCACTCAGCCCTCCTTCCCGTTCTGAGGGAGCGTCCTGTACGGGGTGCCGTTGTCACGACACCGTAAATCTGCCTTGATGCTCATAAAGGGCGATCCTTCCTGAAGGCAAGAGGGAATAACGTTCCGTGATGGAACACTCCCGGTGCCTTCTGCCGAAAGTGCCTTCCGCTTCAGCCCGTTCCGGATGAATCACCAGTCTATCCGGCGGATATCGAAAACGGGCCCATCTTTACACGCCCGCATGAACGCCACGTCTCCCCCCGCCGTTCGTACGGCTACGGCACAGCCCAGGCAGGCACCAAGACCGCAGGCCATCCGTTCTTCGACGGATACCTGACAGGGAAGGGGATAGTGCTCCAGCAGTTCAGCGAGGCGTTTCATCATGGCGCGGGGTCCACAGGCATAGACAGCGCAGCCCTGCGGGTCGAAAGCGTCAAGCTCTCGTTCGAAAAGCTCGGTGACTCTCCCGTGATATCCCATACTGCCATCATCGGTACAGATCCTTATGTCCGGGCAGACCGCCGAAAGTCGATCCAGGCCAGCCAGGACTTCTTGTCGCTGCGCCCCGACATAGGCCGTCATCTCGATGGGGAAAGGCTCCCGGATAGGGCTCAGCGAGGCGGCAAGGAATGTCAGAGGAGAAATGCCGATCCCTCCCGCGATAAGGATAGCGCGTCTGGCCGTCTGGTTCCATGAAAAACCATTTCCCAGCGGGCCGAGTAGAGAGAGCTCACCGCCTGGTTTGAGGCCTGAGAGAATCCTTGTACCCGCACCGGCAACCCGGTAGAAAATTTCCAGGACCGATTGCCCCACTCCTTTTTCAAAGGCGTAAATGCTCATCGGTCTCGCAAGCAGAGGTGTCTGCGATTCCGTGACCCGGATCATGATGAACTGGCCCGGCACGGGGTGATGAAAGGCCGGGGGAAGCATCATTCGAAGCAGAAAATGTCCGCGGACAGCCTCCAGATTATCGAGAATCCTACCCTTTACAAACAATGGAACGGGGTGCATGATGGCGGCCTCATCCTTCGTGATGGTGAACTGCACGTCCAGGCGCTGAAAAAAAGTCGACTTACAGTTCGGCCCCTTCTTAATATCCGGACTTTATCCTGACAGCGCCTCTTCAGACTGGCGTTGCATAGCATTTTTGCGGCGAAATTGGAATACGATCTCCTGCAAAATTTCTTCGCACCGTCAGGATTCCTTCAGATCCGCTCCCATGATCAGGGCGTCCTCTCCTTCCTCGGGATAATAGGAACGCCGGATTCCCTTTACGGTAAGGCCGAGCTTCTCATAGAGTTTCCGTGCCGCCGTATTCGACCGGCGTACTTCAAGGATCACGGTCCGGCACGGCTCTTCACGCACGGTTTGAAACAGCGCCTTCATCAAGCAGGCTGCCGCATGTCGGCGCCGGCATTCCGGTCTTACGGCAATCTTCTGGAGGTGCGCCTCCTGTGCGAACATCCAGTAAATCATATAGCCCGCAAGCCTCCCGTCTTCCCCCTCCGACTCCCGGAGGGTAACGCATCTCGAGAATGACGTCGAAAGTTCCTGGAGGAACATGGCCCTGGTCCACGGGGCTTGAAAGCTGGCCTTTTCGACGGCCATGACCTCGTCCAGATCTTCCTGCTCCATCGCGCGGAGAATAACGTGATCGCCACTGCAGAAATCAGAGAACATGTCCGATCTCCAAGATCAGGCTGGCCAGCAGAAAAATGCAGCAGAAGACGGGAACCATGCCCCTCAAGTGAATTGTGTTCAACGCTACGGCAATTCCCAGGAGTGGAAAGAAAAAAAAGATAATATTCAGGGCTTCTAATATGGACGGGGAAAATTGAGGAAAGAGAAAAGCGGTTGCGGCGATTCCCGGCCACAGAAAGAAGAAAAGGAAGCAAACGGACAGGCACAGATAGATGAGAGGAGACAGCAGGTGCAGGGCCTGGACCCGATGAAGATCTGCTTTTTCGGCGCTTCGTAGTGCTGCCCTGGCCAGGCGGTCATTCAGGGAGACGAAAAAGACATCCATCTTCTGGCCGATATAACCGCAGGGAAGGTAGATCAGGAGGGAAAAGGCCATGATTTCCCTTAAAGAATGGCCGACAACCCCGCTGGAAATGATGCAGGAGGCCGTCACCAGAATCGCAGTCAGAGAATCGTTGGGGGGGATCAGGGTGCCGATGGGCAATCGATCGATCCAAAACAACTCGATGACAGCGCCGATCATCAAGCCGCTGTAAGGATCGCCTAAAAAATAACCCATGAGAGGAGCCGCCACGACAGGCCTGGCGATCATGCTTTGAATCACGATTCTGTCAAGGCAGATCACTCCCCCAAGCAGTGAAACCATGAGGCATTGGAGAAACATCCGGAAGCCAGTCCATTCCTTGAAATCTTTAAGGCCTCTGCGCCGTTATGAAATTTTTGAAATCGAAGGATCTTTCCCTTGGCACACGCTGCAATTGGATGGTCACATTGTCTCTGACCAGGTCCTTCAGGAAATCCATGTCCTGAGACCCCAGCAGAACGGAGGGGGAACAGATCCTCTCGCCGTTCTCGTTATAGACGTTGCCTATATTGAGCTTTGAAAAACGGAAGCCGGATTCATAGGCACGTACCGCATCGGAAATGCATGAAAAAAGAACGAGCGTCCGTTTGCCGCTTTCGGGTTTGCAGGGATAATTTCCCGATAACGCATCGATGGATCGAAATAGGACTTCCGTTTCATTGGGAACCGCCATTCTCATCACCGTTTCGCGGAAAAAATCGGTTGCCACCCCATCATCGGCTACAATGATGCATGAGGCCTTTAAAAAAGGGAGCCATGCTTCAAGGATTTGTCCATGAATAAGGCGGTCATCCACTCGAACAAGGACTATGTCATAATCGTTCTGCATGGTCTTATTCGGCAATTTTCTTGGCCAATACCTCGCTGGCAAGGTAGATGTTCTTTCTGCCGTATTCCGTCACATGGGCGGCAAAATCTCGAAGACTCATATCCTGGCGAATGTCGGATACCTTAAGAAGCATCGGGAGATTCACTCCCGTCACCACTTCCACTCTGTCTTTTTTCAAAAATGAAAGGGACAGGTTGGATGGAGTTCCGCCGAACAGATCTGTGAGAATCAATACGCCTTGTCCCTCATCGATCTTTTTGATGGATGAACTGATTTCTTTCTTCAGGGATTCAACGCTGTTGAACGTGTCGACAGATACGTGAAGAAGGGATTTCAAGGGGCCTTTGATAATCTCCGCCGCCTTGATTAACTCACCGCCAACATTCCCGTGTGTTACAATTAAAACCCCAATCATACTTGTTTTCCTCCCAGGTACAACACCACATGGCAGGGTGACGCTAATAAATTCATCAAGAGATGTCAAGAATTATGAGAGACCCACCCCCTTCTTGAGCGACGGGACACACGGATATCGGGATGACGGGAAAATACTTCCAGCTCATAAATAACGCGACGGGAGGGTCGGGAACAAATTTCCCCAATTCTGCCCCATTGCAGGGAGACAGAGTTGTATCCTACTGTAATTGCTTGTTTATTTATATGGCATGGTCTCTGCTAACACGATGATAAAACGGAGACATGAGGTAAACACATGCATGCAATAGCTTCTAGAATTCCACTGGCTGGCGGGAAGAAGACGCTGACGGATGGCGTCGTTCCGGGAAACAGGTCATCGCCTTCGTCGGACATCCTGGACACAATGAGGAGGAAGCCGTCACATGACAGCCAATGTTCAGACGTGACGGGACTTTCTTTTAATAACACCCTTGATAAGGTAAAGAAAGGAGATGAGGTTGTTTCTCGAAATCGGAAAGGAGTATTCAACCCTTCTTCAAGGGAGGAAAAAGCTCTTGACCCTGGACAGCCGGGAAATGACGCAGCGTCTGCGGATTCGATACAAATCAAAGGGGGCTCTTTTGAAGGAGAGTACACATCCGCCGCGGTGATGCATGCTGAAGACTATCCCGCCGTAGATCCAGGCGACCGTCTTATCCCTGTCATCACGGCCTTCATCGATACGGATGTACCGGAGAGCTCGGAACTCCCGTATGCGGGGACTTCTGAACCCAGCCTGTCCGCATTGGGCGGCGGATTTCAAAATACTCCTCCAGCTTCTTTTTTGAATGTCGATCGGGACGGAGAAGTTCTTCCCTTTCCTTCAGGCCAAGGCGCTTCCATTCTTCCACGAGAAGGAATCTTCCCGTCCAGCGGAATGGACTATGAAGGATATGCACAGGAACATGCTCCAGATAATCCTGGAGATACCCCGGATGCCACCGTGAATTCCCCTTCCGGGACGGCGAAGATTCTTTTTTTTGGCGGGATCGAGGAGTCCCGGGGCAAAGCGGGGGCGGAAACGTTTTTGAACGGACCCTGGACGCCATCAGCATCAGATAAGATGACACCGTCGCCTCAAGATTCACAAGGTCATGCAGGCTATGGTAACACGTCGAAAACGGAGGAAGTGGTGCCAGCCGGACACCAGGGAAATAACCTGGATCACAATACGTTCGGTTCCAAATCGAGATACACGGAAGCGGCTCTTGAACAGATTGCGGGGAAATTCTCCGTACCGACGGACGATTACGGTGACGAGCTGGAAGCCATGGTTCGCCAGGACAGGATTTCCCCCTTGGAAAGTTCAAGCCCTGGACCCATTGAAAACGTTCGAAGCCCTAATGGGGATTCGAACGCATGGACTCGGATGCCGGGAGAACCACGGGGCATTTCCCCTCAAACCCTCATCCATTCCATTATCGAAGGGAATTCAAAGGTCTTCATCAAGGGCGGACGGGTGAAAATGACCCTCAATCCTCCGAATCTCGGCTCCCTTGACATGGACATCCGGATCAGGAACAACAAAGTAAACGTCCTCTTTGTGGCGGATTCTCCTGAAGTTCAACAGTCGCTTCAGGCAGGGACGGATCTTTTGAAGATGGCGTTGTCCCAGCAGGGATACAAGATGGACGGATACAGTGTTCTGCTCCACGGAAATACGGATTCAGCCACGGAGTATTTTTCGGGAGATGGCGGTCCATGGCGCCATACAAGAAACGAATCCGATCACGGTCAGACGGAACGTGAGGAGCAGATCCAATCAGATCTCACGCCGGATACAGAACGGGGACATCCGATAAGTGCCGTCCACTCCAGTTCGATTAGTCTGTTCGTTTGACAGATGGCCGCACATGAACGGTTCAAGGCGTGCCCTTTTCCTGAAACCGGGAAAGATGTGCCGATAACTTGACACCCACGCCCTGGATTGCAGTGCTCAAGACGGCGCATTCAACGATATCGCAGAGCCTGCACAAAACACAATCTTTACAGAAACAGATCACAATTCGAGGGGATGGAGAAAAACCATCCCCTTTTTTGTTTGTACAAAGACATTCCATGAGCGAATTCGATGAAAAGAAAAGTGAATTTCTTCACTGGTGCGCAAATTGCTATGTCCTGAGAAAAGATGGGCCGGATCAAGACTCGCTTTCGGGCTGAAAAATCTCGAAAGCGTGAATTTGGAGGAAGGCTCCAAATTTACCTGGGAGGAGGGGGTATCGGATGGCAAAGGAGGAACAGTCTCAGCAGGATTCTGCAGCAGTGACCAAGCAAAAAAAGGGGCCGTTCATGAAATGGCTTATCATAGGCGTTGCCGGAGTCATCGTCATTGGCGGGTGCATTGCCGGGGGGTTATTTTATTTCAAGCACGCCGGATCGGGAAAGGAACATCAAAAAAGTGAAAAGGCCTCAACGGGAATGATGTGGGCAATGGATCCATTCATCGTGAACCTGGCAGACAACTCAAGTGAACGATACTTAAAGGTGGCGATGCAGTTTGAAGTGGCCGGCCAGAAAGACCCCAAGGCTCTTGACGAACTCAAGCCGAAGCTCAGAGACTCCATCCTCGATATCCTTACGGCCAAGTCTTCGGGCGAACTGATGGACATCAACGGTAAGCAGCGGCTGCGCGATGACATCGTCATAAAGTTGAATTCTCTTCTCTCAACAGGCAAGGTAAAACGGGTTTACTTCACGGAATTTGTCATTCAGTAAGAGAACATCATGTCACAGGTTTTAACACAGGAAGAAGTTGACGCGCTGTTGCGCGGAATTTCAGGCGGCCAGATCGAGACGGAAATTGAGGAGGACATAGATCCTTCCGGCGTCGTCCGCTATGATCTTGCCAGCCAGGACAGGATTATCCGGGGAAGGATGCCTACCCTGGAAATGACGAATGAGAAATTCGCCCGTATGTTCCGGGCCACCCTGTCTTCCATGCTGCGAAAAGTTGTGACGGTGAATTCCATGTCGGTCGATATGATTAAATTCGGGGAGTTTCTGAAAACGCTTCCCGTTCCGACAAGCCTGCACATTTTCCGGATGGAGCCGCTGAGGGGGAATGCCATTTTTGTCATGGAGTCGAAAGTCATTTTTACCCTCGTGGATGTCCTCTTCGGCGGGGCGGGTAAGGAGCTCTTCAAGGTTGAAGGTCGTGAATTCACGGCCATAGAAACAAATCTGATCAAGAAGGTTATCCTCAGCGCCCTGTGCGATCTCGAAAAAGCCTGGAAGCCTCTCCACGACATTCAGGTTGTTTATCAGCGCTCCGAAATCAATCCGCAATTCGCACAGATCGTCCCCCCTACCGATCTGGTCTTTGTCATCGATTTTGAAATTGAAGTTGAGTACATCACGGGCATCCTGAAGCTCTGCATCCCCTATTCAACCGTTGAGCCCATTAGAGAAAAATTGCAGGCTGGATTTCAAAGCGAACAGATGGAAGTGGATAAGGTGTGGATGAACCGTTTTCGCAGCAACCTGATGTTCGCTGACCTGGACCTCTTAATTGAACTTGGCAATACGCGCATATCCGCCAAGGACGTTGTCAATCTCAAGGTGGGCGATGTGATTACCCTGGATCAGTATTCCACGGATCCCGTCAATGTTTTTGTGGAAGGCGTCTTGAAGTTCAAGGGCCATCCGGGAAACTTTAAAGGAAATCAGGCAGTCAAAATAAAAGCGATACTTCAGGATAAATTGGGGATTGACAATGGAACAGAATGAGATTGACGAACTGCTCAAAGGAATTGATTTGAATGAAAAATCCGATTCGAACCTGGATCCGGCCGATGATGAAAATCTGAGCTGGGACGACGTCCAGGAAGAGCTGATACAATCACAGGAGAAACCGAAGAAGGTTGAGGTCAGTCCGGTAAACTTTGAAGAAATGCCCTCGGCTCCCGCCGTTGATTCCCAGCTTAATCTCGATTTCATTCTCGATATACCGCTGACTCTGAGCGTCGAACTGGGACGCTGCCAGATGCTGATCAGCGAACTGCTTCAGTTGGGGCAGGGTTCCATCATTGAGCTTGCCAAGCTGGCGGGAGAACCCATGGATGTTTATGTCAATCAGCGTTTGATTGCCCGCGGCGAGGTTGTCGTGGTGAACGAAAAATTCGGAATCAGGCTTACCGATATTGTTTCCCAGGCGGAGCGGGTGAAAAAGCTGAGATGATGTCCTCACGAAACAGGAATGATATCACAATGGTCGGGATGGGACTGTGGAAACCGTTTCTTTTTTTCCTTCATTGATAAAAATGATTTTTTCCCTGGCGCTGGTTCTGGGGCTGATGATCGGGGCCATGTTTTTAACCAGGAAAATTCTGCATGCGACCACTCCGGCCATGGATCGGGGATCCCTGATCCGGATCCTTGCCAGCCGCTATATGGGTCCCAAAAGCAGCATCCTCGTGGTCGACATTGCCGGGGAAATCATTGCGGTGGGAATTTCGAATTCACAAATGACCATGTTGACGAAAATTTCCGACAGAGAGGCGCTGGATAAGCTCCGAAAACTGAAGATTCATGAGGAGACGCCCTCATTTTCCGGCACGCGGCAATTAGCCCGATACAAAAAAATCATTACCTCCGCCATGGACGATTTCAGAAAATGAAATTTCACAGAAACTCCGCCTATTGGAAGCCGCTGCTCTTGAAGGCCTTTCCGCTGGCACTCCTTTTTGTCCTGGGACTGACGAACCTGTCCTGGGGTGAGCCGCTTTCTCTGCCGAATATCAGTTTAAGCATCGGCGGAAAAGCCGACCAGCCGGAGAAGGTGGCGACAGTTATTCAGCTGCTTTTCCTTCTCACGGTTCTCTCCCTGGCGCCTGCCATCCTGTTGATGCTGACCTCCTTTACCCGGATTGTCGTTGTTCTTTCCCTTCTGAGACAGGCCATCGGCAGCCAGCAGATGCCCTCCAATCAGATCATCATCGGATTGTCCCTTTTTCTGACCTTCTTCGTCATGTCTCCCGTCTGGCAGAACATTTCCACACAAGCTATCAAGCCTTACTACGATGAGGAGATATCGGGGGATCAAGCCGTTGAAAAAGCCATCGTTCCTATCAAAGCCTTCATGCTCAAGCAGACCCGGGAAAAGGACATCGCGCTTTTTATCAAGATATCCAAAGCGAAAAGGCCGGAGCGGCCGGACGATCTGTCTCTCTCCGTTCTGGTTCCGGCGTTCGTCATCAGTGAATTGAAAACGGCCTTTCAGATCGGTTTTCTTCTTTTCCTGCCCTTTATAATTATTGATATGGTTGTTGCGAGCATTCTGCTGTCCATGGGGATGATGATGCTTCCCCCGATCATGATGAGCCTGCCTTTCAAGTTGCTCTTGTTCGTCCTGGTGGATGGTTGGTATTTGATCATCGGATCTCTGGTACAGAGCTTCCATTAAGAAGGGCTTTGGAGTGAGGAGAATATGAGCACCGCACTTGTTGTTGGAATCATGGCGGAAGCCATCAAAGTGATCCTGTTTGTTGCCGGACCGGTTTTAATCGTCGCTCTTGTGGTCGGTGTGGCGATCAGCTTGTTTCAGGCCGTCACGCAGGTGCAGGAGATGACCTTGTCCTTTGTCCCCAAGATCGTAGCCGTTCTTGTTGCACTGGTGGCCGCACTGCCCTGGATGATCAATGTCCTTCTCAATTTCACCTCTAACCTCTATTCCAATATTCCAAATTACGTCCGATAGGAAGCGGGCCGTAAAAAAAGCCGTTCGAGATGCCGGGGTTTTCCTATGAACCTGCCTGTCATAACGCAGGAACAGATTGACACTCTCATTTTCATCTTTCTGAGAGTCAGTGCCATGATGGCCGTGATGCCCATCTTTGGAGGGGACAGGACTGTCCCTGTCCTGGTCAAGGGAGGATTGTCCCTACTCATTACGTTTTTATTGTTTCCCTTCGTAAAAATCAGCCTCGGTGCCGCTTCTGCAGGACTCTTTCCCATGGCGGCCGCCATGGCCGGCGAGATTCTTATTGGCTGCTTGATCGGCTTTGTCGCCCGCTTCCTCTTCGCAGGAATTCAGTTTGCCGGGGAACTGATCGGTTTTGAAATGGGCTTTTCCATGGCCAATGTCATCGATCCCGTAACAAGCACCCAGATACCCTTGATCTCTCAGTTTCAGTACATAATCGCCATCGTGATCTTCCTGAGCCTGAATGCCCATCACGTATTCTTTTCAGCCATGGCGGAAAGTTTCGAAAGGATAGCCCCTTTGCAGTTTCATCTTTCAGGGCAACTCATCAAAACTCTCTGCCTCTACTCGAAGGACGTTTTTCTAATTGCCGTAAAGGTCAGCGCCCCGGTGGTCGCCGTCCTCATCTTTACAAACATTGCCCTGGGCATCGTGGCCAGGACGGTTCCTCAATTCAACATTTTCATTATCGGATTTCCTCTTCAGATTGCATTGGGTTTTATTTTTCTCGGTTTGACCGCCCCCATGTTTGTCAGTTTTACCGCAGCCCTTTTCTCAAACATGGAGAAACAGATCCATGTGCTTCTCAGAATGATGTGATGTCCGTCAATGTGGGAATCTTATGGCTGAACAGGATAAAGATCAGGAACGAACCGAAGAAGCTACCCCAAAGCGCAGAGAAGACGCCCGCAAGGAAGGTCAGGTCGCCAAGAGCCGTGATCTGGCCTCGGTGGCCATACTGGGGTCATGCCTGATCTATTTCTACTTCGGTTCCGGACACTTCGTCTCTTCGTTGATGGATCTGATGAAAAACTCCTTTTCCCACATGAATTCCCACATTGTCACCGCCGAAAACATTCAGCCCCTCTTTTTTTCAGCCTTTTTCAAAACGATTTCTTTACTGGCGCCGTTTCTGCTGACGGTCTGCATCGCAGCCTTTCTGGCCAATGTCATGCAGGTCGGCTTGAAGGTTTCAACAAAAGCCGTTCAGCCCAAATGGGCAAAAATAGACCCTCTCAAAGGGTTTGCAAGACTCTTTTCGATGCAATCCCTTGTTGAATTTGTCAAGAGCGTCCTGAAAATGGCCATTGTTGGATTCGTCGCCTATCTGACCGTCAGGAATGAACTGACGGAGATCCTTCCGCTGGCCAATCAGACCGTTTGGGCCATTGTCGTCTACATCGGCAAAACGTCTTTCAAGATACTTCTGACAACCTGCTGGGTTTTGATCGTTCTTGCCCTGATGGATTATCTGTATCAGCGGTGGGAGTTCGAAAGGAACCTGAAAATGACGCGCCAGGAAATCAAGGAAGAAAACAAATCCACGGAAGGGGATCCGATTATCAAGGCCAGGATTAGAAGGCTTCAACGGGAAATGGCGAAAAAGCGCATGATGGCGAATGTTCCAAAAGCTGATGTAATCATTACCAATCCCACCCATCTTGCCATTGCCCTGAAATATGACCAGAACTCAATGGTTGCGCCGGCAGTCGTCGCCAAGGGAGCAGGGTATATTGCTGAAAAAATTAAAGAAATAGCTTTGGAGCATGGGATAACGACCCTTGAGAACAAGCCGGTGGCACAGGTATTGTATAAAACGGTTGACGTCAATGGAACGATTCCCGACAGCTTGTACAGGGCCGTAGCAGAAATTCTGGCCTATGTCTATTCGTTGAAACAGCAATAACACATCAGGATTGAAATTCATGGCTCTATCCGGCGGCAAAGGAATCCTCTCGGAAATGGCTGGGAGCAGCAGCGCAATGATGGCCCTGGGCGTCATCGGCATTCTCATGGTGATGATGATCCCATTGCCGACGTTTCTTCTGGACGTTCTGCTGTCTTTGAGCATCACCATTTCGATCATCATCCTTCTCATGGCGATGTATGTCCTGAAACCGCTGGATTTTTCGATCTTTCCATCCGTTCTTCTCATTGTTACCCTGTTGAGACTTTCTCTCAATGTCGCCTCGACCCGTATGATTCTTCTGCACGGCAACGAAGGAACGACAGCGGCCGGACAGGTGATCCACGCTTTCGGAACCTTCGTGGTCGGGGGAAATTACGTGGTCGGCTTCATTGTGTTCACGGTCCTTGTGCTGATCAATTTCATTGTCATCACCAAAGGATCGACGAGAATCGCGGAAGTCGCTGCCAGATTCACCCTCGACGCCATGCCGGGTAAACAGATGAGCATTGACGCCGATCTCAATGCCGGATTGATTTCAGACGCTGAAGCCCGGAGCAGGAGAAGCGACCTCGAAAAAGAAACCAACTTTTACGGAGCTATGGATGGCGCCAGCAAATTCGTCCGGGGAGATGCGGTAGCGGGAATTGTCATAACGCTCATCAATGTCATCGGCGGACTCATCGTCGGTGTGATGCAAAAGGGGATGCCCGCCATGGACGCCGCCAGAAATTATACCCTGCTGACGGTGGGAGACGGACTGGTGACTCAGATCCCGGCGCTCATCGTTTCCACCGCGGCCGGTATGCTGGTGACAAGATCAGCGGCCTCTTCAGACCTCGGTGAGGAATTGCGTAATCAACTGAAGGTGCAGCCGAAAGCCATCGCGACGGCGGCAAGTATCATCCTGGTGTTCGCGCTCGTTCCCGGCATGCCGAAGATTTCATTTCTACTGGTATCAGCGCTGATTGGTTACCTGGCCTATACGTTTTACCGGTCTGCGGAGACAACCCAGGAAACCGATGATGACCTGCTGCCGGCCGTCCCGGCGGAGGAGGAACCGGAAGATCTACTGACCCCGCTGGATCTCCTGGCGCTTGAAGTGGGCTACGGACTTATTCCCCTGGTGGACACCAACCAGGGAGGAGAACTGCTTAGTAGAATCAAGACGATGCGAAAACAGCTGGCACTTGAGTTGGGGTTCATCGTGCCATCGATCCACATAAGAGACAATCTGCAATTGAACGCCAGCCATTATTCGTTCATTCTCAAGGGCGTCGAAATTGCACATGGTGAACTGATGCTGAATCATTTTATGGCCATCAAGACGGATGATCAAGGCGTCAAGATCAAGGGGATTGAAACAAAAGAGCCTGCCTTCGGCCTTCCTGCGGTGTGGATATCCGACCGGGAAAAGGAAAGCGTCACTTCAAGGGGCTACGTCGTCGTCGATCCTCCGACGGTCATCACCACGCACCTTATGGAAATCATCAAAACGCACGCCGACGAATTGATGGGAAGGAAAGAAGTGCAGGCTCTCGTTGAAAATTTGAGCAAGTCATACCCCAAGGTCATCGATGATCTCGTTCCGAAAACCGTGCCCTACGGAATCCTCCAGAAAGTGATTCAACGGCTTCTCAAGGAACGGGTTTCCATTCGGGACCTTTATACCATTGTTGAAACGCTCGCAGATTATGTACCGATGACCAAGAATGTGGACCTCCTGACCGGTTATGTCCGCCAGGCTCTGGCAAGAACCATCACCAGGCAGTATCTGGATCAGAATGGCGGCCTAACGGTCTTGATGCTTTCTCCGGATATTGAAGATACGATCAGTCAGGCCGTTCAGCACACGGAACATGAATCTTACATCAATCCAGATCCCGTCATGATCCGGAAGCTTGTGAACAACGTGCAGAAGCTGATCAGCCCCTTTACGGCAAAAGGGCTCCAGCCGATCATCCTCTGCTCGCCTTCGATAAGAATCCATCTCAGAAACATTATGGACAAATTCTTCCCGAATATCGTTGTTATCGCGCATAACGAAGTGATGCGGGAAACATCCATCAAATCCTTAGGCATGGTGGAGCTGTAAGATGCAGATTAAGCGTTATGAGGTACCCAACGTTCAGGAGGCCATTGCCAGAATCAAAAAGGACCTCGGCCCCGATGCCATTATCCTGTCGACAAAAAAAATAAAATCGCCCTGTGGACCCATGATGGAAGTTCTGGCGGCAAGAGAACTGGATGTTACCGAGGCGGCTGCTGATGCTCGTTCTGCTGAAGCCCCAAAAGACTTTCATAGGGTTTCAGAAAGTCCGTCTTTCCGTCCTTCCCTTGACCTTGAAAAGAACGTTGAGGAGTTGAAAGGGCTTATCCAGGATTTGAGAAATACTCGAGACTTACGAGCTGAGATTGAAGAGGTCAAAGACTCTATAAACACATTTTTTGATGTGCTCGGATTAAAGAGGAGCAAGACAGGCCAAAATGGAACGGACTCAGTTTATTACACCTTGATTTCAAATGGTATTTCCAAAGATAAAGCCTGGAGAGCCGTTGAGCGGATCAAGGAGGAATCATCAGGCGGAGCCATTGTAAATGAGGAGGCCTGTTTGGCGGCCGTCGAAAACTTTATTCAAAATTCACTTCCGGCTGCAAATCATTCTGACAACGGCCAGCGAGTCAAAGTTCTCATTGGACCTACAGGCGTTGGGAAAACGACGACACTGGCGAAGCTGTCCGCTTATCATGCATTAAGCGAAAAGAAGTCTGTCGGGCTCATCACGACCGATACCTATCGGATCGCGGCAGTTGATCAGTTGAAAACTTATGCCAGAATCATAGGAATTCCTCTCGAGATCGCATCAGGAAGCAAGGAGTTCAAAAAATCTCTCGGCCGGCTTGCCGACAAAGACGTGATCTTTGTCGATACGCCGGGAACAAGCAGGAACGACATGGTCAATTTGAAAAAGCTCCGTGAAACCCTGGGGTCGGAAACCCCCTGCGAGCCAAATCTTCTCATAAGCCTGACATCCAGCAAGGAGTGCATGCTGGATGTCGCATCGCGTTACAGAATGTTTGATTACAGCCGGATTATTTTGACCAGGGCAGATGAGTGCATGCGCATCGGATTTCTTTGGGACATTCTGGATCGAATTGCCAGGCCGGTTTCCTACATCACAAATGGACAGAATGTCCCTGAGGATATTGAAGAAGCAGATCCCCGGAAAATTGCACGATTGATCGTGGGCAGCGATTTGCATTAACGATTTCTAATTCGCATACGGGGAATACAGAATGAACAGAGCCCTGAAGGGTAACTTTTCTAAAAAAATTGAGAAGCCAAAGGTTGTGAGAGGTATCGAGTGGATCAGGCTGAATCTCTTAGAGAGTTGATGCGGGAGAAGAGTGCGGGAGAAGCCGCAACGCCGTCGAAGATCGCGTCTACGAAGATGTTCTTCAGGAGAAAAATATCCGAGCGCGTCAGGACCATTGCCATCACAAGCGGCAAAGGCGGAGTAGGCAAAACGAACATCACGGCGAATCTTGCATGCACTCTGGCTGGAATGAGCAAAAAAACACTTGTTCTTGATGCAGATGCCGGATTGGCCAATATTGACGTTGTCCTGGGGCTTACTCCCAAATATAACCTCTACCACGTCCTGGCTGGAGAGTGTACCTTGTCCGAAGTCCTCGTCTCCGGCCCCTGCGGCGTTAAAATCTTGCCGGCCGCTTCCGGCATACAGGAAATGACGGATCTGTCGCGCGGACAGAAGTTGACACTGTTGGAGGACCTGGATTCCATTGAAGAAAAACACGATTTTATGCTGATTGACACAGCGGCGGGGATTGCAAGCAACGTCATGTATTTCAACATGGCGGCGCGGGAGATCATCGTTGTCGCCACTCCTGAGCCGACCTCTCTGACGGATGCCTATGCCTTGATAAAAGTTCTCCAGCAGAGGTATGCGAAAAAGCGGTTCCGAATATTGATCAACATGGTCAGCAGCGCCGCTGAAGCCCGGAGCGTCTATCTGCGCTTGAGCCATGCAACGGAGCATTTCCTGAGTGTCACCATCGAATATCTGGGATACATCCTTTACGATAAAAGACTCCAGGAAGCTGTAAGAATGCAGAGAGCCTTTGTGGAACTTTATCCCCGCTCCGCGGCGAGCCTCTGTATAAAAAAGGTGGCTGAAAAGATCTGCAGCGAAAATCCTGAATACGACGAAAACGGAAACATCAGTTTCTTCGGGGATAAAACTTTAGGAAATGAACGTAGAGCAAAAAGAACGTGACGCCTTGATATTGAAATATCTTCCCTTTGCCAAAGCGGTAGTGGGGAGAATCGTATCGAGGCTGCCCATTGACGCCGGTGACAAGGAAGATCTGTTCAATGTGGGGGTCATGGGGCTGATGTCCGCCATAGAACATTTTGATGACGAGAGAAATGTCCGATTTGAGACCTATGCAGGCATTAGAATTCGAGGCGCCGTTCTGGACGAATTGCGTGCAAGAGACTGGGTACCCAGGAATGTGCGTAGCAGGGATCATGAAATAGCAAGGGCAATCTCGGAATTGCAGAAACAGTTGGGACGCCATCCGGAAGATCAGGAAATATCGGATCATATGGGGCTATCTCTTGAGGAATACTTTAAATATCTGGATGAATCACGTTGTCTTTCCCTGATCAGCAGCGAGGATTTGCCGGGGG
>JAVETB010000038.1:0-25729 GCA_034006265.1 Syntrophus sp. (in: bacteria) | reverse complement strand
TCAAGAGTTTTTCGGCTTGCATAATAAATTTTAACTCTATCAACGGACTGTCTACTATGAGCACGTCATTATTGACTTTTGCCAAAGGTGGGGTTCATCCTCCAGAATCCAAAGAAATAACCGAACAATTGGCTATTGAGAAGATGCCCCTGCCCGAGGAGTTCGAAATTCCGCTTCTTCAGCATTTTGGCGCTCCATGCCAGCCCCTGGTCAAGAAAAAGGACCGTGTTGAGGAAGGCGATCTCATCGGCCAGGTTACGGGCGGTCTGGGAGCCAATGTGCATGCCAGCGTCACCGGGACCATCACGGATATCGGCACGTCCATCGGGCCGGTCTCCCTTAATGTCCCCTCGGTCACCATTTCCAGGGATCTCGAAGCGCCGGATAAAACCTATGCGCCTTCGGATTGGAAATCTCTGAGCCCGCAGGAGCTGCTGTCGAAAATAAAGGATGCCGGCATTGTCGGGATCGGCGGCGCCGGATTCCCGGCCCATGTCAAGCTGGCTCCGCCTCCGGGGACCAAGGTCGACAAACTGATCTTGAACGGCGCCGAATGCGAACCTTACCTGACCACGGACCATCGGGTCATGCTGGAAAAGCCTGAAGAGGTCATCGTGGGGGCCCAGATTCTCCTTCGCGTATTGGGGATCTCAGAAGGGCACATCGGCGTTGAAGCCAACAAAAGCGACGCCATTGATGTCCTGCGGAAAACCGTTGAAACGCAGAAGCTCGACGGCGCGAAGATCTCGATTGACGCACTCCAGGTTAAATATCCCCAGGGATCTGAAAAACAGTTGATTGAAAGTGTGACCGGACGCAAAGTCCCGGGCGGCGGATTGCCTTTCGACGTTGGCGTGATTGTTCAGAACATCGGCACAACAAAAGCTGTTTATGATGCTGTTGTTCTCAATAAACCGCTCTATGAAAAGGTCATTACCATTTCCGGCAGGGGCATTTCGAGACCGGCCAACCTTCAGGTTCGGGTCGGTACGCGCATTCGGGACATCGTTCAATATCTTGGCGGTACGAAGCCGGATCTGGCAAAGATCGTCATGGGAGGTCCCATGATGGGATTCGCCGTATCCACTTTGGACATTCCGGTGACAAAGACGGTTTCGGGAGTCCTCTTCCTGACCAAAGAAGAGATCGACGATCAGCCCCATGGGCCCTGCATCCGCTGCGGATGGTGTGTAGAGGCCTGCCCCATGGGATTGTCGCCGAACGAGATCGGCCTTTATGTTGAGGCCGGACTGGCTGCGGACACGGCGCCTTTTGGAGTCTTCGACTGTTTTGAGTGCGGTTCCTGCGCCTTTGTCTGTCCTGCCAAGAGACCGCTGGTCCAGTTCATCCGCCTGGCCAAGCAAAAGGCAAAAAGATAGCCTAAAAGATAAGGAGCAAAGCCATCGTGGAGCAAGTAAAAGATACCCAGATTTCAGAACATCCGTTATCTGCATGCACGGTCTCTGTTTCTCCGCATGTTAAAAGCCGCGAATCCACGGCCAAGATCATGTGGACCGTGAATGCCTGTTTGTTGCCTCCCCTTCTTTTATCCGTTTTCATCTTCGGATTTCAGACCCTGATCATCACCCTGGTCAGCGTTCTCAGTTGCGTTATTGCCGAAGCGGTTTCCCAGAAGCTTCTTCACCGCCCCATCACCCTCAAGGATGGGAGCGCCGTGGTGACGGGTCTGCTTCTAGCCTACATAATACCCCCTGGAGTGCCCTATTGGATGCCGATCCTGGGCGCGGTTTTTACGATCTACATCACCAAGCATCTGTTCGGGGGACTGGGCTTCAACATTTTTAATCCGGCACTGATCGGGCGCGCCTTCCTGGTGGCCACGTTCCCTGTGGCCATGACGTCGGCCTGGATCATGCCCATGAACGACTTCTCCATTTTCAAATACATGCAGCCCGGGATCGATGCCGTGTCCACAGCCACCCCCCTTTATGTGCTGAAGCATTACGGCCTGGCCGCCCTCATCGATAAATACGGCGCCGTTTCCACTATGTACAAGGATTTCTTTCTTGGTGTGCGGCCCGGCTGCATCGGTGAAGTCTCCAATCTGCTCCTCCTTCTTGGAGGGCTGGTGCTAATCTTCAAAAAATACATCTCCTGGCACATTCCGGTTTCCGTTATTGCCACCATCGGTGTGTTGACCTGGATTTTCGGCGGTGAAGGCTACTTCAACGGCGATCCCATCCTGGCCGTTCTTACCGGCGGCGTGTTCCTTGGCGCCATCTTCATGGCTACGGATTACGTCACCTCACCCACCCAGAAAAACGCCCAGCTTGCTTTCGGATTCGGAGTCGGCGCCATTACGGTTCTGATCCGCCTCAAAGGCGGCTATCCGGAGGGGGTCTGCTATGCGATCCTGCTTATGAATACCCTCACACCGGCATTGGATTCATGGTTTCAACCCAAGCGTTTTGCTCCAGCGAAAGGTGCGATAAAATGAACGAATTTGTAAAAATAACATTTCGCTTGACCCTTTCTTGTCTTATGGCTGCCCTGGTGATGGGAACAGCGTTCATCTTTACAGACAAGGCAAAGAAGAACAATGAACACGTCAATGTTCACACAACGATGTTGAGCCTGCTCGGCTACAGCGATTTGAACCCCGCCCCCAAGGAATTGAAGCTTTATTCCCTCTATCGCTACATCATTGAAGAAAAGGGCACGACCTACCTGGGCTACATGGTTCCCGTCACCGAGTCGGGCAAGGAATCCTATGAATTGCTCAAGCTGAACCTGGAGGGGAAACTGGTGCAGCGTCTACCCATGAATATCTCCCCGGAAGCGGCGGCTGAAGACGTGGAGCGCGCGACCGCGATGAAGGAGGCTCTGAAAACGGAGCAGGGCATTTCCTACCAGGATCGCACCGTTATAGCCCGCCTCGGAGGTCAGCGCGTAGCCTATCTGCTCCCCGGCAAGTTCGGCGGATTCAAGACATTTATCAACGTCATTTTGTCCTTGAATCCTGAATTCGCCATCCGCGGCCTGGAAATCATGGAGCACGAGGAAGACCCCGGTCTCGGAGCTGAAATTTCCCAGAACTACTTCAAGAACCAATTTCGTAATAAATCCTTTGAACGTCTGAAATCTCTCGATGTCATCAAAGAGCCCCTGCCCGATGAGTATCGCGCCTATCTGAATGCACCGGATAAGATGGACAAGGATAAAGCGGATGCCATTATCAAACAGTATGGTGAAAAGGATATTTACGCCCTGACGGGTTCAACGATTTCCAGCCGGTCTGTAACTGATGGTGTCAAGAACATGGTCAAGCGTTTCGCCTACAGGATCCAGGTCCTGAACGATGTGATTGCCGACCAGAAGATACCAGCTTTGATTTGATATAAAGGAGGATAGTCTTGGCCGCCACGAAAAAAACCAACAGTCAGCTTGTCCTTGATGGGATATTTCTGGAAAATCCGATTTTCCGCCTGGCCCTTTCCATGTGCCCGGCCGTCGGATTGACGACCTCCATCAAGAACGGATTATTGCTCGGCACGGCAGTCCTCTTCGTGCAAGTCTTTTCCAGCTGCACGATTGCTGCCATAAAAAACTTCATACACCCCCGGATTCGAATACCCACCTATACCTTGACCATCGCCACCTGGGTGACGGTGATCGACCTGGTCCTGGCTGCCTATGTTCCTGATGCCTATAAGCAGGTAGGTCTCTTCGTAAAACTGATCGTGGCCTTCGCGATCATCACCATGCGCCTTGAGATGTTTGCCTGCAAAAACACCGTCTCCGCCTCTTTCTGGGACGGAATCGGCATGGGTGTCGGCTTCATGTTCGGCATGGTCACCATCGGTTTTGTCCGTGAGCTTCTCGGTTCGGGCATGCTTCTTGGCTACGATGTTCTTGGATTCAAACCGCTTCTGTTCTTTGTTCTTCCTGCAGCGGGGTTCTTCTGCGTGGGTATCATGATGGCGATGTTCAACTATGTGGAAGTGGTTTACAATCGCCGGAAGGAGAGTAATTCATGAACGCTTTGATAAAACGATCCGCTTTTCGGCCGGTCTGGTTGATTCTTGCCCTGCTGGTCCTTCTCGCTGGATGTGAGAAAATTGATAATCCCTTCATCAAGAAGGGGGGGTTCAAGGACACTCGCTCCATCATGATTGAATTCGCGGGGGCACCAGATGCGTCATGGGTCTCGGATCCCGCCAATTTTAAGGTTTTTGAAAAGAATAACCCCGATGTTCTCCTGCCTGTCAAACAGGTGGATGTCGGACCGGATAAGAAAACCGTCTTCCTGAAATTCGGGGAGGATCTTGATCTGAAATTGGCGCACACGGTCAGTATGGCAAGCATACCGTCCGAGGGAAAAGACATGGGAGCCTCGTTCCTGGACGTCAAGAAGTCCTATTTCGGCTACCTCTTTTCCATTCTCATCGGTGCGATGCTGATCAACAATTACGTTTTCACCAAGTATCTGGGGCTTTGCGTCTTCATCGGAACATCCAGAAAAAAGAGTACGGCGGTTGGAATGGGGGTCACCTTTACAATCGTTATCGTCATCAGTGCCATGATCTCATGGTTCCTCTACCAGTTCGTTCTGAAACCCTATCGGCTCGACTTTCTGCAGGTTGTCACCTTTATCGGCCTCGTCTCGCTGACCGTGCAGGCCGTCGATACGATCCTCCGCAAGGTCAACCCGGCCCTTTTCAAGGCTTTTGGTGTGTACCTCGTGCTGGTCATTGCCAACTGCGTCATTATCGCCGTTCCCCTGACTTTGGCGAGTGCCGAGTACAACGCCTTTGAAAGCTTCATGCTGGCCTTGGGCGCAGGCGGCGGATTCCTTCTTGCACTCTTTCTCATGGCATCATCCAGGGAGCGCCTGGAGCTGGCAAACGTGCCTCCCACCTACCGTGGATTGCCCATCGCTTTTGTGGCTACAGGGCTCTTTGCCCTGGCGTTCATGGGCTTTTCCGGAATGGCGATTTTTTAAAATTTACTGAAATGAATTGAGGTATGTCATGGATCCTGTATTGATTAAATTGGCGGTTGTAGGCATCGCCTTCCTCGGCTGCATCGGTCTGTTGTTCGGCATCGGCCTGGCACTGGCCGCTCAGAAGTTCGCCGTTGAGGGTGATCCCAAGGTAGAAGAGGTCCTGGAAGTTCTGGCGGGGGCTCAATGAGGCGGCTGCGGCTTTGCAGGTTGCGAAGCGTATGCCGAAGCAGTTGTCCACGACCCTGACGTTCCACCGAATCTCTGCTTTCCCGGCAAGGCGGAAGTTGCTGCGGCGGTTGCCGAAATTGCAGGAAAAACGGTCGGCGGTGTCGAAAATGTCGTTGCCCAGATCCGATGTTCACGCATCGAAGGGCAAGTCAAACAGAAGTATTCCTACCTTGGTTACAACACCTGCGCAGGTGCGAGTATCGCCTTTGGCGGTCCGCAGGACTGCGCATACGCCTGCGTCGGGTTGGGCGACTGTGCCGTATCCTGCCCCTTTGGCGCCATCACCATGGAACAGCAGTTTCCCGTTGTCGATGTGGAAAAGTGCGTCGGTTGCGGATCCTGCGTACGCGCCTGTCCCAAGAAGGTTATTGAGCTCATGCCCCTGAAGGCTCGCGTCTGGGTTCCCTGCAGCACAAAGGATCCTGGGAAGACGGTGAGGAATATCTGCAAGGTCGGCTGCATTACGTGTAAAATGTGCGTCAAGGCGTGTCCGGCGGGGGCGGTCAGTATTGAAAACGATGTGGTCCGCATTGATCATGAAAAGTGCCTGGCGTACGGACCGGACTGCCAGGAAGCGTGCGTGGCAAAGTGTCCCCGCAACATATTCCGGCCCTTCCGGAAGGAATTTAAAAAGGCGGGAGAGCTTGAAGCGGCCTGAGGACATTTCATAGCAACTTTATAATAGACAGACAAAAGAGGGTGCGGACCTTTTCGGTTCCGCACCCTCTTTTGTCTGTTCTTTTTTATTCTGTTTGTTGTTTTTCAGCGCTGCCTGATCCGTGCCTGGCCTGATTATTATTTAATCATCGAGATGCTTTCCCAGATTTATGAACTCGGAGCGATCAAACCCTACAGATATGAAGAAGGACACCATGTCCACCGCATCCCATCTCAGTGCGGTATAAATATCCCGCACTCCTTTCTGCTTGAAATATTTAAAGATGCTTTCCACAAGGGCCTTGCCTATCCCGCCACCCATGTGATTCGGGTGGGATTCAAGGGCAATGATCCATCCGCTCTTTTCCAGTCCAAAACTCGGTCCTTTAATTTCACCGATGATAAATCCCGTCACGCGGCCGTCTTTTATGGCCACGTAACCGACAACATCCTGCTTCCGAAGATGGAGTTCAATACTCTGCATCCAGGAATCGGTAATGTTGCCTTTCATGATAGCACGATGAATGTCTGTAATCTCAGGCGCATATGTTAAATCTATTTCTTTTATTTCTATATCATCTGCCATAATGCAACTCAATCGATCCGTATAATTTTTAAATGCTTTCCAATCCAATCAGGAGGCAAGTACACCCGGCCGCTATTGCCGCTTTGCTTGACCTCCTTGGAAATCATTTCTTCTCCATAGACTTCAAATTTGACTTTTTGAAAGATACCGCTGTCTGCATGCTGATCTACGCTTTTTGTTGAGGGCGCTTCCATTATTTTCTCATCTGATTTCTCAGAAGTTTTTCTGGACAATGGAGGCTTCGACAAAGAGCTCTTTTTTTCTGATTCTCTTGTTCCCATAATCCTTATTTCCTGACTTTTTTTCCTGCCATATTTTATAATATTCTATGGTTTAGCTATGATGTAACTTTACTTTTGTCAAGAAATATCTTTCAAGAGGTCAATTCATCAGCTTTGTCCGGTTTTCCTCTCGCGTCCAGCCGGCATCATGCCCGTTTACAAAATTCGTGATGGAAGGCTCTATGAGTATAAAACCCTCTGAATATATTTTACTTATTCCAGAGGGTTTTATAGGCGCTATCAGCTGTTGCGCACGTGCAGAGCGTTTTCATCCCCATGCGGCGGCTTAGGTCATACCGTAACCACCGTCGACTCTCAGCAGCTGTCCCGTAATGTACCTGGAATCTTCGCATCCGAAGAAAACAAAGGCGGGAGCCACTTCTGAAGGGTCCGCATACCGATTGAGGAGAATACGCCTCATGTAAATTTCCTTCAATTTTTCGTCGGTTGTAATTTTTTCGGTCATATCCGTTGTCACGATACCCAGAGAGATCACATTGGCCGTGACGTTGAATCTCGCGAGCTCCCTCGCGGCAGACATGGTGAAGGAAAGGATTCCGCCTTTCGCAGCCGCGTAATTAATCTGGCCGGTCGTTCCCACCAGCCCCGCAACGGAAGTGACGTTGATGATCTTGCCGTAATTCTGCTCCATGAAATATTTTGCCGCCGCCTGCACGCAGAGGAAGGGACCTTTCATGTGGATGTTAACGACCGCATCCCACTGCTCCTCCGTCATTTTATGGAGCATTGCGGGCTTCGTCGCGCCGGCGTTATTCACCAGGACATCAATTCTTCCGAAATTATCCACCGCGGCCTGGATGGTCTTTACTGCCTCGTCCTTGACTTCGACGCGCCCCTGAACGGCCACAGCCCGACGCCCCATCTTTTCGATCATAGCAACTACTTCATTGGCTGCAGCATGATTACCGGCGTAGTTTACGATAACATCGGCGCCCTCTTCCGCATAGGCAAGACAAATAGCTCTTCCCACGCCTCTTCCGCCGCCGGTTACTACGGCTACCTTACCTTCTAGCTTTCCCATTTCTAAATCCCCCTGTTATTATTGTTGATGTTAGTTACTCGAAGTATTATTTTCTGCTCTTGGACATCTAAAGAAGGTTACGATCAGTCCACAATGTTCAGACTTCAAAAAACTCATCCGGCTTTGACCATCTTTCAGAATGTTAAGAATGGGTACGACTTTTTTGAGGGGCTAGAGATCTCCTTGCACCTCGGGAGTAAAATCATGAACTATTACAGTGTGCTGCAATAACAACTTGATCCTCTTTTGTCAAGTCAATTCTACGGGCTTAACGCTTCTCTATCGTTGGCTTTTTCTGCGGTTCCGAGGAGAGAATTCGTTCTCCCTCCCGTTCCATGATCTGTTCCCGAACTACACCCCAAACAATAAAGGGGTTTAGAGTCCCACTCTAAATCCCCAGTATCATAAGTGAATTGGATTTATTGGTGCCGAAGCCGGGACTTGAACCCGGACGAGCGTGGCTCACTACCCCCTCAAGATAGCGTGTCTACCAGATTCCACCACTTCGGCAATGTTCCGGAAAACGGATACGGCAAAAAACGGTCTTTTGGGGAATATCTCGATCAGTCCTATTTCCCTGCCGATCGATAAGCTACCTTACCCCTCATGATTTTGTCAATATGAAAAGATTCTCTCGCCCATTTTTCTTGGTGCGTATCCCCTACTTCGCCGGCTGCGCCTGTGGCGCGGAGACAGGGGGCGCTGCGTTCTGCACCGGTGCCGGCGCCGTGGTGGGTGCTGCCGGTACGGCAGGTGCGGCCGACCTTTCCGCTACAGGCCTGGAAGCCCCTTCCATCAGTGAGGAGCCTTTATGGATTGAAGCATAGGACAGGAAAAGCGACGTCAGCATGAAGACCACGGCAACGGCGGTCGTCATTTTTCCGAGAAAGGTCCCCGCCCCGCTGCTGCCGAAGACGGTCTGGCTGGAACCGCCGAATGCCGCCCCCATACTGGCGCCCTTGCCCGCCTGAAGAAGCACGACGATCACAAGGACAAAACAGGAGATGATATGCAATACATTAATCAGAATGTGCACAGTAATTCCGCCTCTTTAAATTTTATTGAGCCCCTTGCCGGAAACAAGAGGACATACGTTCACAAACAGCGACGCAGCGCTGTATATCACCGATGTCAAAAGAATTCAATCCTTTTTCAGGAGGGCAGGCTTTTATAATCGACGATTCTTTTCTCCGGTTGAAGCCGGTGAGCTCCCGGAAAACCCGAGAAAGCATTCCAGTTGAAAACCGCGGTTTCTTCATTTTCTTCTGTTGCGAGGGTTCCATTATGGATTTATAACTATCGCTGCAGCAATGCGTTCCGTGCGTTCCAGTCCTTGTTTACGGGACGATGCACAGCGAACCTATCCGGGCCAAGGAGGCATCATGAAAAATACCGACATAGCCGGGATCTTCGAACACATGGCAAAATTTCTGGAAATCAAGGGAGATAACCCTTTCAAGATAAGGGCTTATCGCCGAGCTGCCCAGGTCATAGAACATCTGCCCCGGGAACTTGCCGTCATGCTTGCGGCGGGAGAGGATTTGAAAAGCCTTCCGGGGATCGGCCAGGCGATTGCCGCCAAGGCGGAAGAGCTGGTCCGCACCGGACGTCTGGCCGCCTGGGAAACCCTGAGAGACTCCCTTCCCGAAGGTCTCGCCGAACTCCTGGAAATACCGGGTATCGGCCCGAAAACCGCGTTTCGCCTGGCGTCAGAGCTGGGGATCTCCTCCGTGGATGAATTGGAGCGAGCCATTCGTCAGGGTAAGGTGGCCTCCCTCTTCCGGCTGGGCGACAGGACGGCGGAGAATCTACTCCACCAGATTGAGTGGTTGCGGCGTAAGGATCAGCGCATTCCCCTTGGGCGGGCCCTTCCCCTGGTCGAAGACGTTCTCTCCATGCTCCGCCCACTGCCGGGAGTAAAAAATCTGGTCGCAGCCGGAAGCCTTCGCCGCTTCCGGGAAACCGTCGGCGATATCGACCTGATGGGAACGGCGGATCATCCGGAACATGTCATCCGCTCCTTTGTGTCCCTGCCCGCCGTTCGAGACGTCCTCGGCCAGGGACCCACCAAGGCCAGCGTCATTCTGGCCGACGGATTTCAGGCCGATCTCCGGATGGTGGAGCATGAGTCCTTCGGCTCGCTCCTGCAGTATTTTACGGGAAGCCGTCAGCACAACATCGCCCTGAGGGCCAGGAATCAAAAACGGGGCTTGAAACTCAGCGAATACGGAATTACCGATGCCTCCACGGGCAGGCTGGAAACGTTTGCAACGGAAGAGGCCTTTTATGCGCGCCTGGGAATGCAGTACATCCCGCCGGAAATCCGTGAAGATTACGGGGAGATCGCACTTGCGGCAACCCATTCCCTTCCTGAACTGGTCGAACGCTCAGACATCAGGGGGGATCTCCATGTGCACACCAATTGGAGCGACGGAACGGCATCCCTGGAATCCATGGCTCAGGCGGCGAAGGAGGCAGGGTATGCCTATCTGGCCATTACGGATCATTCCGGCGGATTGGGCATTGCCGGGGGATTGCATGAAGATCGGCTGCTGAAACAGCAGCAGGCCATCCATGAACTCAACCGGCAGATCGAGGGAATCCGGCTGCTGACGGGGATTGAAGTCAATATCCTGAGCGACGGACGGCTGGATCTGCCGGACGAGGTCCTGTCCGGTCTGGATGTTGTCGTAGCATCGGTCCACTCATCCCTGAAGCAGAGCGAGGGAAAAATGACCCGGAGGATCCTGAAGGCCCTGGAGAATCCCCATGTGGACATCCTGGCTCACCCGACGGGCCGCCTCATCGGAAAGCGGGAACCCATCGCAGTGGATCTGGAGGCGGTTTTTTCCGCCGCAGTGCAGTATCACAAGGTCCTGGAGATCAATTCCATGCCCGACCGCCTGGATCTTCAGGACAACTTCATCTACCGGGCGCGGGAGCTGGGCGTTCTGCTGGCAATCAATACAGATGCGCACCGCCCGGAGCATTTTGAACTGATCCGCTTCGGAATCGGCATGGCCCGGCGCGGCTGGTGCCGGCCCGCTTCCATCCTGAACACTCGATCGGCTGACGAGGTGCTTGTTTATTTCAACCGGGGGCGCACCTCCCGATAATCTGCCGGACCATTTTGCTCTTTTTGTGCTTCGGATGGAACACAGCCCTTATACGTTCATGGGATATGCGCGAGGAAGCCGAATGACGGCCTTCAAGCAGCAAACCAGGCGTCGTCTCTCAAGCAGGAGATCAGCGATGGCTGGTAACGGAAACTCGGGGACAGAGATCACCAAGAAGGCAGGAGCTGCAGAGGGGAGAAACCGGACGGCAGACACGCTGGCCGAAGGAAACCAGCAGGGTGTTGTATCGTGACCAGTAGCATCGCGGAAGAATATCCTGGAGAGCGAATTCCGTCTGCACCGGTGTTTTTGTCTTGACTAGACCGAGACGGTTGGAGATCCGGTGAACATGCGTGTCGACGCAGATGGCCTCTTGTCCGTAGCCCAGCGAAAGAACGAGATTTGCGGTTTTTCGCCCCACCCCTTTCAGCGAAAGCAAATCCTCCAGGGTGTCGGGCACCTGGGAGGAAAAGCGCTCCACAAGATCCCGGCAGATTTCCGGAATCTGCCGGGCCTTGTTCCGGTAAAAGCCGACGGGATAGATGGCTCGGCGAATGTCCTCTTCACTCAGCTTCATCATCCCCTCAGGCGTTGAAGCCAGACGGAACAGCTTCTCGGTGGCCTTACCCGTGACCTCATCCTTCGTCCTCAGACTGAGCACGGTAGAAATCAGGATCTTGAAAGGATCGTGCTGCCTTTCCGCCAGTTGGGTGACAATGGGAAAGTCCGCGCCCCCGGCACTGACTTCAAGCCTGTGAACCAGGAGGTCGATTTCTTTCCTGTCCATGAACCGGGCTCCGAATCCTGCGGACTAACTGTACCCCTCCTCGTAGGCCAGCATGTCCAGATGAAGGGTGGCAATGTCTTCGACATCCAGATCGGCCTCCTGCTCCGTCACTCTCAGATCGACCATCTTGATGTACCGTTTGCAGACGTTACACACATCCACCCGGTAGCGCTCATCCCCTTCGATCGTAAAATAGGCGAGGGCGTGCTGCTCTTCATTGCCGCAGAAGGGGCATTTCACCCGCCGGTAATGCCACTCAAAACCGCACTGGTTGCAGAAAAGGTAACGCCGTCCGTCGCCGGCCTTGATCTTTCCGATTTTCGGCTCTTTGCCACAGATCGGGCAGTACCCTTCAGACCATTTGAGTTGGGAAATCCGGTCACCAAAACGGATGGCGATCTTTTCCAGTTCAGGCCTCAAGCTTTCTTCCAGGAACAGCTCCACAAGATCATAAAAATCATCATCTTTTTCTTCCGGGAAATCCCCTTCCGCAAGGGGGTCGAAAGTATGACGGATCATCCTCTCAAAATCCAGAGCCCCGTTGTGCAGTTGCTCGATCATTTCTTCTGTTTTTTCCGGAGAACGCTTTTTTGCAATATCCAGAAGCTTCAGGAAATAATCCTTGGGCAGGGTAAGATTAAATTCTCCCGAGATAAAATCAATGAGGGGCAATCCGCCCGCCACCTTCTGGGGGATCAGGTGCTCGTCCACCTGAAAGATCATCCTGTCTGATGTTTTGTGATACTCTTCCCGCAGGATGAGAAGCTCCGCGAGAATATCCAGCAGTTCGCTGTAGTACGGACTGTCGGATTTGTACTGCTCGATCGTTTTTAGGGCATTCAGCATGTTCGCCATGCAGTTTCAGGTCTCCTGTCCTTGGACTTGCGCCTTGGATACAATCCAAAACGCATGTTACGTATATAATCCTTCCCGTCAAAAGTGCAAGCAATTATTAATCCCCCGAAAGGGGAGATATACTGCTTGAAATGCAATCCTCCTTCGTCTATAAATTTCAGACAGTTCATGTTTGGATGGATCAGGACGCCCGGGGCTTCGCTCTGCTCCGGTTCATCCGTTGAACGTTGAACATGGCGGCCGGGAAAGGGCACAAGGAGAAGACATGAACGCACATACCCTCATTCCTGTGATTTCCATCGTCGGCAAATCCAATACGGGAAAAACGACCCTGATCGAGAAGCTGGTTCCGGAACTGGCCAGGCGGGGATATCGGGTGGCGACCATCAAGCATCATCTGCACGACTTCGATATCGACATCGAAGGAAAGGACAGCTGGCGTCACCGGCAGGCCGGCGCCCGGGCAACGGTCATTGCGACCCCACGGAAGGTGGCCCTGATTGAAGACGTGGAGGAAGATTACAGCATCGACGCCCTCCGGGAACGCTATATCCACGGTGTAGACCTGATCCTGACAGAAGGGTTCAAAGGGAATCCCCATCAGAAAATCGAGATATACCGGGCTGTCCTCAAGCGGGAACTTCTCTGCGGCCCGCAGGACAATTTGCTTGCCCTGGCCAGCGACACACCGCTTGACATCGGGGTACCCTGCCTGGATATCAACGACATTCAGGGCCTGGTGGATCTCATTGAAACTTCGGTTTTGAAATGAAGAGAAACGGTTCTTTTTACGATTGCGGAATCATCTTTACTGTGGTCCATGGATATTTCGAATATTGACGTCGAGCGCATCCTGAAATGGGTGCTGATTGTCCTGATTACCGGTTTTATTGCCCAGTTTGGAAAGTCCCTCGCCAAATATGTCATGGAGAAAATTCGGGCGAAAAAAATCCTGGAAACGGAGAATCTGAATTCGGCCGTCGGCGCCCAAGAGCCCCCAAAGCCGGCCCTGCCGCCGGAGCTCGATTCCGTGGCGCAGAAAGAACCGGAAGCAGCAACGTTCGCGAATGCCGTTCCTCCATCAGAAAAAGACGAGGCCAAGCTCCGGAAAAAAGCGCTCAAAGCACAGGTCAAAGAGCAAAAAAAGAAAAAAAAGGAGGAAGTTTGAACGATCGCCGTACTGCGAAGTCGGGTAAAGGGACACCCCTCTGTTCCATGGGCTGCGGCGGCACGGCCTTTCAGAAATGCGCCTTCTGCAAATACCCTTGATCTTCTTCCAGGTCGGCCTGTCCGGCAGCTTCATTGGCAAGGGCATCGCAACGTTCGTTTTCTTTGATGTCCGCATGCCCCCGCACCCAGACAAAGGTGACCCGGTGAAGGGTACACAGATTCAGCAGCCGCTCCCAGAGATCGGCATTCAGCGCCTTTTCCCTTGAATTCCGCTTCCAGCCGTTTGCCCGCCAGCGTTTTGCCCACCCCTTGGTGATCGCATTCACCAGATATTGGGAATCCGAATAAAGCGTCACCGAACAGGGAACCTTCAAGGTCTCCAGACCTCTGATTGCCGCGAGAATTTCCATGCGGTTGTTCGTGGTCAAGCGGTAGCCGCCGGAAAGCTCCTTTCTGTGTTCCCCATAGAGAAGAACAACACCATATCCGCCCGGCCCGGGATTTCCAAGACAAGCGCCGTCGGTATAAAGGATTACCTGTTTCGGAGAAGTCGTCACGCCGGACGACGTCGACCCCTGGCCACCGGGTTGGGGCGTCGCAGCCGTTTCTTCAAGGTTTGTTCTTTCCCGCCTGTTTTTCATCACGACCTTTCTTGTGCCTCAAAAGAAGAAAGCATCATACAAGAGCGGGATGCAAGGTTGCAAGAAAAGAAAAACGGGAAAGCCCCGCCGCCGAAGTCCCCGAAGATACCTGTCTTTTTCCAGGGCGGTCTGCCTTCAAAATGTTCTTTACAAAACCGTTGGTTTTAGTATCTCATTGGGATGACCGGATATGATGGCAGCTCGAATTCTGCAAAGAGGTCCGGCATCAACGCGGATCGGGCAAAAACGGCGAAATGCCGAAAAGCCGGCCATAACATCGGAATCATGGAACATTTCGAGGCATTGGAGGTTGCAACATGGAGGAAAAGAACTGGCTGCAACGCTTTAAGAAATCACAAAAGGACAAATGGATCGGCGGAGTCTGCGGAGGCCTTGGGGAGCATACGCCCATTCCGTCGTGGTGCTGGCGGTTCCTGTTTGCATTTCTGTTCTTCTTCTGCGGATTTGGATTCCTGTTGTATCTGCTCCTGTGGATTCTCGTTCCCAAAAGCGACAACTTCGGAGGCGAATCGGAGGTCCCGCAACAATGGAATGACGAAAACCGGAGAAACGGCTCCGGAAGCTGAAGGGCGCGATACAATCCCGAGGTAACCTGCCATGAACACGCTTAAAGTCATCCTCCTGCTGGCTTCCCTGTCCGGGCTGCTCATACTGGCCGGCTATTTTGTCGCGCGGGGAACCGGCGTGGTGATCGCCCTGGTCCTTTCCGCGCTCATGAACTTCGGCAGCTACTGGTACTCGGACAGCATCGTCCTTCGGATGTACTCCGCCCGTGAAGTAACGCGTGCGGAGGCCCCTGTCCTTCACACCTCCGTGGAAGCTCTGGCCGCGACGGCCGGTCTGCCGAAGCCCCGAATTTACGTGATTGCCAACGAGGTTCCCAACGCCTTTGCAACGGGAAGAAATGAAGATCATGCCGCCGTTGCAGTGACGTCCGGCATCCATAAGATTCTCGACCGGGATGAACTGGAGGGCGTCCTCGCCCATGAACTTTCCCACATCAAGCACAAGGATATCCTGATCAGCACCATGGCCGCGACGGTGGCAAGCGCCGTCGTGCTTCTGTCCCGGTGGGCCGTATTTTTCGGCAACGACGAGGGATCGGGCATGATCCACGCCATAGCCATGGCGGTGATAGCACCTGTTGCAGCAACGGTCATTCAGATGGCGATCTCCCGATCCAGGGAATATGACGCCGATGCAGGCAGCGCGAGGATCACCGACAAGCCGGAAGCCCTGGCCTCCGCCCTCCGGAAGTTGTCGGCAGCCTCGAAGGCCAATCCGATGAGTGTGAACCCATCCACGGCGCACATGTTCATTGTGAATCCGTTATCAGGAAATTTTCTTCGGACCCTCTTCAGCACCCATCCGCCGATCGAGAAAAGGATCGAGCGGCTGCTGGCGATGAAGGCCGCTCCGAAGGAATAGGGAATGATGAAAGGGCACAGCATCCCTTTGGGGTAGGAGTCGGCCCCATGCCTTTCTGGGTCCCGAGAAGCCTCCCATGACTGCCGCCGGGCTTGGACCTGCCCGCCCGGACCATCTTCAAAAAATCGATGGACAAACCGAACGGTCGGGCGGTCGATGGTTTCCGGAGAACACCTCCAGTTGTGATCCGGCTTGAACTGTGATAGAAAAGCCACGCTGAAGCGCCCGGAACACCGCAGCGGGTTCCGGGCTCCGGAGAAGGCCTGCGGACGGGTGACAGCGGCAATTCCCGACTGAAGCACAGAAAGATCGCCAGAACTTCCGAAAAGGACCTCTATCTTTGAAAGAACGCCTGAAGCGGGATTACGCCCCGGTCAAGAACCTGAAAGCGGATGACCACATTCGCATCGTTCAGGATATTTTTGCAACGGTTACGGGAAAGTACGATTTTCTCAATCACCTGCTCAGTTTCCGTCGAGATGTTGCCTGGCGGCGCTTTGCCGCCAGGAAGATGCATTTCCCCAGGACACGCCGTTACCTGGATGTGGCCACCGGCACGGCGGATCTGGCCCTGGAGGTAGCTAGCCGCTATCCGGATGTTGAAGTAACCGGCGTTGATTTTGTCCTTGAAATGCTTGAAAAAGCTGTGATGAAAACCGCTCGTCGGAAGGAATGCCGAGACCGGGTATCCTTCGTCCAGGGTGACGCCCTGGCCCTTCCCTTTGCGGACAGGTCTTTTGACGTGGTGGGAATAGCCTTCGGGATCCGCAACATTCCGGACCGTTCGGGAGCACTCCGGGAGTTTTTCCGGGTTCTCATTGAAGGCGGCCAGGTGGCCATACTGGAGATGCAGCTGCCGCAGCTGAAGGTTTTGCAGCTTTTGAGCAGCTTCTATCTTCGCCGGATCCTGCCCCTGATGGCCCGGTGTTTTACCCGAAACCCGGCGGCCTATCTTTATCTTGCCGATTCCATTATCCAGTTCCCAGCCCCTGAACGGTTCACGGGGATGATGCGCGACGCCGGCTTTTCCAATGTCCGTCACTATCCTCTGACATTGGGCATCACCCGGCTTTATGTCGGCACGAAGCCCGATTGATCCTTGCCCCCTGAAAAGCAACCCGGCCATTTTCCTTAAAAGAATTCGGACAGGAGCTCATTTTGACGGCCCGGGGGCCGGCGGAAATGTGAATCTTTTCCATCTGGCAGGAACACAGGGGATTTTTTTCTTGAAAAAAGAGGTAAAGAATGATCTTTTCTCCGAGAAGCTACTGTAGAGGCGCAGGCAGTGAAGGTGCGGGGAAAAAGTTCAGACAAAGGATGACATGTTGCCTCTCGAGCGGAAATATCGTACCCATATCTCCTGATTCGACAGTGTGAGACGATCGTGCCGGTTATTTATTTCTTTGAGGTTGTCTGGAAGGTTGCCTGCCTTAGAAAAGGCGCATGGAAAACAGGAAAATGCACCCTGCGCAGTGCTGTACGTGAATTCAGCGACTCCCTGCTCCTCTTCGGGCCCGATCTGGTGGAAGTGGAAAATCCCTATGTCCGCCCCGATCTGGGGGAGATCATAAGCTGGAGCGAGGAGAATGTGTTGTCCAGCCGATCTCCTTCCGGCTATTGCTCTCTTCCTCTGGAACCGAGAATCATGCTGGCAAGCCACGGGCGGCGAATCCAGGAAAGACAGACGCTCTACGAGCTCTGGGAGGATTCGGGCCTGCAGTCCCTTTCCGCAAATCTGTTCTTTATCGAGCCGCTGATTTTCTGCCACGCGTTCAAGACACTGATCAATCATACGCGGCAAGATTGTTTTTGCGGGCCTCCGAACGACAGCAGGGAATACGATTATCTGACAGCCGAGGTTCATCTCTGCGTAAAAAAGAAATCGCCGAAGATAGAGACGGTTCTGAGCTCGGACGCCCGGATTGCCGGAAAAAGGGGGTTGACCTTCGGCATGGATCTTTACGGCAACCTTCGCCATGCCGTCATAGCGCAGTCAACGGTCCAATCTGCCGTACATGTTCCAGGTGAGGGGTCGCATCGGGAAAAACCGTCACTAGGGGAACCTGTTCCGGCTGGAAGATTCGCCAAGGCGGAGCCTGACAGAGACGCAGGTGTTGCCGTCAGGGCCCCTGCTGAATCCGAAAGAGACTGTTGCACCCTTCCCATGTCACCCGAAAGAGATCTGCGGGAGAAAAGAGTGCCTCCCGCCCTGGCATCCGGTTTCCTGGCCCATATGACCTTTTATGATGAACCCTCCGGATTGCTTTGGATTTTTTGAAAAAAAAAGTTTTTTTCAGCCTGTCCACTCCAGAAATTGATTCACCAGACATTCCACCCGGCGCATGAGCTGCTCGTAATCGGGCGGCCCCTTCCCCCATTCCGGAAAAAAGCGGAAAATGCGGGCCTCGACGGAAAAAATCTCCCGGAGAAGGCGGGCCGTCTCTTCCTGCCGCCGTTCGACCCGGGTCCTGTCACCATAGGCATCACCGCTGTGCTCATTCAAGCCAAAATCATCAATGAGCAGAATATCCTTCAATACATCCAGCCCAAGCCCGGACTTCAATGACTGCCAGAAGTACGGCGAGTCTTTGTGCGCCCCCAGGTCCGCGGAATTGGCCACGATGAGCGCGGCGGGCGACTCCGGTCCGAAGGCTTCCTTCGCGGTAACGGCGGGGATTTCCCAGTCCTCAAGATACCTCAGGATCATCGGCGTGGCTTCCGCGTAATGATCCGTCGCAATGACCGTGCAGAGGCCCGGCTGATCCGCAAGCTTCCTGAGGAGAGGACGCCAGGGGTCCTCCATGCGGGATGCCGCGAGATAGGAATCCACGAAGGCCTCCGCTGCCCTCTCCAAATCGGGAACGAACCCTGGTCCGGTGCTGCAAGACGCCCCCTCGGCATCTTCCAGGAGGCGCCTCAAGATGATCCGTCGGTAGCCCACCGGGGTCGTACTGCCTTCCTCCCAGGTCGGATTGATGATCTTCTCCCAGAGCCGGGAAGGCGTGATGCCCAGACGGGCAAGGCCGCTCTGCTCCAGCGCCGACTGGAGAGAATCCCCCCGGCCGAACAGAACGGCCTGAAGGCTCAGCGTCCCCGAATAGTCCAAAAGAATCAGCTTGTGCGGTTTCATGCGATTCAAAACCTGCGCAAAAAAGTTAAGGGCGCTCCCGCTGTGTTCCGGACGGTTCCGCCTTTTCCTGCGCCTCAACAATGTCATGGCAGAGATCCCTGGCGGCCCTGAAGGGATCCGATGCCGCACAGATTGCCGACACCACGGCGATCCGGTCAGCTCCGGCCAGGATGACCGAGCCGGCATTTTCGTGGGAAATTCCACCGATGGCGACGAGGAAATGCCGGGAAAACGCCCGGATCCGCGCCAGGCCCTCCAAGCCCCAGGGTTCTTTGGTATCCATTTTGGTGGGTGTGGCAAAAACGGGACTGACGCCGAGATAATCGACGTCCAGGGATTGGGCCTGCACCACGTCTTCCCAGGATTCCACGGAGAGGCCGATGATGGCCTTAGGCCCCAGCAGCCGGCGGGCCATTTCATAGGGCATATCCTCCTGGCCGATGTGGATTCCGTCCGCTTCAGAGGCCAGGACGACATCAAGCCGGTCGTTGATGATCAGAGGAACCCCGAGAGGGAAGAGGAACGCTTTCAGGCGTCTGGCCGCCTCAACAAAGAGGCGCGTGGCCAAATCCTTTTCCCGGAGCTGGACCCAGGCCGCACCGCCTTTTACGGCCATTGAAACGACCTCTTCAAGACTTCTTCGGCCGCACAGGCTGCGGTCCGTGACGAGGTACAATCCATCGGTTTTTCTCCGGGCGGCAAAAGGTCGCTCCATCATCCGGCTCCCGGCAAGGCCCGCATTCGACGGAAAAGGTCTTCCTCGGTCAGACGATAAAGGATGTCCAGGAAGTGAAGCTGCAGGCTTCCCGGACCGGGGGAGATTTCCGCAGCCATTTCGCCGGCAACGCCCATGACCGCCATGGCCTGCGCCGCAGCCAGGGCAAAGGACGGGTTCACGGCTGCAAAGGCGCCGCAGAGGGCGGAGGCCGTGCACCCAAGCCCGGTCACCCGGGCCATCAGGGGATGGCCGTTTTTGATCCCCAGAAGCACCTGCCTGCCCACAATGAAATCCGTCTCCCCGCTGATGCAGATCGTACTCCCATAGCGTCCGCTCATCCTGCGGGCGGCCTCGACGGCGCGGCTTGAATGTTCCGTGGCGTCAACCCCCCTGGTCCTCGCCGGTTCAGCGTCCGCCAACGCCAGAATTTCAGAGGCATTGCCCCGGATGATCGTCGGGGCAACCGTATCCAGGAGCTTCCGGACGGTCCGGGTCCGATATGACGTGGCCCCGGCTCCGACCGGGTCCAGCACAATGGGAATCCGCCGTTCGGCGGCCTTCCGTGCCGCGATGGCCATAGCCTCGACCCAGGGCGGGCTGAGCGTTCCTATGTTGATCACCAGGGCCGACGCGGCGCTGACCATCTCTTCCACTTCCTCACGGGCATGGGCCATGACGGGCGAGGCGCCGAGGGCCAACAGGGCGTTGGCGGTGCTGTTCATCACAACATAATTCGTGATATTGTGGATCAAAGGGGTCTGAGCGCGAATGGCTGAGACCGCTCCCCAGGTATTTTCAGGGGTAATCACCATGATTTCCCTTCTCCTTCCCGCTGCTGAAAAGACGAGGGGCATCTTATCTTCGGCCGCTACCCCTTGCAAGGGGGAATTGTCCCTTGACTTTCAGCGGCGATCAATGTTTTTTCTTCGAGAAAAGAAAGGAATCTTAAAACCTCATGGAATGTTATAGAAAATACAGAAGGGCAAAAATCCTCACCAGGGGCTTCCTCTTCATCGCTCTTTCGATCCTTGCGCTGCCGGGAGGGCAGGCTTTGGCCTCGGAAAGATCGCCGAATGAAGCCTTTAAAAAAAGTTACCCCCAGATCCCGGCGGAAAGGATTTCGGAAACGGCCATCAAAGGGGATTACGAGGTGATCGTCGGCCATGAGATTCTCTATTACGCCCCTGAAACGGATTACCTGCTTATCGGGGAAATCGTTACGAAGGAGGGAAAAAATCTGACCCGGGAGACGATTCGGGAACTCATTGCGGCCAAGGCGAAAAACCTGCCCCTGGATTCGGCGATCACGATCGGAACGGGACCGCATCGCGTCATTGAAATCACGGATCCGGATTGTCCCTACTGCCGCCAGGCCTCCGCCTTTTTTGCCGGACGGACGGATGTGACCCGTCATATCTTCTTCTATCCCCTTCCCTTCCACAAGGATGCCGAGGCGAAGGCGCTTTATGTCTTCTGTGCCAAAGATTGGGGCAAAGCCTACGAGGAAGCGATGACGGGGAAGCTGGACAACATGAAATTCCAACGCTGCAGGGACAGCCGGGCGGAGGAAACCCTCAGGAAGCACAAGGAGGTTGCCACCCGGCTGGGATTGACCGGCACACCTTTCTTTCTCATCGGGGATTCAGCGGTTTTCGGTGCCAACATCGCCGAGATAGAAAATCTCCTGAAATCCAAATAGATCCCCTTCAATGGCAGGTGGCCGGAGCCGCGGACAGCGTCTTTCCGGCACCTGCATTCCTGCTAATCCGGCTGCTTCGCGAACAGGCCGTTCAGGGAAGCTTCGAGATCCGGGCAGCGGCGACAAACAAGTCGACCGTTACGATCCAGGAGGATCATATCGGGCACCCCGCGAACGCCGTAGGTATCAGCGACCTCTCCCCGCTTATCCAGCAGGACGCGGTAAGGAATCTGGGATTGACGGGCAAAGGATGAAACCTTCTGCGACGATTCCTGAATGAAGATTTGAACCACCTCCAGGCCGCGCGAACCGTAGTTGGCGGAGATTTCCCGCAGGCGAGGAACGTCGGAACGGCAATGGGGGCACCAGGTGGTGCTGAAGATCAGGAGAACGGGTTTGCCTCGATGTTGGCTCAGGCGGAACGATCTCCCCTCCAGATCGGGGAGTTCAAAATCCGGCGCTTCGACGCCTTCGACTTGAGGCAGGCTTTGCTTCGATCCTTTTTCTCCCTGGTCGGAAGACTCCAGGCAGCCTGCCAGAGAGAAAACCACCAGGGACAGTCCGACGATAACGGGAATAATCCGTACAAGTTTCATGGTGTTCAATGCTCCTGCATCCATTCGTGAGAATTAAACCAGCGCCCCGCCGGCCTTGATCAGGAAATATTCGCCCGTGGCCAGAAGGAGCCAGCCACAGCCCTGTTTGATCCGTACCATCCAAAGACCTGATTTGGGCAGGCCGGTCAGCAACCCGGCAAAGGAACCGACGGCAAGAAGCAGCGTTCCCATGCCCAGGGCAAAGACAAACAGGAGGCTCATGCCGAAAAAGACGTTCTGCCGGCTAGCCACATAAGCGAGCAGCACGGAAAAGACCGGCGCCGAACAGGGGCCTACCAGAAGGCCCGAGGTAATACCGATCACGAGACTTCCCAGAATGCCGCTGCTCAGGATGCCCTTTTCCGATCGGGCCATAAACCCGGGAATCCGGATGGAAATCGAAAAAACATCCAGCATGGCCAGCCCCATGAAAATACAGACATTGGCCACGAGAAAGGACGTCAGGAAGCTGTTCTGGAATCCGCCAAACAACTGGCCCGTCAACGCGGAAACGCCGCCGAGAACCGCATAGGTCAGGGCCAGTCCCAGCACATAGGCCAGGGAAAGAAAAAACGCCCGAGCCCGGGACTGTGAGCCCTGAGCGCCGATGTAGGCGATCACGACCGGCATGACCGGGTAGACGCAGGGGGTGAAACTGATGAGCACTCCGCCAAGATAGGCGGCCAGGTAAGCTGCAAACAGGGAATCTGCAATGTAGCCGCTCAAACCGCCCAGGAAAGATTCCATCATCAATCCTCGCAGAGGGCGACTGCTTCGATTTCCACCAGGGCCCCCTTGGGCAGTTCCCGGACGGCAATACAGGACCTGGCGGGGCGGGAGTTTTCGAAATAGGTGATATACACCGTGTTGAATTCATTAAAGTTTGCCATATCGGACAGATAGACGGTGACCTTGACGACGGAGTCCAGACTGGCGCCTCCCCCCTTCAGGACGACCGCCAGATTGTCAAGGGCCTTCCCGGCCTGTTCGGCAAAAGGCCCCGTCGACAGTTGCCCGGTCCGAGCATCCACCGGGATCTGTCCGGAGACGAAAAGGAATCCGCCCGCCTTCACCGCCTGCGCATAGGGTCCGACCGGCAGGGGAGCTTCCCTGGTGTTCACCCATTTCTTTTCCATGTTTCCTCTGGTCACCTCCCAGATGAACGGTTAGCCCTTACCGGAAAGATAATCCGCCAGTTCGCCCCGAACTATGGCCTCATCCCCCTGGTTGTACGCCATGATGTTCTTCAGGAGAACAAAAGAATCCGGATCCATACGGGTGAAATGGACTGCCGCCTTGTTTTGTTCACAACGGACCACGGTCCCCTCAATCGTCAGGACCCGGGGATCGGGTTCTCCCGACAACGGGAGTTCAAGAATCACGACATCCTGAAGGTTGAATGGACGCCCCGTTTTCAACAACGCACCCTTAAGGCTGATATTCTCGATTTCTGCCGGACTTGCGGAATCGCCGATTTTAAGGGTGACGTGACGGTCAAAAGCAATCCGGGAAAACTGCCTTTCTCCCATGGCATCTCCTGTTCTTTTATTCCGCTTCAAGAACCGGGTTCAATTCACCCCGCACGGAAAAATCCCCTGATCGGGATCCGGCATACGTCTTTGTACAACCTCCGAATGCCCCCCGGTCTGTGGACCCGCATCGAGCCTATCGCCTGGAAGTGGAATAAGTTATTTGCATTTTTGTTTTTTATCGCATGAACCGCTCTTCCGGTCAAGGGGAACTAGAACCTGAAGCCGGGCGGCGGACGCCACTGCCATCAGGCTCCGCTGCGTGCCATCGGAAGAAAAACCATTGACACCTATGCCGGGCTTCTCTATATTCGGCCCACGGAGGAGAAATCATCCGTGAAATCAATTACTTTTCGGTGAATAGATGAAGCAGGCGCTAATCCTTTCCGACATGCTGGAAGACTTCATCCGGATGGATGGTCCCCTTCCCATGGGTGAAGAAGGCATCAAAATCATCCCCAATCTTCAGAAATTGATCCGGCTCTGCCGGGAGAAAGCCATCCCCGTCATTTACTCCAACGATGCGCTATCGCCGGACTGTTTTCTCTTTCAGTCCCGGATGAATCCCCATGCGATTCAGGGAACGCCGGGAGCGAAGGTCATCAGCGAACTGAAGCCTGAAGATGGTGACCTGATCGTGGAAAAGCCCCGTTTCAGCGCTTTTTTCAAGACGGAGCTCGCCACCATCTTGAGGAAGCTGGGAGTGGATACGGTTGTCATCGGAGGGGTTTCCACCGAGGTCTGCGTTCTCAGCACGGCCTATGACGCCGTCTGCCATGATTTTCATGTCATCGTGCTTGACGACTGCATTGCCTCCCGCTTTCCAGAGACCCGGGATCGGGTTCTCTACCTTCTCAGAAAAACCCCGCTTTACCCCCTGCTTCAGGTTATGAGCCTTGCCGATTTCCAAAAGACCTTATGAAGCACAGGACATGGAGATGATGTAAAAAGGCGCCTGTCTTCAGAGCTTCTCAGATCCCTGAAAGCAGGCGCCTTTAAAAATTAATGGATTATGAAATGCGGCCGGACGCTTGTCCGATCAGCAAAGCATCCTATTGTTTGCCCGCAGGCACTTTCCTGACCAGTGGCCACTTGTCGAAGAAGGTGTTGTAGTACAGGAACGCCATGAGCCAGACGAACTGGCCTGCCAGGACGCCCATGACCGGGTAGCCCATCCCCATGTCGGTGCCGGCGTAGGGGACCATTTTGAAAATTTTCACCCAGATGATGCCGTAAGCGAGGCCAATGACCCACCAGATGGCGATCCGGGTCAGGATGCGGGCGGCCGGATTCGGGACCATGGCTGCCGTTGGCCAATCGTCAAAGACATGATGCCAAAGCAGCGTCGCGATGACAATGGACAGCGCTACGGATGCAACCGGAACGTCCGGCGGCGCTCCCGGCATCAGGTTCAGCGGATTGACGATAGCCCGCACCACGTACAGCATGGCAAAGGCGCCGAGCCAGGTAATGATGAGACCGATGATTCCCATCCAGGGCTGCTTCTTGGCGAACAGTTTCATGGGATAATGCTCGCCGCCCTCGGCCGGAATCAGGAAGAACCAGATGAAGCACTGGGCGTAGGCCACAAAGGTCGGCCAGGAGCCCATGGGCTTGGATACGACATGATGCCCGTTGAGATCCAGATGAAAAAAGAAGCTGGGAATGATGATCGCAAACCACACCAGCAGGCAGAAGTAGGAGCTCAGCGACCAGGCGCCGACGCTGTCCCAGGGGGCCTTGATGTTTCCGGCAAAGGGCCATTTGTGGAACAGCGCCGCATAGCCGATGTTGGCCAGGATGACCGGAAGCGCATAGAAGTTGCTGGCTTCCCATCCTTCAATGGCCAGTTTGACTTCATCGGCATTCTGAGGTGTAAACAGAATGGCAAAGCTGAAGGGATGCCACCAGAGGCCGGAAAATCCCACAATGACAAAAAAACCGATCAGGCCGACCAGCAGACCGACGGCGGAATACCAGAGACCGGCACCAGGCTGGCGCTGTGTTACGGAATATTTCCCGTAACCGCCGAAGACCAGGGCCTGCCAGATCCACGCGTTGATGCACATCCAGAAGAAGGTGGCCTCGGCAAAACACTGAAGATACTTGTTGTATGTCTTGGGATCTACCTCCTGGAGCCCCGGAGCCCCGAACGCCAGAATAACGGCTTTGGATATCCAGCCCCAGACAGGCCAGTAAAGAAGACTTACAATAACAGTTAACACAACGGCAACAATTCCTGTCGTTATAAGACTATTGAAACTGCGTTTCACAACATA
>JAVETB010000037.1:0-26342 GCA_034006265.1 Syntrophus sp. (in: bacteria) | reverse complement strand
GCCCGGAAAATCGCTGACAAGCTGAAGGAGGTCTGGTTGTGAGCTCAAGCGGAACCTACAAGATACGACCGGCCGGTCGGCATATTCTGACCATCGGCCGGGACCTGATTCAGGACTGCTATGCAGCAGTCGTGGAGCTGGAGCGCGACGTTTCGGTCAGGTGCGCCCTGTGCGCCAGGCCGAGCGTCCGGGGACAATACAGGCTGCTCACCGGCAGGAGGGTCTGGGTCTGCCTGAATTGCTCTACAGGGTGTTCGCGGATCGAGGGCCCGGGAATTTGCTCAGATTGTCTGCAAAACGGGAGATGAACTATGGGAGAGAGAACGATCGGTCCGCTCGAAAAAGTGGCGATGGCCATCAATGCCAAGCACGAGCGAGCAAGGGCCGGCAGTGCCGATCATCAGCGTTCCGATGCGATGCTCGCCGAGATCGCCCAGGTGACGAGGGACCTCGAGGGGATGAAGGCGGAGGCTGAGGCGCGGCTGGAAAAGCTTCGCAATGAATGCCAGGAGCGCATGGCGCCGATCGCGGCGAGGCTCGATGAGCTGGACAAGAACCTCAAGAAGTTTGCGAAGAAGCGGTCGAAGGCCATTTTCGGAGAAAGGGAGGCCGGCTACATCGGGTCGCTCAGGGTCGATCTCCCCCACGGCGCGCTCATCTTTTCGGCCGAGATGCGGGTGAAAAAGGCTCGGAAGGTCCTCGATGCCATGAAGGAGCTCGGGATCAAGGACGGCATCAAGGTTGTCGAGACGGTCGACTGGGATGCGCTGGAGAAATGGAGCGACGAGCGGCTGATCACGGTCGGCACGGAGCGGAAGAGGAAGGAAGAGTATGTCTATGAGGTTAAACGGCAATGAGGCCGAGGATAAAAGGGGCTGATATGTGTACGGCTGGCGAGAAGATCCAATGCGTTAAATGCGGCCATTTCACGAGGGGCACCGGGTCCGATCATGCCATCGGGCGTTGCACGGGGCGGCCGTCGGACGGGCACCGCGGGCAGTGGCCGTTCAAGCGGCATTACTGCAAGGGATTCGTTGCGATCGGATGGGATGGCGTCGGCGATCAGGGTCGGCAGCTCAAGGACATGCAGTTTTATGCCCGCGAGCTGCAGGGCGAAGAATGTGTCTGCCTCGGGAAGAAATCGAGCGGCTACAGCTTCTGCTACAAGTGCTACAAGTCGCTTCCCCAGGAGATGCAGAAGGCCCTCTACCGAAAGATCGGCGATGGACACGAAGAGGCCTACGAGGCGGCGGCGCAGTATCTATACCAGAAGGAGCAGGGGGCCGAATGCGATTGATCTGCCCGGCATGCGGAGCTATAGCGAGCATGGAGGCATGGGCCAACGAGCCCGCCTGGAGGCAGTTCGCCGAAGTGCTGACGAAGATTCCGAAAGGGGTCGAGGAACGGGTGCTGCCCTACCTCGGCCTCTTTCGCAAGGGCGAGCGGGCGATGACTCCGGCCAGGGCGCTTCGGCTCATCGCCGATCTGCACGCCCTGGTCGACCCGGGCACGGTCAAATGGGAAAGCGGAGAGCTCCGGCCGGCTCCGCCGAGCCTGTGGGCGCAGGCCCTCGATGCGGTGATCGCCAGGCGCCCGAAGGCTCTCTCCAATCACAACTATCTCAGGCATACCGCCTGGGAAATGGCGGCCGCTCTTGCGGCCCAGGCCGAGCAGCAGGTTGAGGCCGGCCGGCGGATGACGAAGAGTGTTGAGGAGGATGCCCCAGGCGACGGTCCCGCGAGCGCTGAGGAGCGGGCAGCGGTCAAGGACATGCTCCGGGAATTCACGGAGAGATTGGGGAAATGAGGAACGTAGAGGGGAAAGTGATGGCGGCAGAGAGAGGCAGCGGAAGAATGTGCGGTATCGCAGCACAGATGGCGGCGATTTTGATGATGCGGAAGCGCATCGCGCTCCCCGAGCTCGCGGAGCGGATGGAAATGAGCGAGCGGAACGTCAGGCGATGGGTGGAGAGATTCGGGGGCAGCCTGCCGCTCAGGATCGAGCGCGGAGTGGTCATCCTTGACCAGGATGATGGGTATTGAGTGTCAATCAAAAAAAATCACTTTTCTTGCATTTTTTTAAATCCATTTTGACGCACTGTTGTCAAAGGCGTGTGTTACAGACATGTGAAAGGCCGGTGAAATCCGCCTTCACTTTCTCCCGAAAGCGGCCGCCTTCCCCAGGGCGGCCGCTTAAAATCCATCCTTGAGAGCCGAGGGAGGCCGGCCGGGGGGATTGGCAACGATGAAAAACGCGACGAGAGGCGTTTTTGATGCTGGTCGGGCCAGAGTCCAGCATGTGAGTGGGTGACCCCGAGGACGATTCCATGTTACGCGGAAAATCGCAATGCTCACGCTGCAGCTGATGAAAAACCCGCCACGGCTCCCCGGCTGATGCCCGATATCCGGGGAGCTTTCCAAACGACAACACGAGAAGGGGGCGCGGGCAGGGACCCGGAAACGGGCTTTGACCCGCTCCCCCACTGATTAGGATATCACTGGAAATGGTCCGCTCGCCGAGCGGACCTGCAGGGTTTCGAGGATGAGCAAGGCCGGGAGGGGCCATGTTTGCGATGATGGGCTACAAGGGGCATGAGATAACCGCGCTGCAAAGGAAGCTGCGGGCTGCGGGCTACGATCCGGGGCTTATCGACGGCTTCTTCTGGGGGGAGACCTGTGAGGCCGTGCGGTCTTTCCAGCTCGATCACAACTTGATCCCGGACGGAGTCGTCGGGCCGGCGACGTGGAGAGCGATCCAGGAAGCAGTAGGCAGTGTTTCAGCTCCCGATTCCACCGGCGGCGATCGCGATATCCTCGATGCAGTGACGCCCAAAGCCGTTGCCACGATGTTTCCGGCCACGCCGCTTGTAAACATCATAGACAACCTGCCGCATATAACCGACGCGCTGCGGGCCTTCGGCCTCGATGACCGGTGGATGGTTGCGGCAGCCCTGGCGACGATCCGGGCGGAAACCGAATCGTTCCTCCCCATCTCCGAGGGGATCTCGAAGTACAACACCACACTCGACGACTCCGGCCGGCCGGTCAATCACCCGTTCGACCTTTACGACGATCGCAGGGATCTCGGCAACCAGGGTGCTCCCGACGGCGAGAGATACAGGGGGCGCGGCTTCATTCAGCTCACGGGGCGATACAACTATCTGAAATACGGGGGCAAGGTGCTCTCGAGCTGCCCGGAGCTCGCAAACGATTCGAAGTTCGCGGCGCTCCTTCTTGCCTCGTTTCTCGCGGACCAGCAGGAACAGGTGCGATCGTGCATGAAATCCGGCAATCTCGCTGAGGCGAGGAGGCTTGTAAACGGAGGACGTCACGGGCTCGACAGGTTTACAGACGCGGTGAAGCGCTGCCCGTTTTGAGCCGGAGAGAAGAAGGGCCGAGAAATGGCTGACTGGAAACAGGTAGGAAAGAGGATAGCGACGATGGGCGCGAGCGTTCTCGGAACCGCCGTTGCCGGACCTGCCGGAGGGGCCGGGCTCGGAGGTCTCGTCGCGTCGCTGTTTGGCGCCGACCCGGAGGACCCGGCGGACGTGCTGTCCAGGATGCAGCTGGATCCACAGGCGGCCGTCAAGCTGCGGGAGCTCGAGCTCAGACACGTCGAGCGCATAGAGGAGATCCAGCTTGACACCTTGAAGCTTCGCCTGAGCCATGCCACCTCATCCATCCAGGCCGTGAACAAGACGATGCAGGTCGAGGCCACATCGGAGCACTGGGCTCAGTGGGGATGGCGCCCATTCTGGGGATTCATCTCCGGGACCGCCTTTTTTATCGTCTGCGCCTTCGTCTGCTATCTCGGCTACCAGGCGATCGTTCTGAAGGACGGGACGGCCTTTGGGCAGATCCCGCTCGTGATCGGATCGTTCACCACGCTTTTCGGCATACCGGGGGCAATCCTCGGCATCACGGCCTGGGGTAGGAACGCTCTCAAGACCGTCAGGAGCGAATCGGGAGGCAGGCAGTGATGGAACAGCTCGGGGCATCGATTTTGATCGATCTCGTCAAGGCGTTCGGCATCACGGGTATGGTCTTCATCATCTGGTATTTCTCGGACAAGACAAACCAGCGCACGCTCCAGGCGTACCGCGATGACATGACGAAGGTGCAGACCGACAACCACAAGGAAGTGACCGATGCGATCGCATCCGGTCGCGAAGAGATGCTCAAGGTGCTCAAGCAATATCAGGCCGACATGGCAGACCAGCGGCGGATGTATGAGAACAACGTGGAGCTCGTGCGCCAGGTCATCTCGCTCGCAAGCGATCAGAAAGATCTGATCATCATGAATACCCGCGGATTCACACAGCTCCTGGACGATGTGCGGGGCAACCAGTTCTGCCCGATGGTGAGGCTCGAGAAGAAGGCAAAAGGGGAGCAGGGATGAGCGATTTCAATGAGGAGAGGCTTCGGCACCAGGGCCTGCTGCAGGAAAAGGAGCAGGCGGCAAGGGTTTTGGCCATGCGGCTCGACGAGCTGAGGGGCGGGATCAGGCGCTACTTCGATCCGTTCGTTGCGGTTGCGGAGATCGAAGCCGAGCGGGGCCTGCAGCTCGCGATCGAGTTCAGTGACGCGCAAAACGAATACAAGGCGCTCACTGCCGAGATCTCCGTCATCCGAAAAGCACTGGGGCGGTAATGGGCCAGGAATATTCGATGGAGGTGGTCGAACGGGCGGAGGAGCTCTATTGCGTTGAGGGCCACACATTCGATGCGGTTGCGACCCTCACCGGAGTGGCGGCGTCCACGCTCAAGCGCTGGTCCGATCGATACAACTGGCAGGAGAAAAAGGAAGAAATCCGCCAGGCACTTTCATCGATCCGGGCCAACACGATCAAGCTCCGCGCGAAGCTCATCGAAAATTGTCTGAATACGCTGAACGCGCAGGACGCCTTCGCGGTTTCGGCGATCGAGGGGCTCGCGCAGCGCGCCACGCAGATTGCATTGAAGCAGCCGGCGGCGCCGGCGGTTGAAAACCTCCGGGAAATCAAAACCGACGAGGACGCGATCACGGCCCTCGAGGAGGCGATCCAGATCAAGTTGAATTCCATGCTCACGAACCCTGGCCAGGTGAGCCTGGCGTCGGTGAAAGAGATCAAGACCGTGAGCGAGTTCATATCCGGCATGCGGGCGAAGGTGAGCAAAACGGACGCCGGCGCCGGCAAGCGCAAGGGACTTTCCGCGGATGCGGCCGACCAGCTGCGCCGAGAGATTTTGGGAATCAAGCAATGAGTCGGGAAATCTGGCCCACATCGCGAAGCAAGACCCCGCCGGTTCTGCTCGGCTACCAGCAGGAATGGGTAGCCGACCAATCGGAAGTGAAGGTCTGCGAGAAATCGCGCCGCATTGGTCTAACCTGGGCGCAGGCCGCAGACGACGTGCTCCTTGCGTCCCGCGAAGACGGGATGGACGTCCTCTACATCTCCTACAATTACGACATGACCCGGGAATACGTCGACACCTGCGCATTCTGGGCCAAAAATTTCGCGAAAGCAGCCGGAGAGATTGAGGAATTTCTATTCGAGGAGGAGGATCCGGACGGAACGAAGCGGGCGATCAAGGCCTTTCGGATCAACTTCGCTTCGGGATTCGAGATCCTGGCGCTCTCCTCGAGACCCAAAAACCTGCGCGGCAAGCAGGGGCGGCTGATCGTGGACGAGGGCGCGTTCGTCGAAGAGCTCGACGAGCTGCTCAAGGCGGCGCTGGCCTTCCTCATCTGGGGCGGCCAGGTCATCATCATCAGCACCCACGACGGCGACGACAACGATTTCAACCAGCTCGTCGAAGACGTCCGGGCAGGGAAGAAACCCTACAGCCTGCACCGGATCGATTTTGACGATGCGCTGGGGGACGGGCTCTATAAGCGGATCTGCCTGGTCCGAGGGCTCGAATGGACTCCGGAGGCGGAAGCCGACTGGCGCCGGAAGATCATCGACCAGTACGGAGACGACGCCGACGAGGAGCTGTTCTGCATCCCGAGCCAATCGGGCGGGACCTACTTCGCACGGACGCTCATCGCATCGTGCATGGAGAAGGGGATCCCGGTGCTTTCCTGGACGCCGCCGAAGATATTGAGGGATGGCAAGGCCTTCGTTGATTGGCCGGATGCCGAGCGGCACGCGGAGTGCCAGGCGTGGCTGGACGAAGAGGTGAAGCCGCTGCTCGATGCCCTGGATGGGAAGCGCAAGCATTTCATCGGAGAAGACTTCGCGCGAGACATCGATCTGAGCATCGACTGGATACTCGAGGAAGTCACGGCGCTCGATTACCGCGTGCCCTTTGCGGTCGAGCTGAGCGATGTGCCGTTCCGCCAGCAGGAGCAGATCTTTTTCTTCATCTGCGACAGGCTGCCGCGCTTTTCGGGCGGTGCGCTCGATGCCAGGGGCAACGGCCAATACCTGGCCGAAGTCGCACGGCAGCGATATGGCGAAAACCGGATCCACCAGGTCATGCTCACGCAGTCTTTCTACCGGGAGAATTTCCCGAAATACAAGGCCGCCTACGAGGATAAGGAGATCACGGTCCCGGATTCCTCCGAGATCATGGACGACCATCGGGCGGTCAAGAAGGTGAAAGGCGTGCCATGCATCCCGGATTCGGCGAGAAAAAAGGACTCCAAAAGTGGAGGCAGGCGCCACGGGGATTCCGCGGTCGCCGGGCTGCTCGCCTGGTACGCCAAGGAAAACTGCACGGGCGGCCCCATCGAACATGAAAGCGTTTCGAAGAGGCGCTTTGCAAAGCAGAAAGGTGCCTACTGATGCCCCTGTATGATCAATTCGGGAGGGAGATCCCTCCGCGGGACGTGAGGCGTCCGGACACCCGCGAACTGGCGGTGGCGACGATCCGAGACCGCTGGAGCGACTACCCGTCGAGCGGGCTCACTCCGCAGAAGCTCGCGGCCATCTTCAAGGAGGCCGACCAGGGCGACGTACGCCGGCAGTCGGAGCTCTTCGAGGAGATGGAGGAGAAGGACCCCCATCTGGCTTCGCAGTTCCAGATCCGCAAGCTCGCGGTCCAGGGGCTCGAATACGAGGTTTCGCCCCGGGGCAATGACTCCACGGCAAAAAAGATCGCAGACTTTTGCGATGAGGTGATTTCGGGCATGGAGGATTGGGACGACCATATCCTGGATTTCTTGGACGCTCTCGCGAAGGGCTACTCGATGCACGAGATCCTGTGGGACGCGAACGGCCGCGAAAACCGAATTCGTGGGTTGCGCTGGGTGCATTCGAAAAAAATAACCTTCTATAATTCGCTCACTCCCAGGGTCATCACCGAAGAGCACATGATGGACGGGATCGACCCGCCCGCATTCAAGTTTGCATACCACCGCTACAAGGCGAGATCCGGATACGACACACGGGCCGGGATCCTGCGTGTTTGCGGGTGGATGTATCTGTTCAAAAACTACGACATCAAAGATTGGGTGGCGTTCGCGGAAGTCTACGGGATGCCGCTCAGGGTCGGGCGCTACGAGCCCGGAGCGAGCCCCGAAGACAAGCGGGCACTCATCACCGCGATCCGATCGCTCGGCTCGGATGCCGCAGGCATCATCAGCAAGTCGACCGAGATCGAGTTCGTGGAGGCGCAAAAGTATGGATCGATCAACGTCTACGAAGGGCTCGCCCGGTTCTGCGATGCCCAGATGAGCAAGGCGATCCTCGGCCAGACGCTCACCAGCGAGGCGAGCGGCGAGGGCGGATCCGGGTCCCGGGCGCTCGGCGAAGTGCACAACGAAGTGCGCGGCGATCTGGTCAAAGCGGACTGCAAGGCGCTGGCAAAGACCATCCGCCAGCAGATACTCCGGCCGCTCGTGGGATTCAACTACGGGTGGGACGCTCCGGTTCCGCAGTTCCGGTTCCTCTGCGAGGAATCGGAGGATCTCAAGGAACTTGCGGACGTCTATGCAAAGCTCTGGAACATCGGCTTCGACGTCTCGCAGGAGCACATCTCCGAGCGGTTCCAGGTGCCGATCCGGCAGGAATCCGAGACCCCGCTGTCACGGCAGCCCCAGGGCGGCGCGCCCGCGGATCAGGGGCAAGCGGCCACGGCGGCGAAGCGGATCGCCAAGGACCCCGTTCGAAACCTCGCCGATCCGGACGACGGGCAGCTTTCGATCGACGACCTGGCCGACCGCCTGGCGGCCGGAGGGACGGAGCTCGATCCCATGCTGCAGCCGGTGGTCGAGCTGGTGACGAAGGCGTCGAGCTATGAGGAGATCATGGAGAAGCTCTACGGCCTCTACAGCGACATGGACCCCGAAAAGTTCCAGGAGCTTCTCCACCGGGCCTCGTTTGCGGCCGATCTGTGGGGGACGCTACGGGCGAGGAAGGAAGCCGGTGAATGAAGATCACGCTCGAGCCGCTTCCGTTTCAAGAGGCGATCCAATTCTTCCAGGAGAAGGGGCTTTCCCTCTCCCCGGAAAGCTGGCGCGATATCTGGCAGAAGGCGCACACGACGGCCTTCACGGTTGCAAGAGTGACAGCGGTCGATGTGCTGGAAGATATCCGCCAGGCGGTGGACCAGGCGATCGATGCCGGAACGCCGCTTGCGGAGTTCAAGAAGGGGCTCTCGAAGCTCCTGGAGCGGAAGGGCTGGCTCTCGCCCCGCGGGGAAGATGCCGAGATCACGCTTCCGGACGGGACGATTCGAAAGCGGCTCACGCCCTGGAGGCTCGACACCATCTACCGGACGAACCTGCAGTCATCGTATGCGACCGGCAGATACCGGCAGATGATCGAGGTTGCCAGGCGCAGGCCCTACTGGATGTACGACGCGGTTGGAGATATGCGCACGCGGCCGAGCCATGCCGCTATGGACGGCAAGGTCTACCGGTTCGATCACCCCTTCTGGGACGAATGGTATCCGCCAAACGGGTTCAACTGCCGGTGCACGGTGCGGACCCTTTCGGCGAGGCAGATGGAGGGCTCGCAGCTCACCGAGCAGACAACGGGCGTGGGCCAGAAGCCCGATGCCGGCTTTGCTTACAACCCGGGACGGGAGAAGTGGCAGCCGGACTTCAACAAGTACAGCCCCGATGCGCGCGCCCTGGTGCAGCGGATCGTTGACGAGAGCGAGACCCTGGAGGGGTAAAACCGATGCCCGTGCAGCTCGAGATGAAAATCGAAGACCGCGAGGTCGCAATCCTCCTGCAGGGCCTGGAGCGGCGGATCGAGGACCGCAGGCCGGCGATGCGGGAGATCGGGGAGATCATCCGCGAGAGCTGCATGAGGAATTTCAGGGAGCAGCGCGGGCCAGGAGGCGAGCGCTGGAAGCCTTCGCGGCGCGCGGCTTCGCAGGGCGGAAAGACGCTGATCGACACGGCCGTGCTGCGAAACTCGATCCACGTCGATGCTATGAGCGACCAGGTCCGGGTGGGAACACCCGTCGAATACGCCGGCGTCCATCAGTTCGGGGCGGCCGCGGGATCGTTCGGGACTCGGGTCGTGAACGTGCGATCGCACACCCGCGGCGGGTGGGGCGGAGGAGTCCCGAGCTACGTGAGCGCCCACAGGCGCGTGGTGAAGCTCCCGTGGGGGGACATCCCGGCACGGCCTTTCCTGGGGATTCGAGACGAGGACTGGCCGGAGATAAAGGATGCGCTTCTGGACTACATCATCGGCGGCTGATGCGGGCCGCGATCGGAGGGGTCTTGAGATGAGCGGGCGAACGGAATTTTCTCATTTTATCTGCAAAAACATCGATCCGCCCGAGGGGAGCGAGAAGCGCTTTTTCGTGGCGTCGATCGTTGAGGACGGCGCGGACGTCCCCACGGAATTTCAGGTCTTCCCGGACGGGACGATCGAGATGTCGGGAGGGGAACGTTTCACTGCAGACGATGCCGCACGGCAGGAGGTGATCAAACGGTGGGAAGCCCGCGGGCTCGACATGGTGATCGACTACGAGCACCAGACCGAGGGGGGCGAATGGTCGAGCCCGGACGGGACGGCGCCCGCTGCAGGGTGGGTGAAGAAGCTGGTGAACAAGGGCACGCAAGGACTCTGGGCTGTCGTCGAGTGGACCGATCGCGCCCGCCAGCTGCTCGCAAGCCGTGAGTACCGGTACTTTTCGCCTGTGTTCTACACCACGAAAAAGGATCAACGCCTGGTCGAGCTCGCGCGGATCGCACTCACCAACGCACCGAAGCTCAACTGGATAAAGCCACTCGTGGCCAAAGACGGCAACGATAAACGCCAGGACGGCTGGCAAAACAGCGAGGATAAGGAGAAGAACATGGAATTTCTGAAGAAAATGGCAAAGAAGCTGGGGCTCTCCGAAGACGCAACCCAGGAACAGGTGATCGCGGCCCTCGACACGATGAAGCAAAAGGCCGAAAAGCCGGTCATCGCAAAGGATGTGGTTGTCGCCCTGGGACTGCCCGAAACCGCGACTCAGAGCGAAGTGGTCGCATCGATCCACGCGATCAAACAACGTCCCGATCTCACGCAGGAAGTGGCGTCACTGAAGAGTCGCCTGGCCGAGCGCGATCGCGACGACCTGGTCGACCAGGCCATGAAGGCCGGAAAGATCAGCGCGGCACAGAAAGAATGGGCCGAAGGCTATGCCCTGCGAGATCCCGAAGGCTTCAAGATGTTCGTCGCAAAGGCCCCGCAGGTGGTCCCGCTCGATGACGCGGGCGTGGTGAGGGACAAGGACCTGCCCGGCAAGGACGGGGAGCTTGACGAGACCCAGAAGCAGATCAACAAGATGTGCGGGATCGACGACGAGACCTGGAAAAAGTACGGGCCGGGCGCGAAGAAGTAGCGGGCGGCCGGGCACGGTAAACCGGAAGGATAAAACACAGGAGGCAATGCCATGACAGCTCTGAGTGCAGACAAGAAAACCCAATACACGGAGGGAGTGGAGCTCTCCCTGCCGGTCGGAGCCGACAAGACGATCTATGCTGGCAGCCTGGTCGTGCTCGACGGGACCACGAAGCTCGCCGAGGCCGGATCGGACACCGCGAGCAAGGTCTTTGTAGGAGTAGCTCGGGAAGCGGCCGACAATGCGGACGGGGCCGCGAGCGCGATCAATGTTACGGTGCGGAGGAGGGGGCTCTTTCTCTTCAACAAGGCGAGCGCCGTTCAGACCGACGTCGGCAAGGCGGCATTTATTTCGGACGACCAGACGGTCGCCCTGGCCGCCACGACGGACAACGACATTTACTGCGGAGTGATCGCGGCCCTCGAGTCCACGACCCAGGTCTGGGTGGACATCTACCCGGCCCTGCTCCAGACCGACGTGGCCACGCACGTCGCGGACACCGCGAGCGCCCATGCGGCGTCTGCCATCGCGATCGAAGACGACGGCACGTTCACGGCCAAAACGGACGTGGAGGAAGCCCTGCAGGAGATTTATCAGCATATCCTGAGCGCCCAGGCACTGGTGGAAATCCCGATCTTTTCGTTTGCGGAAGCGGACGGTACGGCTCTCGCCGCCTTCGCCGACGGCGACTCGACGACGCCCGGATACGCACTGGTGGACTCGAAGGCCCTCGGAATCCGGTGGAACAACCACGCAGAGCCGGACCCGATTGGAGCGAGCGTGGTCATCCCGCCCGATTTCGACAATACCGCGGACGCGGTGCTCCACATTCTGGCGTCCAAATCTGGAGCCACCTTGGCCGATGCGGTCAAGTTCACGTGTACGGCCTATAACGTGGTGGCCGGGGCCCTGCATGATGCGGATACAAACTTCGGTGGAGATTCGGGGGCAATGACGGGCAACGCTACCGCCAAGACGGTGCAGGAAGTCACCCTCACGCTCGCCCTGGCGAATCTGGCTGCCGCTCCAGGCGTGATCGCGCTCACGATTCAGCCCAAGGACGGGACCCTCGGGACGGATGACGTGATCATCCACGGCGTATGGATCGAGTACAAACGCAAGCTGCTCACCGCTTAAGGGGGGGGTGACCCCATAGATAGTTATGGAGGCATCGGGGAATCAGCGCCCGGCGCCTCCGTGCTGGAACGTTTTCCACTGCAACCAGGAGGATCCACCATGAACATCACGAAAGTTTGGAAACGCTGCACGACCCCGCTGGTCTGGATCGGGCTAATCGTCATCGGGATCATGCTCTACCCTCACAACGCATCTGCCGGGCAGCCGATCGAGATCGACTTCATGGGCGTCGCCCTGCTCGGGATCGTTATCAACCAGTCGGCGCTGGCAGGCATCTACAAAACGTTCACGACTATATTCAACCAAGCCCTTTCCGGGGTGGAGAGCATGTGGCCGTTGGTCGCTATGGAGACCCCGAGTACCGGCCGGTCGGTTGACTACAAGTGGCTCGGCGATCTGCCGATGATGAGAGAATGGCTCGGGGATCGCGTGATCAAGGACCTCAGCGCGTTCCACTATGAGATCACGAACAAGAGCTATGAAACGACCATAGAAGTGGATCGGGACGATATCGAAGACGACCAGATCGGCGTCTACACTCCGATCGTGCAGCAACTGGCATGGGCCGCGGCACAGCATCCGGACATTCTGGTGTGGGGACTGCTCAAGGCGGGCTTCGACACTCTCTGCTTTGACGGGCAGTATTTCTTCGATACGGATCACCCTGTCGCCGGAGGTGAGGTTTCAAACGACGGCGGCGGCGCAGGTGAGCCCTGGTTTTTGCTCGACCTGAGGAGGCCGATCAAACCGCTCGTTTTGCAAATGCGCAAGCGGCCGGAATTTGTCGCAATGGACCGGCCAGACGACGAAAACGTATTCATGCGCAAGAAATACCGCTGCGGCGTCGATGACCGAAAGAACGTCGGCTTCGGTCTCTGGCAGCTCGCCTACGGCAGCAAAGACACGCTGGACGCCACGAACTATGCGGCCGCCCGGGCCGCCATGATGGCGTTCAAAAATAACGAAGGGGTGCCCCTGGGCATTGTGCCGACTCACCTGGTAGTCAATCCATCGAATGAGAGTGCCGGCCGCAAGATAGTCAAGAACCAGACCGACGCCGCAGGCGCAGCAAACGAGTGGTACGGCACGGCGGAACTGGTCGTGGTGCCCTGGCTCGCGTAGAGGGGCGGCTCAAAACCTGATCCACTGATGAGTTGAATCGATACCCTCTTCCCGCCTGCGGGGAGAGGGTTTTACAAGAGGAGAGTGCCAATGCCCAGAGTAGTTCGAATCAGATCGAAGAAAGCGGGATTTCGCCGATGCGGGATCGCCCATCCGGAACAGTGGACGGAGTATCCCGCCAAACGGTTCACCGACAAAGAAATCGAGCGGCTGCTCGCGGAGCCGATGCTGCAGGTGGACGTGCTGGACCTGCCGGATCCCGAGCCGGAAGCCCCAGAGGGAGAGGACGCGCCGGCAGATCCGAAGGACAAAGAGCCGTCGCCCAAATCGCAGCCCGGCAAGAAGGGCAAATAGCCGATGGCCTATTGCACGATCGACGACATCAAAAACCAGCTGGACGAGGTCCGCCTCATCCAGCTGACCGACGACGAGAACACCGGGGCCGTGGTCGAGGCGAGGGTGACCCGCGCGATCGCGGACGCGGACGAGGAGATCGACGGCTATGTCGGGTCGAGGCACGCGGTACCGCTTGCGACCGTGCCTGCGATCATCCGAAAGTTCTCGGTCGATATCGCGATCCACAATCTTTATGCCAGGCGAGAGAAATCGAGCGAGACCAGGGAGGCCCGATACAAGAACGCGATCCGCTTTCTCAAGCAGGTGGCGCTCGGAAAAATTTCGCTTGGCGCCGACGATCCCGAGGGCAGTCCGCCCACGTCGGACGCCCCGGAGCTCTCGTCCGGCAACCCGACGCGCGTCTTCGACCGCACGTCGATGAAGGATTTTTAGCGATGGCCGTGAACTATCAGGACTATGACCCAGAAACGATCGAGCAGGCCGCGATCGCCGCGGTGCAATCGCTCAAGACCGCCGGCACGGTCCGGACCCTCGAGCCCTACGGCGGGCAGCTCTCGGTCGAAGAGATCGAGGAGATAACCCCGCTCTTCCCGGCGATCTTCGTCATCTGGGGAGGGGCCGAAGTGCGGGAGCACAACAGGGCCGACGGCGCCGGAACGGCACTCACCTTCATCGTGGCCGACAAAAATTTGAGGGGAACGGACGCGGCCAGGCGGGGGGCGACGTCATCCGAGGCGCCTGGCGTCTACAGCCTGCTGAAATCGATCCGGGGGCTCGTGCACGGAAAGACGCTCGTCGCCGGCTGGTATCCGGCGAGGGTGATCCGCGAGGCCCCGATGGCCTACGACCCGCAGGGCGGCATCGCGATCTACGAGGCCGTCTATGAAATGAAAACGCGGACATGATCCGCGCAGGATGGAAGCAGCATGCAAGAGGCAACCGGCAAGCCCCAAATCCAATCAGCCCCGTTGCCTTTTGCCTCTTGCTTCTAACCTAAAGCCAAAGGAGTAATCTCATGATTGCATCGTCTGCGGACAACATCAGGTACAACGGCACCGGGCGCTGCTATGTGGCCGAGGTGGCCGGAACATCGTTCGAGGACCTGGGCGAGATGGAGACCCTGAATTTCGGAGTCGCCGTGTCGACCGAGAAGATGAAGAGCACCAGGAACGCCGCCAGGGCGACGATCCTGGAGGTTGAGTCCGAGCGCGACGGGACGCTCACATTCGGACTACGCGAGCTCACGGAGGAAAACCTCAAAATGGCTCTCCTCGGGGGCTCGATCAACACCGACAACCAGTTGGCCGGCTACGTCGAGCAGGCCGAAAAGACCCTCGTCGACGACAAGTACATCGACCTGGGGTATCTCAACGTGTTCCTCACCAAGCTCTCCCACGGCGCGGTAACGAACGGCCCGTTCGTGATCGGGGAGACGGTTACGGGCAAGGGAGGAGCGACCGGCGAGGTCGGCTATATCGGGGCGAGTTACCTCGAGCTCTACAACGTGGTCGGATCATTTGTATCGGGCGAAGAGGTTACGGGCGCGGGCGGCGCATCGGCGACGCTCAGCGGAGTCGAGAAGCTCGAGGACGTAATCGTCACCAATGCTGACCAGACCATCCGCTACGTCCAGGGCACCGACTACAGCCTGGACCCGGATTACGGGTACATCCGGGAGCTGTCGGCCACGTCGACGATCGTGGCCAATGCGGTCGATGTCTCCTATGACTACGAAGCCGTGAGTCGAAAATATTTCCACGCGATGGCCGCGAGCTCGGTGCAGAAGAAGTTTGTCTTCGTCACCGACAAAGACGACCAGGGCCCGCGCAAGCGCTACACCTTCCACAAGGTGCAGATCAATTTGAACGGGGACTTCCCGCTGATCGGCGAAGGCGCCCAGATCCTGCAGTGCACGGCGACGGTGCTCGCCGATACGACCCAGGCCTCGGGGCAGGAGTACTACAAATTAGAGATCATGCCGATGGGCTAACAGTCTAGCCAGCGGCTGAGACGCGAAACGATTCGGGGAGAAAGAAGCTTATGGCGCGAAAGGAAAAGACGCTCGATTTCGGCCACATGAGCGTGAAGGTGCACGAGCCGACCGTCCAGCAGGTCCGCAATATTCTGACACGGGAAGACCTGGTGCTGGATCCTGTGGGTTTTTTCAAGGGCACATCGGAGATCCCGACCGATATTCTGGAGCTCTTCACGGACCTCACCCAGGCAACCGTGGTGAAGCTCAGCCTCTCGGAGCTCGAGCAGGTGATCGAGGAGGTCCAGACGATGATGCGCCCTTTTTCGGAAATTCTAAAAAAGCTGGGCGTGGCGGTCGGATTTCTCGGTGGCATGACCGGCAAGCCGTCGACCGGGCGGCCCTCACCTTGATCCGCCTGGGCCATGCGAACGTCTGGGGATACGGACTAAGCTTCTTCGTTTCGGCGATCGCCGAGGTGAAGCGGCTCCAGGCGAAATGAGCCATATAGGGCAATCGATATGCCGCAAAACGTTGTCGAGATCGTCATAAAATCCATCGCGCAGGGGCAGGAGAACGTGGGCAAGCTCACCTCCTCGCTCAACTCCGGGTTCAAGCGCGGCCGTCTCGCGGTGGACGCCTTCAACAAGGCCACGGGGACCGGCGATCGAATGGTGAAGAACCTCACGGTCGGGGTGAAGGACCTCGTCGGCGCCTACATCGGGCTTCAGGCCGCCCAGGCGGCCCTGACCGGGATGGTCGACATTCTCAAGAGCGCGGACCAGGCTCAGTTCAACATGACGGCGAGCGTTCAGGCGGCAAACCGGGAGTTCGAGAATACGGGGACGATCGACGAGTGGGGGCAGTCGGTCAAGGGCCTCTCGCGCGATCTCGTCATCTATTCAGAGAACGCACTCAAAAACGCCATATCCCGAACGATCGACATGACCAAGCGCCTCGGCCTCTCCAAAGACCAGATGGAGGAGGTCATCAGGCGCACGGCCGATCTCAGTGCCGGCAAGACGGACCTCGAGGGGGGCATCGAGCGGGTGACCGCTGCGCTGCGGGGCGAGGCCGAATCGGCGGAATACCTCGGGCTCACACTCAACGAGGACTACGTCAAGGGCTGGTACGCCGCCAACGCGGCGCACGAGAGGGCGTGGAAGGATCTGACGGACCTCGAGAAGGCCCAGGTGCGCTACCAGGTCTTCCTGGAGCAGAGTGCCGAGATGGAGGGGCGTGCGGCCGAAAGCGCGACCACGTTCGGCGGGGCGCTCGAGCTGCTCAAGGCGACGATCGAGGACACAGTTTCGAACAACCAGGACCTGGCGGAGAGCCTGACCGAGGTGGCCCAGTTCATCCGGGACAATGCGGATTCGATAGGCGAGCTGGCATCGGATCTGATCGAGCTCACAACGGGGGTGATCAGGTTCGCGCTCGAGTGGAAAGAGGTGATCGCGGCCCTTGGCGTGGGGTATGCGGCTTTCAAGACCACCACGACACTGGTCAGGGGGCTCACCGCCGCGACGATCGCCCTCGAGGGGACATCTCTGGCCGGCTGGTTCACGAGCCTTGCCGCGGCGGCCCGGACCGCGACGGTCGCAGGCGCGGCCCTCACCTCCTGGATGGGGCTCGGGCTGGTGCTCGCCGCCGGCTGGTCGGTGATCAAAATCATGGACGTCGTATCGGCGCTCATGGAGCTCAAGCACTGGAGCGAAGTCGCGCGGCAGGCCGAGGAGGACAGGGCATCGATCGAGGAGCGGGCGAACGAGAAGGCCCGCGAGCTCGGCGAGCGGCTCGGCATGAACATCAAATCGCTCGACGACTTCAACCGCCTGGTCAAGGACGGAACCCTCGTGTGGAACGACCAGGCCCAGCAGTGGGAGGAAGCCACCAGGGCGATGGAGCAGCAGGCCCGGGCGGTCGAGGTGAGCGAGGAGGAATTCGAAAAGCTGCAGGAAACGCTCAAGACCGTGGGCGATGGCTACGGCAAGCTGATCGCGTCGGCATCGAAATACTTCGATTTCGCTGCGGAGAAAGCCAAAGCGCTCGCCGGGGACGAGAGGTCGGCAGCCGATGCGGCCCTCGAGATCTATCGCGAGAAAAAAGACTTCGCGATCCAGATGGCGCAGGAGGCCGCGGACGAACAATACCGGATCATGACCCAGGCGGGGCTGAACGACCAGCAGTGGGCGGCGGCCCAGAAGCTCGTCCACGAGGACCTCAAGGCGACGAAGATCCGCATCCTCGAGGAGTGGGAGGGGAAAGTCCAGTCGGCCCTCATGCAGGCCCTGGGCGAGGAGAAAAAGTACGCCGCCGAGGTAAAAAGGCTCCAGGAAGAGCTTCGCCAGGCTCACATGAGCACCGAAGAGAAGATCATGGAGCTGCGGCGCCGCACGATGAGCGCCGAAGACGCATGGATCGACAAGCAGCGGCAGGCCTACGATACGCTGCGCCAGGCGCAGGAGGCCGTCGCCAGCGCCAAGTCCCCCGAGCAGCTCGAGCGGGCGGCCGAGCTCGCGAAGAAGGCGCAGGATCAATTCGCCGGCCTGGCGGGCGAGGTGAAGGAAGGCGACCAGGTCATCAAGTCGGAGGCCGAAACGGTCCAGGCCGCGATCGAAGGGGTGCAGTCGGCCGGCCAGCTGATCGACCAGGCGATCCAAAAGCAGATCGACCTTACGGAGACCTTCCAGGATGAGGCGGCATCGCGCGCCCAGAGTTTCGAGGAACAGCTCCAGGGGATAAAGAGCGAGATGGATGCGGTCAACAGCACGCAGATGAACCCGAAGGCGGTGTTCCAGGTCGATTCGAGCGCGGTCGACGCGAAGATCGCGCAGCTGAACGGCATGGTCACCCACTCGACCCACATCATCCACGTACAGGAAGTGCAGGAGCGCCACTCAGGCGGATGGGCCGGAGCCGTGGGCGAGCTGCACGGCGGCGGGATCGCGGCCTATGCCTCGAAGGCGATCCAGAGCGCGCTCAAGCCGGGGGAAGTGCTCGCAAAGCTCCTCAAAGACGAGTTCGTCTTCTCGCCGAAGGCGACCCGGGCATGGGGCCCGTGGCTCGATGCCATGAACAGCCTCCGGATCACGCCGGTAGATCTCTTCGGCGGCCTCAACCTGCCGCAGCTCCCGAGCTACCATGACGGCGGTCCGGTCGGGGCGGCATTCGGATCGCCGTCCGAGACCATGACGCTGCGGCTCGAGGCCGGGGGCGCGCAGGCGCCCCTGCAGGTCGTGGGGGCCCCCAGAACGACGAAGGCCATGCTCCAGGAGATAGAAAAGGAGCTCATCAAAATGCGACTCACCAGGGGGCGATAATGGCGGTCAAATTCGCGATCTACTCAATCGATATCGCTGCGACGCTCGATCCGTGGGATGCCGATCCTGCGCCGGCGACCATGATCGATCTCGGAGAAGACCCCATATTCGGAGACTATGACCCCAATGCCGGGAGCAAGGGCAGGGGCGCGCGGATCGCGACGCTCGGCGGTGCGGTTGACCAGGATTTCGGAAGCTTCGTTCAGGACGGCCGTATCCGCCTGGCCGTGCAGAACGTCCCGATCGCAGCCGCAACGATCGCGACCCTCGATGCCGCCTTCGCCGCGATCGATACGCAGTACTTCTTCACCGATTCCGTCAATTGCTGGACGGTTAAATTTGTGAAGCCGGACGGGTTCAGGGCACTGCAAAACCTCTTCTTTAAATCGGCCAGCAATGACGACGTCTTCAGCTACGAGATTTTGCTCAAAATAGATGCAAAAAACATCTAGCCGGCCGCGCCGATCGCCGTGGCGTCGGCCAGGCCAGCCGCCGAAGCGCCAGCCACACCATTAACCGAAGCGCCGCCCGGTGCGCATCCAAATGTAGGGTCCGCTCTCCGAGCGGACCGCTCAAACGACAGGGGCCCCCATGCCATACGGAATTAAAATCGAGCTCGACGGGGTGGACATCACCCAGAAAGGCATGCGCTTCGAGATCACCGCGCGCCTCGATTCCTACGTCCGGGAGCTCTCGCTCGATATCGCCGATCCGGATCTCTACGACACGCTCGACTTTTCGCAGTTCCCCGAGGAGCCCCAGGTCGAGGTCTTCACCCGAACGGCGGACACATGGGTGAGCCAGGGGAAATACTTCATCGAGCGCCCGACCTACCAGGTGGATCTCATGATCACGACCACCGGCATCTGGGGCCGATCCCTCACGGCCCTCCTCGGACCTCCTTTTGCAGTTAAAATGAGCAAAACGTGGGATGCCGATACGACATTTTTCGCCGTTTGCGCCGAGATGTGTGCGGCAGCCGGCCTCACGTGGGATTCGAGTTATTCCGATATCGACGATTTCTGGATCCCCGCCCAGTCCTACAGGGCGGAAAACCTCTACCCGATCGAGATCATCTCTGAGATCCTGCAGGTCGCCTACGGAGAAGACGCCTTCGTCTCCACCGATCGCGACAACCACGTCTGCATCGGGCTCCTCGACCGCTCCCCTTCCGCCGCCGATCACACCGTCCAGGACGCCGTCATCGTCCGGATCTCCGAGCAGCCCGAGTGGCCGGATTTCGGCAACCGCATCAAGATCAGCGCCTCGGGATCCCTCGCCGGCTACGGAGTCCAGCTCTCGATCGCCCAGAAGTGCCTTTCCGCGGACGGCGAATCGCGATCGAAGCTCTTTGCCAGGGTGACCGACCAGGATGGAGATCCCGTAAACGATCTTCCCATCGCCTGGTCCACCAAATTTAACCTGGTCTCCTTCGACCAGGCCGTGAGCAATACGGCGCAGATCAGCATCTTCGATGAGGAGCAGCGATCCAAATCGTTCAACGAGATCGATCTGGAATTCCCTCCGGAGACCATCCTCGGCATCTACGCCTACAGGGACACCCGAAAAACAGAGAACCTCTCTGCGGGCGGTTACACCATCAGCGGAAACACCATCCGCCTGACCGATGCCCTCGACTACTGCGATCAGCTGGTTCGGGTCGATTATACCGTGTCGGGAGTGGCCGTGAACCATGCAACAGCCGGCTCAAGCTCCGGGACGGAAACCATCACCGCGGGACTTTCGGGAAACCAGGACAGCCAGGAGATCTACCTCGACAACCCGTGTGCCTGCCCCCCCTCCCTTCGCCTGATCGCGAATCCATCCTCGATCCAGGTAAACGAATCCGCCCGCCTTCTCGTGTATGCCGAAGCCGGAGGCCTTCCGGTTGCCGATGGCAGAACCATCTACATGACGGTAGACTCCAACCCCGCCCACGGCCATCTGCCGGCAACCGAGCTCAGGGCGCAGCAGGTCGAGGTGACGAACGAGAACACCTCCGCGATCAACGAGGTCTCCGGCCTCACCCAGTGCGAGCTGGATATGTACGCCGTATCGGTGCAGGGCGTCTACCGCGCACAGCAGGACATCAATGGCAACTGGTCCAAGACCGGCGCAAGCCTCTACAGCTCCCATGTGGGCAAAGTGGTCACCCTCAACACACGGCTCACCACAGGAACCAGTCTCATCGTCGATTACACAACCCGCGGAGCCGTCGTAAACCACTTCATCGGCATCCAGGCCGGGACCGATCGCATCCGGGCACTCATGGCCACGAGCCGGGAGGAGCCACTCGAATCGTCAGTATCCATTACCGTCCGGGCGGAGCTGGAATCGGGCGGCGTGGAGGGCTGCTGCGATTCCGGACTCGATCTCGACGAAGACGATCCGGGATACGGCACCAGTGGAGGCTCCGGCAAGAACAAATGGGATCACACTCCCTCCGTCGGATGTGGGGATCTCGATTGCAGGCAGGGCGAAACCTGCTGCACCAATCCGGATGGAGAGGATTTCGAGTGCCGGCCGCTATCCGAATGCGACGGCGGAGCCTTGAGGGAATGTTATCCCATCGATTGCCAACAGAATCCCACATCCGATTGCATGGAATCCCGTTTCGGGCAGGCCCTCCAGGACGGCGGGGAGGAGTGCAATTGTACGAAGCTCTGCGAGGAGGAGTTCAACCACTTCGGGACCACGCAGAATTATGATGGCAGTTCGTATGAGGGGATCAACACCAAAGTCTTGAACGAGGGGTACGCGGCAGGCAGTCCCGCTTTTTGGGAACGTTACGAAGAGCTGAAAGCGGCAGCTATGGAAGCTTGCCGGGACCAATGTGGAGATTGCGAGACCGCTGATCCGTTGACGATATCCGGCGCGGAGACGTTGACGAAGCCCGGGGGGTCACAGTACGGCGCATCGGGAGGAGTTCAACCGTACTCTTGGTCCGTATCAGGGACTGGAGCCAGCATCGACGAGAATGGTTATGTGACGCTCACTGAGGCCGCTTGCGGGAGCATCACGGTGACCGTGACTGACAAATGCGGAGCAAGTGCGTCATTGAGTGCCAGGATAACGAATGCGGGCAGTTGGGTGCAAATCGCTTATGAGTACAGTGGATGTTGTATCGCCTTTGAGAATTGTAATTGCTATGCTTCGGCAAGCATTTACTCCCATCTAGTTCCAGTGGGGGCTTGTGGCTATGTGTGCCCGAATCCAGTTTCAAACCCGTGTCCTGGGGAGTGTTATCCAGATCGAGACATAGCAGTAATGAGGACTTTCGAGTGGCAATGTTAGGAGCCAAGAATGCAAATGAATCGAGAGGCTTACATTAAGCAGATCCTGATGTTTTTGGGTGCATACCCTCACGATGTTCTGAAGGAGGCTCTGCAACGGTTTACAAAGGCGAAGCGAGAGCGTCGTTTAGCTGAAGGGCTGGAAATTTGGACAAAAGACGGCACGCCACCACCTCCTTACGAGTGGGCGAAGGTGGGAAGCCTGATTTACTACAGATTGCCCGATCCAAGCGAGAAGGTAACAAAGACAAGCAAAGAGGAGGCTCACCATCCCGACAGGACTACGGCGCAGCGGGAATTGAAGTGTCCGAAGTGCGGGGATCGGGCTTTTAGAAGTCCGGTGTGTCCAAACTGTGCAAAGGGAAAGGCTGGGATTCGCAACCAGTATATCTGCGGGGAATGCAATTTCGTTTTTTACACGGAGGGGTAAAATGGCGAAGCCGAACACGACTTTTCTTGTCAATAACAGTTCGAATGATGGAACGAATATCGGCAACGCTGCGGGCGGGGCGGGTGATGCAAGCTCCAATTGGCTTGTGGTGGATCTTGTCAATGACATTTTGGCATTCCTCGATACGCAGCAAGCTGATGGTGACGCGGATACCGTGGGGCCGTATCCAGTAATCATACCGGCTGCCGGGTCGATTGAAGCTCCTAAGACCTTCTTGATCGACGACTCCGCATCGGTCTACGACCAGATCCCGCTCGCCGGGTCGGATCAGGGGTTTCAGTCTGGAGGAAATACCCGATATGTCTTTGCGATCTACTTTGACGGCGCGACGGCGGGGATTCCGTACCTCGAAGCATGGGATGACAATACCCATACGACGATTGCAAGTACATTTCTCGGCGCAGGGACTCCAGCAAACTCGACGCTAAAAGCGATTGCAACAACTGATGCAGCCCCCGGCTCGGCCAGTTGGGCGGGTACTCCGCTTGCTGGAACCGGCTCTCGGATCTCATTGGCTGCGGCGGCTTTGGGATCGGCCCAGAATGTCTATTTCAACATCAGACAGGTGATAGCCAGTACGTTTACTCCACTTACCAAAACGGATGGTGTGCTGACTCTTCGATATCTCTACTCATAGGAGGACCGGGTGCAATCGATCGCAATTCCAAAGCTCCAGCAAGCGTGGACGTTCAAGGCCACGTTCGAAGGGGATCTCCCACCGAAGCATTACCAAAGTCCGAACGTGCTGCTGTCTAATCCCGGCTGGATGGATGAGCATTTTAGACGCCCCATAGAGCAGTTGGAGTTTTATCTACCGACCGGACACAAGATCCTGATGAGGGGGTTTGAGCAGTACAACTTCTTCCTTGAAGTCGCTCAGGATCTTGGGGCAGGAGGACGTTTTGCCATTGATGCCGTTTTCCTTTGCGGAAAACTGTCAGGCAAGCCTGTCGTTTATCGATGGAGGATAGGCGGGGGGCACTGCACCCAAGACCGAGTTCGGTTTGGTCAGGAGGGATTGGGGATGACTCCTTCGAGAGGATGGAAACGGGGAGTGGCGGGAAGAATAAGCTCCTTGGTGGTGGAGGGATAAAAATGCCCACATTGTTACAAGATGATTTTACAGGCGCCGTCTTAGATACCAATAAATGGACTGTTAGGGTGGTCGGAGATGGCTCCGTGTCAGTTAATGACGTTTTGCAATTAAACACTGGAAGCAGCAATCACACCGGTACACATATCTACAGTGGTGCGATTATTCCAAAAGCACTGGTTTGGAGGGTATGGTATGGCTTTTCCTTACGGATGGGGTCGCAAGTGTCCTATAACGATAGATCACACTAAAGTAGTCGGTGTCCCTGGGGAATATCAATTATGTCTGACCGAATCTAATCTCCCGTTAGAAATGCTGGATGCGCTTAACGCAAATTGTGCCAATGTCGATGGGAGCGATATTCGAGTAACCTCCGATGCAGCAGGAACCACAGAGCTTGCTCGGCAGGTGGCTTATTTCGATCAGAGTTCCGGAAAAGCTAGTATTATTGTTAAGTTGCCGTCTATTTCGTCAGCTATCGACGATGTAGTATGGGTTTGGTATAACAACGCCTCGGCATTAGAGCCCGACCCCACTAATGCTAATGGTCAGTATAGCGTTTATGGGTCGGAGTTCGTGGGTGTGTATCCTTTACTAAAAGATGCCAATGATAGCACATTGAACCAACTCAATCTGTTGGTTACAGGAAGTGCGGTTTTGGCAGCAGGGAATGGGTATGATTTCAATGGAGGCGTTTTGTACCATAGCGATGACCCTGCTGGTCTGCTTGATCCGACCCCTAATATGACGGTTCTTGCAATTGCCACACCTACCACCACCGCAAATCAGCCTGTCGCACATTCGAAGGGTGCGGAAGGAAATTGGGATTATCATCATGTCCTATCGATTTATAAAGGCAAATGGAATCTGGGCTACTGGGCCGGAGCTTGGTATCGATGCACTTCGCCCGACTCGGTAGTCACCGGGACAAAATATGCAGTAGGAGCAACCAAATCCAGCACGCAGGGCAAGATATTTGTTGATGGAGTTCTGAAAAACCAAGCGAGTTTGGATGCGGCTCTACCCGATACTGCTGCTCCGATGGGGATAGGTGGGTCATGGCACACATCTTCGTACGGATGGTATTCGAGCATGAAATATTATGGGCGTCTCGCCTTCATGATATATCTGAATGTCGAGAAGTCGGAAGATTGGGTTAATACGTGGACCACGAACTATGGAGATCCTGCCAGTTTCGCAAGTGCGGGAAGTCCGCAAAACACAGGGCTGGTGCAGAACCAAACAGAGTTGGTTGACGTACGCCTCCATCTCTCTGCTTACTACCAAGGGTTGGAAGACCTGCTGATGCTCCTCACGACAACGGACGGGACGACTTTCGAAGATCTGCGGCTCCGACTCCAGGCAGCGGGGTGGACGACGGAAGACCTGCAATTGCTCATGATTACCGCCCTCCAAGACATGCAGGACCTCCCGCTTTACCTATCGACCATAGGGCAGCAGTTGAAAGACCTGAAGCTGCACATGGCAGCATACGGGAGGAGCATCGAGGACTTGCGGTTGCTACTCAAAGCGGCTGGATCGACCAAGCAGGATTTGAAATTGTACCTGTCTACTGTGAGCAGCACTGTTTTGAAAGATTTTATGCTCTACTTGGCGGCGACTGATGGGTGGGGAGTGCGGGATCTGAAGCTTTATTTATCCGCGATCAGGCAGGTCCCTTCTTTTCAATCGGTGATCGCACAGAGGATATCTTCTGTCATGAGTGAGGTGCTGTGATGCTTGCGATTTCGTCGTGGAATATCGATCCGAACCGAGAATGGTATGTGAGTCTATCCGATGTCGGGACAGGGCTCATGGTGCAGTTGTATCTCTCTCAGTCCGATGCCCAGGCTGGCACGAACATCCAGGCTTCTGGGTATTCGTCCGGCTATGGAACCGGCCTGCCGGTCACAATGGCCAATCGGCCGGGAGCCACCTACCCAGTCTCCCTGTTCCAATCAACCTATGCCTGGCACCTAAAAGTGACGGGATCGGCCGGGGATGCTGAGAAAATCGTCAGGCTGAAGGCGTTCGTTGAGCTTGATGAGATCAGCCATGCGCTTTTTAGGAATGCTGATCTTATTGCAATCCGGGCCACGGCTGAAATCGATGCCCATACGCATGCGAAGATCCCCAGAGAAATCCAGCTCGGAAGTCATGTTCCGACGCTGGAGCCCGGCGATGTCGTCAGCATGGACAGCTCGAGGCGAAGCAAAAATGAGATGGGGCAGGTTTCCGAGTGCAGGATCATCGGGGAATTGAGCGACGGCGGAGAAACGAAGCTCACCAACACGGCCATCATTCCTATCTACCAGGCACTGAAGAGGTGATGCCATGTCCCTCGACCGTCTCATCCGCCGCGAATCACTCGACACCATTCAGTACGGGATCGTCAGGCAGGTCGACGAGCCAAACAAGCGAGTCAAGGTCTTGCGGAGGAACAGCCTGGAGGTCTGGGCCAGCTATGTGCCCGACGACTTCTCAGGCCTGGCCGCAGGCCAAACTGTGGCCATAGCGATGTCCGAGATAACTACTTTCCTGGTGCGCCGTCTATCCTCGGCGCTCCCTGAGGGATCCACCATATTGGAGGTGTAACACTCACAAACAAACCGTCTGAACGGGCACCTCGATCGTCCCCCGATCACCCGTCCGGCCGGACATATCGCCCCACCTATTCTCGCTCCATTCTCCCCGCTCCAGCGGTACACTACAACTCCATCTCCAAGCACAACCCCCAAATTCACCCCCCATTTTGCTCATTTTACATGCCAAATTTGCTCATTTTACGTGCAAATTTACAGTGGAGATCTTCGGCGTGGC
>JAVETB010000146.1:0-4049 GCA_034006265.1 Syntrophus sp. (in: bacteria) | reverse complement strand
ACACGGCCTTTTCGCGCAGGAGTTCCTCTTGGCTGAGATAGGCTTGAATCTGTCGGCTGCGCATCAGACTATACACGGTAGAAGTAGCTCACCTTAACCTTGGCGTCGGCCGCATCCTTGCGGATAAACTTGACCTGCAACAGGTCCTGATAGCCCCAATACAGGTAACGCTCGTCTCCGGGCAGCAGGGGGTGCCCCTCCGCCGCGCTGGGGTCGGTGCCGTCCGCCCGGAAGCGGACCGGCTGGTCTTCCACGGTGATGAGCACCGCCTCCGCCTTGCGCCCCGAATAATCGCCCGCAACCGGGGCCAGCTTGGTGGCCGTAAAGCCGATGGCCGTGGTGGACACCGTGATGGACTCGTAATCGCCGCATTTAAGCATGGTCTTTCCCTTTTAAAGGAGGGGGCCGGAGCCCCCTTTCAGGTTTACTTGCCGTAAGCCAGGGCTCTGATGGTATGGGCGGCCGGGGCCTGGCCGGTCGCCGCAATTAACGGCCCGTCAGCCGCGTCATAATTGCCCATCCAATAGACGAGCTTATGATTCGTCTTGTCGTAGTCCGCAGGCAGGCCGCTGACATTCGGGTTCATGAAGAACAGTTGAAGGTCGCTGTGCATCCCGAACTTGCTCAGGGCCGGGAGCGGCACGCCCCCTGCCGGCACGGTCTTGGCGCCGTCCCCCAGGGTGATGGTCACCAGGTTGAGGCGCCGCCTCTGGGTCAGGTCCTTGTGGACAATGGCCACGGTCACATCGGCAGCTGTCAGGTCAGCCATCTGGTTGTCTCCTTTCGCAATTCAGGGGCGGGGCTCCTACACCCCGCCCTTGCCAGGGGTTAAAGCCTTACGCCGTAGAACTCCATCAGGAGTTTGATGGTGCCGGTCGCCGCGCCGCCCGCGGTGGTGATGATCACCGGCGTCTCGCCGTCGAACTCGTAACCGTAGTTGTCGATGTTGGCCGCCGCCTCCAGGGAGCTTTGCGCCGCGGCCGCGTGAGACGTGGCCGCCAGGAACTTGTCTACGGTTCCCGGGATGCCCACGGCCAGGGTGACGCCGGCGCCCAGGGCGTCGGACACCAGGAAGCCGCCCTTGAACTTCGCGCCCTTGGGCGGAATGAACATGTAGAGGGTGGAGCCGAGCGCCAGGGCCGCGGCCTCGTACTCATCCACGCAGACATCCGGCTTCCACTTGCCGGGGTCCACTTTCTTCCCGGCGTTATATTTCGTGTACCCGACTGAATAAACCGTCGCCATGGGTTAAACCTCCTTAAGCCTCGTAGGACTGGATTTCCACCACCAGCTTTTCCTGCATCCGGGTGGCCTGGGCATCGAAAGAGGCCCAGACCTGGGTGGAGTAGTTGTAGTTCATGTTTTCTTCGGCCCTGGCCTTGATGTCGTAGATGACGCCCAGGCAGATGCCCTCCTGCACCCAGGCCACGTTAGACCGGATGTTGCCGGCAATGGCAAGCTGGTTGGAGAGCACCATGTTGAAGCCGCGCACCCGCTCCACCTTGCCCTCGTTGACAGTGCGCAGGGCGTTCTGCTCGGCGATGGTCAGCTCCGGCTCGTTCAGCAGGTCGGTGAGGCCCTTGGGAGACAGGGCCATCCACTTCTCCACGTCCGGGTCCACGTCGTTGGTGTGGAAGATTTCCAGGGCCTGGGTGATCTTCTGCAGGGTCAGCCCCACCGTGCCGGTCTCGAGGATTTTCTGAGTGGCGGGCAGGGGCACCGCGGTTTCTGTGTCGTCTTCATCGGCGCTGTAGGCGTTGCCGATGGCCGCGGCCATGATGAGGTTGTCGTACTTGCGCCGGATGGCCGCCCGCTGCGCCCTGGCGTAGATGGACGCGGGGTCGGCGATCATGCGGATCTGGTCCGGCTCGTCGATCAGGATGGCCGGCACGTCCCAGGTCTCGGCGATGATGCGCCGCTTGGTGTGGGCCGCGTCCTGGAAGACGGTAGGGGCGTTGCGCCCGGTGCGCTTGACCACGTTCAGGCTGCCAACAAAGTTGACGTACGCCTTGTTGGAGGACATGGGATAGACCCATACCTTGTCGGAAAACTTGCTGGCCTCCTGCTGCACCAGCAGGCGAAAGGCCGCTTCATACTGTTTGCGAAACGCTATTGATTGCGTGTTAGCCATGACAGGCAGACCTCCAGATAGTTTTTTCTCTGGCTAGTCCGCCTGTCCGGCCTGGACGGCTGGCCCCGGCTTATCCTTTCGGGGCCTGGGCTGGCTGCCGCCCGCCTTCGCCTGGCGGGGCCTCGTGCATTTAAAGCGCGGGCCCTTGTGCGGGGTAGTCCGCTATCTCATATCCCTAAGCTGTCTCGGGATATTTCTTCCGGTAAAGCTCGTCTCTTTTCTTCACCAGGGCATCGTGCTGCGGGTCTTTGGCGTCATAGAGCGCCGGGTTCTTTTCCACTTCGGCGATCTGCTGGTCAAGGCCCTCAGCGCCGCCGCCCGCCTTGCCGCTGACGAACTTATCCTCCTGCATGGCCAGGCCCACCTTGTAAAAGAACCTCACCAGGCGGGGGTCATTGCCCAGGGGCGTGGGGCCTTCAAACATGGCCTCATAGTCCTCGGGCGCGGCGAACTTCTTGAAGGTCTCCGTGGCCAGCTTGGTGTTCGCCTCCACCTGGTCACCCCAGAGGGCGTTAAGCTCCTCCTTGGCCTTGGTCAGGGCCGCCTCGCCGACCTTGGCCCATTCCATGGTCAGGGGCACGTACCAGTCATACAGGGCCTTGGCCTGCTTGGCGCTGAGCCCGGCCTTGTGCGCCTGAGCCCGGAAGTCTTTCTCGAAGTCCTCCGCATAAGTCAACCCTTCAGGCAGCTCCGGCCTGACGAATTCGTACTTGTCCGGGGTCTCAGGCCGGCCCAGGGCGGTGTAAACTTCCTCCCATTTCTCCTCCGGGTCTTTCTCACCAGGCAGAATCACGCCCTTCTTGCCCACCAGCTTTTTTGTCTCGACGTAGTTCTTCGCCAGAGTGGGCACGTCCGGGATGGTGCTCAGGTTCGGATCGGCCCGGAATTCCTCCGGCAGGGATTCGAGCCAGCTTGCCTGGCCCTGGGCTTCGCCTGCGCCTTGCTGCTGGCCTTTGCCTGCGGTTCCTTCTTCCGACATAAAACCTCCCGTTTATTGCTGGGTTTTATACTGGTCCACGAAACTGGAGAACATCCGAATGGCATCCTCCAGCTTGACGACTTCCATTGTGGTCAGTCTTGGGCCGTGCTTGAGCTTGAAGTTGATCAGGCCTGTCCTCAGCCTCTTGGCTTCTTTCAGCAGTGCCTCGCTCATGGCGTCTCCTTGTGAAATTCCCGCATCCAGGTATCCAGGCTCAGCAGCCCGCAGGCCTGGAAGATATGTAAGACCACATGGCGGCAGCCGTCCCGGAACTGGCTGGCGTCACCGGGCAGATAGGAGGACTCCGCCAGACAGCCCAGGCGGGCCAGGTCGGCCAGGACCCGGTGTCCCGACTCCCCTTTGAAGCAGGCCCGGTAGTCGGCCTTCAACTGCTCGGCCAGCTCGTCAACCCGTTTGGGCTCGGGCATCGTCCACTTCCTTGCGGGCTTCTTCCAGAAACCGGCTCAAGTGCTTCAGGGCTATCCTGATGCGCCGCTTCTCCCGGGGCCTCGCCTCGGTCGTCAGGGCCGCGTTCAGATGCTCCGTCACCTTTTCGAAGGCCAGGGCCTTGATCACGGCGTCCATCAAGCCTCCATCCCTCCGGCCACCAACGACAGGGGACTGCCCGCCTCAATTTCTTTGCCCAGACCCGGCAGGGCCTTGGCGGCCTCGGTCGCCATAGCCGCGGCCTGGGCCTGCTGCTCCTGCTGCTGCCGCATTTCCCTGATTTCGGCTACCGCCTCGGGCGAGCGCACCATCTTGGTCTTTAAGCCGTAGATGTCGGCCAGGGTGCGCAGGGCCTCGGAGAAGTCCACTATGTCTGCGGCTTCCGGCATGACCCGGGCCACCGCCATGGCGTACTCGGTCACCGCCATGATGCCCTCGGCCTCCGCCGACCTCTGGGCTTTGGCCAGGGGGCTGATGTAGTCGATCTTTATC
>JAVETB010000001.1:0-107741 GCA_034006265.1 Syntrophus sp. (in: bacteria) | reverse complement strand
CACGAAGATCCTCAGCGGACATCCCGGAGAACGAATCGGATGGGCACATCCCCCCAGGAGCGGACGGGAAGGCCGTTTTTCTCCGCTGGAACGAATTTCCATTTTCGGATCGCTTCAAGAGCCGCTTGATCCAGGATGACATGTCCCGAGGATTTTTTCACCAGCAGCAGCCCGGGTGCCCCGTTTTCCAGGATCTCCACGGAGATCAGAACGAGTCCCTCATAGCCTTTTCGCCGTGCTGAGGCCGGGTAGATGGGGGGAGGGGTTTGCCGGTAACGGGAAAGGGTGGCGCCTGAATTTCCGTGGAATCTGCCGGGTGGTTCGAGGTTCCGCTCCATGACGTGACCGGAAGGAGCCGCGACGTCCCGTCCTCCTTCCGCTGCAGGAAACGACACGGACAGGGTTGTCCCACCAGGCCGGGTCTGCAGGTCAGGGCCGGTTGGGCTTGAAATCGTTTTCTCCGTGCCCGGGTCTTGCGACTTTCCCGGCAGCAGGGCGGGGCGGGGAAGCCTGTTTGCCGGTTTTTCCGGCGGCGGGTCTTTGAGACCCCGGCCATCATCGCTGTGATCTTCCGAAACGGCCGTGACGGATGAGATCTCCTTTACGGCAGCCGCTGCATCTGCCCGGATCGACTCTTCCTGACCCCGGTGTGCCGAAGGGCGGGAAGGGGGCGGCGTCCAGGAGACCAGGGTAATGTTCAGCCTGTCCAATGATCCGGTGTTTGCCGGAACGGAAAACAGACTGCCTGCCGCAGCGATCAGGAGGATCACCAGGCCGTGAGCAACAAAGGACGCCATCAGGGCGCAGAACAGGTTCCCCCCGGAGATTTCCGGCCGGGGGGATTTCCTGAAGGCCGCACGGATGGTTGTGTTTAGTTCCTGCTTCATCGCCGTCTACTCATCTCCTCCGGCCGGAACATTCCTGGAGCCTTTGCCTGCCCGTTCGCTCCGGATGGAGAATTTCCGCGATTTCTTCCAGCCCCTGGACGATTCGCGGGGAAAACCGGTCGGTCAGGTCCGCGTTCACAAGGTGTATCCGGGAATTCCGCACGGCGGGGATGTTCCGCCAGCGGCTCCAGAAATCCAAATCCCTTTTCCGGGACGTCCTTTGGCCCATAGGGGACAGGAGGATAACGTCCGGCTGTTGCGAAATCAGGGCTTCCATGCTGTAGCGGGGATATTTTCCGGGTGCGCGGACTGCGATGTTGTGCCCTCCGGCCATGGCGATCAGCTCCGAATAAATGGTGTTCCTGCCCACGGTAACCAGGGGATGAGAATCAATCTGGACAAAGACTTTCGGCCGCGGGCAGGAAGCCGTCAGGGATACGATGCACTCCGCTCTTTTTCTCATTGAATCGGCCAGCTGCCGGGCGGCGGTCTCCCTCCCGGTGATCCTCCCGAGATTGAGGATGGTGCGATAGATGTCGGAAACCCTTTGCGGATTCGCTACATAGACGTTTAGCCCAGCCTGTTCCAGCTTTTTCACGGCTTCCCGGCGGTTTCCGTTGGTGGTGCCGATCACCAGGTCCGGCGACAGGGAGAGGATGCGTTCCAGGGAAAGGGATACATAGCTTCCCACCTTCGGTTTGCCCCTTGCCCCTTCGGGATAGTCGCTGAACTGGGATACGCCCACGATTTCCTTCTCCAGACCCAGGGCAAAAAGGATTTCCGAGATGTCCGGCGCCAGGGAAACGATTCTCCGCGGAGCATCGGGAACGAAGACCCTCCTGCCTGTTTCATCCATCACCGTGGCGGCATGGGCAAAGGGGCAGAGGGCCAGGGCGGCCACGATGGACACGATGCGGAGCATTTCCCTGACTGTCCGGTGCCTCATCATAGCGCTTCCCTTTCTGAACTCCCTCTCGTTAATTCTCTTCAAACAGGCTAAAATTTAAAGGAGATTCCACCCTTGACCGTTATGCCGGGCAGGGGGTAGTAGCCGTTGTAATAGATCAGCACCGGTTTCTCGTCGGTGAGATTTTCCACGCCGGCGAAGGCCGAGAACTTCAGCTTCTTCAGCGTCGGCCGGTAATAGAGGAAAAGATTGCACAGGGTGGTACCGTCGATCTTGTCTTCGGTGTTGCTGAAGTCTCCGCCCTGATAGGCCTCTCCGGTGTAGCGGAACTCCGGGTTCAGCTCAAAGCCGCCGGGGAGATAGAGGATCGCCCCGGCGGTTCCAAGCAGATTGGAAACCAGCGGTACGTCCTTGCCGGCATTCGGTCCGTTGCGGAATTCCGCACGGCGGTAGGACATCTGGGCGTACACCCTGGCCGCCTTTTCCCAGAGATAGGAGGCGCCCAGTTCAATGCCTTCATGGCGGGTTTTGTCCAGATTCTGATTGACCCAGTTCTGGTCCGGGGCGATCTCGTCTTCCATGTCGATCCGGTAGAACGTCAGATCCATGGAAAGATTCGGGATTGGAACGAGGTTGACGCCCGCCTCGTAAGTCCTGCCCTTCTCCTGGTCGAGATCCGTATTGAAGCTATCCCAGCCATACCCGTAATAGGAGGCCTGTTCATCAAGAAAGGGGTAACGGAACACCGTGGCGTACTTGACGAAGGCCTTCGATTTTTCCCCGATCATCCACGTCAGGGCCGATTCAAAGGCTTCAGCTTCGTGGGTCTTTTTATCATCGAAGACGAGCGTTCCGTCCGTCAGTTTTTCCTTCCCCTCGATTCTGGCCCTTTCCGTTCGATAACCGAGGGCCAGTATCAGGTCTTCCCGGACGTGGAACTCATTGCGGACATAGGCCCCCAGGCTCCTGCGGGACAGTTCGGCGGTATTCATCCTTTCATCCTGTCCCCGGTCCGCATAGCCGTTCTTGTCCAACTCCTCGTCATAATAATCCAGTCCGACCAGGAGTTTGTTCCTGCGGTTGAAGATGTTCCTGTCCAGGACATAGCGCGGCGTCATCCCGTAGGAGTCCAGGTTTACCCGGGAATAGGAGAACATGGATCGGTAATTGGCGGTGATTTCCTTTGATCCATAGAGAAACTGGAGGGAAAAGCTCCCGGCATCGCCGAAGAGGGTTTCCAGGGTCAGGTTCGCATGGAAGTCCTGATTTTTCCCGTCGTCATCGGGGTTGCCGGACTGCTGCCTGTCCTTTTTGTATTCGGCCCTGGTCAGGGATCCCGGCAGCTGAAAATCTGTACGGTTATAGGACAAGGCCAGCGAGGCGTTCCATGCCTCACCGCCGTCGTAGCCCAGATTGAGTCCCGTCCCCCGCGAGGTGTACTTCGACCGGTCCCGGTAACCCTGCATCCCTGAATTTTCGCCGTTGAGGGAGTAGGAAACCTTCCCTTCCGAACCGCGGATTCCCGCCTGTCCGCTGTGGAGGCCGTAGCTGCCCGCGATGAACGAAGCGGAGACTTCAGGTTTTCCTTTCCCCTTCTTCGTGAGAATGTTGATCACGCCGGCGATGGCGGAATCGCCGTAAAGGACGCTGCCCGCACCCCGGATAACTTCAATCCGTTCGATGTTGCTCAAAGAAACCTGAAGCCAGTTGATGGAATTCATGTCCGGGTTGTTCAGCCTTTTGCCGTCGAGCAGAACCAGGGTTTTGCCAGAGGGGTTGTCCCCGCCGAAGCCCCTGAGATCGATGGAAGCCTGCGATGGGTTGCCGCTGTAAGTCCGGATCTGGACGCTTTCCAGTTTCTGCAGGACCTCCACAAGGCTCGTCGCCCCGGATTCTTCGATCTCCTTTGCCGTAAGGATGCTGACGTTGGCGGGAACCGAGCGGACCTCCTCCGCGTTCCTTGTCGCCGTGACAACGATCTCTTCCATCGGTTCGGCGTCAGCGGTTTCCTGGCTGAAAACCTGCGGACAGAAACAACAGAGTCCGCTCAAGACAAACAACAAAATAGCCGTAATCCTTTGATTCATTTCCCCTGCTCCTTTTGAATTTCAACGGTTGTTCAACAGATTCCACGGGTCGTACCGACGCTTCAAAAGGGGGCATTTCAGGGGGATATCGTGAATGGTGTGCGGATCATGCGAACCTCCTTTCCCCTCGGTCAGGCTGAATTGAGATTTCCGTCAGATAAGTCTCCTGGCTTGCGGCTTGGCCTACCGTCCACGCCTTCCCGAATTTCCGGTGAAATTCAGTGGCATTCCGTGGATTTCGTTCCGCTTACAGTTGCGGGGCAGCGCCGGCTTTGACCGGCTTCCTCTGATCTGACAGACCTTCCGGCAACAGTGAGACCTGCGGCAATCCCGTTTCCGGATTGCGGCCGATGGTTACCGGGGTTTCAAACACCTCTCTTATGTTGGCTTCAGTAAGCACTTCCTGCGGGCACCCCTGTGCGTGGAGCCTCCCCCGGTTCAGCAGGAGAAGCCGATCACAGTAAAGCGCCGCTGTGTTGATGTCGTGGGTCACGGCGAGCACCGTCAGGTTTTCCCTGCGGTTCAGGCCTTTCAGCAGATCAAAAACAGCAGCCGTGTGCTTCATGTCCAGATGAGCTGTGGATTCATCGAGGAAAAGGATCTGCGGTTCCTGGGCAAGCGCACGGGCGATATGCGCCCGCTTTTTTTCTCCGCCGCTGAGGTCGTTCATGCTCCGTGAGGCCAGGGAAAGCGTTCCGGTGACTTCCATGGCGTGGCGGGCGACGGCAAAATCCCGCTCCCTTTCGAATTGGAGCCTTCCCAGGTGAGGGGCCCGCCCCATGAGGACGCATTCGCTCACCGTAAAGGGAGGCGGTTCGGGGGAATCCTGGGCTACAAAGGCCATGGTCCGGGACAGGGCCTTTCTGGGGATCTTCCGGATATCCGTCCCGGAAACGGTTACCGTCCCCTGGTGAGGGGAGAGGGTCCCGTTGCAGAGTCGCAGCAGCGTGGTCTTTCCAGATCCGTTAGGTCCGAGAATGCCCAGAAATTCCCCCTTCTCGACGGCGCAGGAAAGGCCCCGAAGTACCCAGCCGGCGGCTTCATAACGGAAGTGGATGTCTTCAATGTTCAGGACGACCATGATGAAAACCTTCCTTTCCGCAGCAGGTAAAGAAAATAGGGGGACCCGCACAACGCCGTCACCACCCCTACGGGCAGGTCCATGTCGGGGACAAGGGTCCGGGCTAGGGTGTCCGCCGCGATCAGAAAGGATGCCCCGAACAGCAGGGATGCGGGAAGGAGCAGCCGATGATCGGCTCCGAGGAGCATCCGCATGAGGTGCGGAATGATCAGCCCCACAAAGCCTATCGTGCCGCTGAACGCCACGGCCACCGACGTCAGAAGGGAGCCGGAAAGCAGCAGGAGAATCCGGATCCGTCCCACGCTGACTCCAAGATGGAGGGCCGTCTCCTCGCCCAGCGACATCAGGTTGATGGAGCGGGCGTTCAGCACGGCGACGGCAAAGCCGGCTGTAAGGACCAGCGCCGTCAGCATCGCTTCAGAATAACCGGCCAGGCTGAGATTGCCCATGAGCCAGAAGGTGATCTTCTGAAGGTCGGCATGGCTGCTCAGGGCCAGGGACAGCATGATGAGGGCGGAGAAGAAGGCATTGACGATGACGCCGGCCAGCAGCAGGGTTCCGGAGGAAAATCCCCTCTTCGAGCCTCCCGCCGCCAGGACCAGGAACACCGTGACGGCGGCTCCCAGGAAGGCCGGAACGGGGATTCCCAAGGGAAGGGAGCCCAGGCCGGCAAAGATTCCGACAATCGCACCCAGGGCTGAACCGCCCGATATTCCGAGAATATAGGGATCGGCCAGGGGGTTCCGGAGCAGGGCCTGGAAGAGGACCCCCGCCGTGGACAACGACGCCCCCACCAGGCCGGCGAAGACAATCCGGGGCAGGCGCAGAGAAAACAGGATGGTCTTCTCCTCGGGGGTCAGAACAAAGGCCGGCAAGTGTCCGCCCGTCAGCCCCTCCCGGATTTTCGAAAGCATGCCTGTTTCCGCAGGTCCGCACAGGAGAGAAACCGCCGAGACGGCCAGCAGGCCCGCAAGGAGCAGCAGGCTTGTTCTGAGAACTTTCTTCAGGGTGACCGCCGATTCCATTTCACGAAATCCAACATTCTCCGTTTCCCCAAAAGGGCGGCCGCATTGGGGCAGCCGCAAGATCCGCCGGGGGACGGTAAAATGCTAACTAATGGTTATATCGTGGGAATTGGCGTTTTCCCGAAGGGGAAAAGGGCGGACGTAAACAGGGAAATGTCTGCATCTTCTAACTCCCGCGAGTTTATTGATGGATCGGTATTCCGGCTTCGGGCTTCCTACTGACCAGCCTTCCCATCGGAGTTCGGCTCCGACAGTGGCTTGCTTTGGCGTTCGTTCCCTTCACGGCTGCGGGGCAGCGGGGGATTTTCACCCCTCTTCCTCATTATCCATCAGCTGATGACACGGCTGGGTACCCCTCTACCAACAGAGGGGGGACCTTCCTCCATGCTTCAGGCTTATAGAAGCTGTTCCATCGGAACCACGAACACGTGATAGCCCCCCTTTACGGGGCGCTCTTTTTTCAGCTTGCGGAACATGTCCGTCACATTTTGAACTTCTTCATCCTTGACGGCCAGCATCAGGAGGATGTACTTCTCCGTCCAGTAGATCGACCCTTCCTGGGCCATGTTTTCGATCTCGGGCGACCTTCCTACAACGCGTTCCATCTTGATGAATTTCTTGATATCGACCTGCGCCAAGGCGGCCATAACGTCTTGATCAACAGTTTCCGCATAGACAATCATCATCATCTTCATCATTATCACCTCGTTGAGAATTTTGTTCAGTCTATCACAATCAGCGGCGCTTTTTAAACCGCTTTGTTGAGGCAGCATCCATCAGGAGTGTTGATTTCATTCCGGGGATCTTCCCTGATCCGGCGGAAGAGCGTTGAAATGTTCCCTGAGCATGGGGGGCGATGTTTGCCGGCACCCGCCGTTGGCGGCATTGGTCCGCTTCCCGTCGGCACTTCCGGCAATCGGGCTGTCCGGAGCTTCCTTGATGCGCCCTGAACGGAGAAAAAACAAAGCGTTTTTTGTAAAAGTACTTGATCTATGAAAAAAAAACATTATACCGCTTTTCTTGTTTCCATTACTTCTTATCGAGCATACTATAAAAAATTTCATACGGGAAGGCGGAGTTGAACGATGGGGCCTGACAAAAGGATGCGCCAGGAAAAAATAGTCGAATATGATGTGCTGTATCAGAAATTCTTTGATCAGGAACTGTCCGCTCCGCCCGTCGATGCGGCTTCCGCGGATATTCTGAAGAAACAGGCGGATGCCCTCCGGGAGCAGGCGGAACTGCTTGACCTGGCCGAGGATCTGATCATGGTTCTGGACATGGATCATCGTATTCTGTTCTGGAACCGGGGTGCGGAGAAAAAGTACGGCTGGAGCCGCCGGGAGGTTCGGGGCGAGAACATCCATACCCTTCTCAGGACCAGCTTTCCGCGGAGCCTGAAGGACATAGAGGAAACCCTGATCGCCTGTGGCCAGTGGGAGGGGGAGCTGAACCAGATCCGGCGGGACGGGAGGCCGATCCTGGTGGAGAGCCGGTGGAGTTTAAGGCGCAATGAGCATGGGAAACCCCTGGCTATCCTGGAAATCAACCATGACATCAGCCAGCGAAAGCACGCGGAGGCGATGCTGCAGAAGACCTTGGGAGAGCTGGAGGCGCGCGTTCAGGAAAGGACAGCGGATCTCCAGAAGGTCAATGCGGAATTGCACGAGGAGATTATTGAGCGCAAGCGGATGGAGGAGGTCCTGAAACGAAGGGAGAAAGAGCTCAAAATCAATACGAAAAACCTCGAGGAACTCAATGCCGCTCTTACGGTTTTACTTAAAAAGAGGGAGGAAGATAAAAACGAGCTGGAAGAGAAGATCCTCTCCAACGTGAAGAGCATGGTGCTGCCCTATGTAAAGAAGATCAAGATGACCGCCCTCGATGCCACCCAGATGAACTACATGAATATTCTGGAAGCGCATCTGAATGAAATCACCTCTCCTTTCCGCCACAAGTTGACATCCCAGTCCCTGAACCTGACGCCGCGGGAGGTCCAGGTCGCCCTACTGATCAAGGATGGCCGAACAACCAAGGAGATCGCCGAACTGATGAATGTCTGCCCGGGTGCCGTGGCTCTTCATCGCAATCACATCAGGAAGAAGCTCGGGTTGGATCATAAGAAAATCAACCTGGCCTCTCACCTGTCCCTCCTGCCTTGAAAAAAAAAGGATCTCGTTGACGGGAAGCGGCAGGCGAGGAAAATACCGGCGGCCTCTCCGCGCGCCCTACTCATCCCTGCGCGTTGCAAAGGTCAGGGAATACAGTCCGAAAATGATCACGGCGTGGCCGGTGAACCCGATGGCGATCCGGGTCATGCCCGGGGGGTATTCCGGAGCGAGAAGCCTCACAAGGCCAACGCCCGACAGGGCGATGCATGTCCCGACAATCCACCACCAGCCGCGTTTCTTTTTAAAGATGGTCATAAGAAGATCGTCAAAAAAGGGGGGGGACAGAAAAAGCCTCCCCCCCCGAAAATGGGTCGTCCGGTTTTTACCGGATCCTGGTAAACGCTCTTTGAACCGTAATTTTCCGATCGTTTATCCCAGTATGCCGATGAAGACACCACCGGCGATTGCCGCTCCGATGGCCCCGGCGACGTTCGGCCCCATGGCGTGCATCAGGAGAAAGTTCTTCTTGTCTTCCGCCTGACCCATCACCTGAACAACCCGGGCGGACATGGGGACGGCGGAAACGCCGGCGCCCCCGATCATGGGATTGATCTTCTCCTTCAAGAAGAGGTTCATGATCTTGGCGAGGATGACGCCTGCCGCGGCGGCACTGGCAAAGGAGACGACACCCAGGACGAGAACCAGCAGGGTCTTGGGCTGGAGAAAGTTCTGTGCGGGCATTGCCGCCCCTATGGCCAGGGTCAGAAAGATGGTGATGAGATCAACAAAGGTCGTTTGCGCCGTCTGGTTGAGCCTTTCCGTAACGCCGCACTCCTTGAAGAGGTTTCCCAGCATGAAGCAGCCCATCAGAGGGGCGGAGGTCGGTACGAGCAGGATGACGATGATTGCTGTGATCAAGGGGAAAACGATTTTTTCCAGTCGTGATACCGGTCTGAGCGACGGCTTCATGTAGATCTGCCGCTCCTTCTTGGTGGTCAGGAGGCGTATCACGGGAGGAATGATGATGGGGACAAGGGCCATGTACGAATAACAGGCCACAGCGGTAGCTCCGATAATGTGTGGCGCAAGCACGGAGGTCACGTAGATCGTTGTTGGACCTTCCGCTCCGCCGATAATCCCGATCGAGGCCGCTTCCGTAAGGCTGAATCCGAAGAAAAGAGACATGAAGAAGGCAAGGTAAACTCCGAACTGTGCTGCAGCCCCCAGGAGCAGGGTTTTGGGATTGGCGAGCATGGGACCGAAATCCGTCAGCGCGCCCAGGCAAAGAAACATGAGGGGCGGGAGGATCTGCCACATCACGCCGAACTGAAAGATCCGGGAGAGAAGCCCTATCGGGCGTGAAGGCAGTTCAGCCTGGTTGGTTTGTTCCATGGTCAGAATGGAGGCTATCACCTGTCCCTGCTCAACCCGCTGGCCTTTGGATACCTTCAGGCTGTCGACTCGTCCGAAAACGGGCGCTTTGACCTCCCCTGTATCAAGCTTGCATACGATGGCGCCTTTGTCGAAGCCGGTCCCTTTGTTCATGGACACTTCCATCACTGTTCCCGCCTGAGGGGCCCTCAGCATCATTTCGTAGTCCATCATGCCTCCGAGGGGCAGGTTGACAAGAATCATCCCGAACCCGATCGGAACCAGCAGAAGGGGTTCCATCCCCTTTGCAATTGCAAGATATATGAGGGTCAAAGCTATTACGATCATCAGGGCGTTTCCCCAGTAAAACAGGGGGAACCCTGTTTCCATTAATCCAAAAAGCACCTCTTATCCTCCTTTACTTGATCTGAACGGAGTCTATTTTTTGACACCGAAAAATTTCTGCAAGGTTATTCTCGTCAGTTCCACTGATATCCACAGCAGCATCAATATGCCAAAAACCAGCCCGAATCCGCCGGCAGCTGTTTTTATCGCCAAAGTCCAATCCATCGTATCCATAGACGCTCCTTTTATCCGGACAAACCGGAATTATCAAATAAATCCTTGATCCCAAAGGGGTTTTTTCTTCCCTTGCGATCTCGACAGCGACCCGCGGCAAACGGTCATGAACATCTCCTGGCAATGGTGCCATGACAGAAACACTCATCTCCTTTCATCCTGATAAATTTAATTATATAATTCTAATAAAATTAAATAATTAGAGCAGGAATACCCTGACAAACAGACCTTGAAAATGCTCATTGACTGACATCGCGGATCGGCTGTTGCAAGCTGTTCATACGTTTCTTTTTCAGGTCTGTCAAGCTTTCGGTAATATGTTTCTATATAAGTAGTTTATTATATTCACTAATCATCGTTAAATATCTCAATATCACTATGGGTTGGAAATGGCCGGGTTTCACCGGACGGAATGGGCTACTTCTTGGTGATCCGCTGGTTGGGAGGGATGTTTACCCGGGATCGATTTTGGAGCAGAAATCAGTCCACACCGAAATCGAGAGATCCCCGGGCCTGGTGAACGGGGGCAGGCGTCCCATGGGATATCTGCCCCCAGCCGGGCAGGGAAAGGCTGGTCCTGAAGTGAAATGATGGAAACGGCAGGCCCTGTTCTATGAGCTTCTTAAAACGGAAATCGGGGTGAGGATAAGAGGGATGGCTTTTTTCGCCTGCGTCTGGGAACTCAGGCAAAGACGGGAAGGAACCCTTGATGCGGTAAGGAAACCGCAGGATTCTCCTTCCTGTCCTGTCTGTAAAGAAGGGGTAATTCCGTTGGCGGTTCTCAAGATCCCGTAAACGGACATCTTCCGGCAATCGTGATGAATTCCCGCCGGAAGGGATCCCTTCCGGCCCTTCAGCTTTTGTCTATCCGAAGAATATCCATGTAACAAGGAAAAAAAGCGGAATCAAAATGCCCGTGGACCAGGCCATATAGCCGAAGAAGGAGGGCATCCTGACCTTGTTCTCTTCGCAGATCGCCTTGACCATGAAGTTCGGTCCGTTGCCGATGTATGAGTTGGCCCCCATCAGAACGGATCCGGCTGAAATGGCCTTCAGCAGGGTTTCGGGGACGCCCACGACGAGCCCGGAAAGGATCCCCTGGGCGTGGGCGACGCTCTGGGCGGTGCTCATGAAGACGAGATAGGTGGGGGCGTTGTCCAGAAAACTGGAGAGCAATCCGGATACCCAGAAGAACTGCCAGGGTTGAATCACGCCAAGCTGGCTGCCGTGCACCTGAAGCATGGTGAGGACGGGGACCATGGTGACAAAGATCCCGGCGAAGAGAATCGCCACTTCCCTGATGGGGTGATAGGTGAAGGCGTTCTCTTCCCGCAGGTCTTTTCCGGTGAAGTACACGGAAAGGCCTGCGGCCGCGACCATGATGCCCTCACGGAGCCAGGGAATGGGGGGAAGGAAGAAAGAGCCGATGACGAGAAGGAGAAAGAGAAAATTGATTCTGCCCTTGATCTCCAGCTTTTTTTCGGGAAGCCGTTCCATCGCCCTTCGGGCCCTTTCTTTGCTCTCTTTTTTTACAAAGTGGGAATCCATTGCAAAGAAGAGAATCAGGAGGATTCCGATGGCTAAGGCCCAGATGGGCAGCAGTCTCAGGGTCCAGAAAAAGGGCACGCCCCGCAGAAACCCGAGAAACAGGGGCGGATCGCCCAGGGGCGTCAGGAGCCCGCCGATATTGGATACGATGAAGATGAAAAAGATATAGATGTGGACCACGTACCTCCGCCATTTGTTGGACCGGATCAGGGGCCGGAGAAGCACCATGCTGGCGCCGGTCGTTCCGATAAGGCTTGCGAAGACGGACCCGATCAGGAGGAAGATCGTGTTCAGCATCGGCGTTCCCTGGGCGCCGACGCGGATGACAATGCCACCGGCGATGATAAAGAGGGAGCCGAGGAGGATGATGAAGGAGATGTATTCCTGGAGCACGTGGAGGAGAAGGGTCCACTCCGTGAAGATGACGAGAAGGGCCGCCGGGATGGACAATCCGAGAGAGACAAGGCCGAAATACCTGCCCCACCAGTCCCCGTTGATCAGGGGGATGACGGCGATGCAGAGAAGGAGTCCGACAAAGAAGACACCGCTCCACAGGGGAAAATCCACCGTGGGGCTTCCTTCGGAGGCCAGGGCCAGCGAAGGAAGAAGCAGCAAAAGACCAATAGATACAACTCTAGCGTATATTCCGGAAAACATCCTTATTCTCCATCATTTAGGGAGGTTGCTTTTAAGATGAACCCGAAGCCCGCACCAACGGGCACAGCCTTTATGCTTTTTTTTTTCAAAGGTCGGTTGTGAGTGAGGTGCTTCCTTCCGCTCCTTTCCTGCAGCGGAAAAAGCGGAAGGACTGGCAGAATGGCAAATTTTCAAGGGAATTGCATCCTTTTAATGTCTTACTCGTCTTCCCGCATCGCCAGTGGGATCGTGAAGAGACCGACAATGACCAGCGAATAACCAACGCCCTTGACCACCATGCGGGTGGTGCCGGGGGGGTACTCCGGGGCGAGCAGGCGCACCAGAGCAACCCCCAGAAGGGCAATGCAGGTTCCAAGAATCCACCACCACTGGCGTCTCTGCTTGAACATTATTTCAGCAGGGCGCAGTAGATGCCGGCCAGGATCGCCGTCGTTATGACGCCGCTGACGTTGCAGCCCAGGGCGAAGGGCATGATCATCGCGCGGGGATTAACCTTGGCGACATACTTCTGGGCAACCTTGGATGTGGTCGGTGTACAGGAGACGCCGGCAATTCCCACCACCGGGTTGAACTTCTTCCCGCTGATGTAATACATGAGAATGCCGCCAAAAAGACCGCCGACGCCCGATATCATAAGGGCGGTGGAGCCGAGAACCAGGATCTTCAGAACCCTGGGGTCGAGAATGGTGTTGGCTTCGCAGAGGACGCCGAGGATCAGGCCCAGGAAGAAGGTCGATGAATAAAGAATGGTGGTCTCGAGCAGTTCGATGTAGGGCTTGACGCCCGCTTCCCGGATGATGATGCCCACGAAAAAGGATGAGAAGAGCGGGCCGGCGACCGGGAAGAGCAGGCAGAGGACCGTACAGGCAATGACGGCAAACATGATCTTCTGCAGGGGCGTAATTTTGGGCATTTTGCTCAGGTCCATGGGAAGGGCCGCCATTTTTTTCGGAATCATGACCTTGATGAGGTAGGGATACAATCCGTAACAGAGGCTCAGGTAGAGATAGGCCACGATCCCGATGGGAACGAAAAGATGCGGGGACAGGATGAGGGAGGTGAAGAGCACCATGGGGCCGTCGGCGCCGCCGACAATGGCCGTCGCCGCTGCTTCCTGGGGGGTCATTCCGAAGGCGATGGCCAGGGGGAAGACGGCAACGGATCCCAGCTCGCCCCAGAGCGCGATGAACATGCTGCTGAAAGGGCGCGCCAGCACGTAGCCGATGTCGCAGAGCACCCCGATGCCGATGAAAACGAGGCAGGCGATCAAGCCGTTGCTGAAGCTCATCGTGTAAATGGGCTGGAGCCAGTTGACCTGGATGATGTTGACCAGGGCTGCGGGGTCCGTAATCAGGGGATCGAGAAAGATGGTTCCTGTTTTATCCGGCGCCAGGAACAACACGGAGGCGTTGACCGCCGCCATTCCCAGACCCATGGGGATCATGATGAGTGCTTCCAGGATTCCCTTGTAGCCGAGATAGACAAAGGCTATCCCCATCAGCATTAGAACAACGCGGGCAATCGCATGGAGGGGGTCCTGGGCGACCAGCGTGGCGATACCCTGAAACAACTGTAATACTTCAAAGTCTAACATGTTATCCTCTCCGTTTAAAATATGATCATTTCGGTTATGTGCCTTTTTCTGTGATTCGCCTTTTTAAAGATGGAGATCATTGCTTCCCTTTACCAAAGAATATCGACATCGCCTTAATCAGGCCTGCGGTTCCAAATCCGATGGCTATTAAAATCAGGTATACAAGGCCGGCAAATTGAATTGATTCGCCTACAGTCATTTTTTTTCCTCCTTCCTATTAATTTTTACTGAGAAAAAACTCGATTGCTTGACGATCAGGTTCCGGATGTATACAGACAAGAGGCAGGAAAAATAAACATAAAAAGACTGCAATGTTACTATATATAAATTCTTTATAGTGCATGTCGCTGCAGCATGTGTAATATCTCGTTACTATTTATAAAATAGTAAAAGATCACCTGGCGCCGAACGGGGCTCTTTTGTGGAGGAAGGCCGGAGCATCAAAAAAAACTTGAGAATTCGGTGGCGGAACTTGATGTTGACCCCCCGCTTGTTTCCATGTAAACATTGAAAAAAATAAACTTCTCTGAGGTGCGCACATGAGCTTGAGGATTTTGGTCGGGATTGACGATTCGAACTATGCGCAGCGGGCCATTGCTTACGGGATCACCCTGGCGAAGAAGAGCGGTGCCACGCTTGCGGGGATATGTGTTGTCGACACCTTCGGAATCGAAAGGCACTCCTCCGGAGCGAACATCGGAGCGTTCTACTTCGCCCAGAAATTGATCGACGAAAAAATTAATGAGTCCAGGGAAAAACTGGAGAAGCTGCTCGATGAATTCGAAGAGAACTGCAGAAGGAACGGCGTAAGATACGAAAAGATCATGACGAGCGGAACCCCCGCCAAGGAGATCGCTCGTGAATCGGAATTGGCGGACCTCCTGATTATGGGCGTGAGGACTTTTTTTCATTTCGAAACGATCGAAGGTCCGGGGGATACGTTCGAAAAGGTGGTCAGCCAGGGAAGATGCCCGCTTATTGCGGTCACGGACGAGGAGCTTCCCCTGGAGATGGATGTCCTGATCGCCTACGACGGCAATCTGAAGTCCAACAATGCACTGAAGGCCTTTGCCGGCATGAATGATCTGTTCCATTTTTCCCCGTCGGCGACCTTATTGAATGTCAATGATGACCCCAGTGAAGGCGACAAAACCCTGGAGAAAGCCGACCGGTATCTAAGTGCTCATGGATTGAAAACCAGAACGAAGGTGCGGGCGGGCAGGCCCAGGGAGATGATCCACCGGACCGTCAAGGAGATGGGAGAGGGGAAGAAGACCCTGCTGGTCATTGGTACGAGCGCCAGCAATGAAGTCGCCAGTTTTTTCCTGGGAAATTCCCTTAAGAACGTCGTTCGGGACGGTTCAATTCCCCTGTTTATATTCCATTAAAGACAAAAAAATCAACCCTTTGCCCTGCGAAGCAGCTCCGGCGGGAGAGGACAGGGCAACAATTCTGCAAAACAAAAAGCACTCCAGGGGTCGAAGACCCTGCGCTGGAGTGCTTTTTTATTTTCTTCTCACAAGTTCGGCAACAAGTTGTTATATAGGTTTTACATTAACCGCCGCCGGTCCTTTCTGACCTGTCTGTACTTCGAAACTGACGCGCTGTCCCTCGTACAGGGTTTTAAACCCGCTGCTCTGAATGGCGCTGTAATGAACGAATACGTCACCGCCCTCATCCTTTTCAATGAAGCCGAATCCCTTTTGTTCATTGAACCATTTTACTTTCCCTTCCGGCATCGCTTCTCTCTTCCTTTCTCAATTTTTTTCCGTTGGACCGGCACTCTGAAAGAAAAAACCGCCAAGACCTAAAGAGCATGGCGGTAAACCTTTGCACTTCAAAATGTCTTAAGCCAACTTGCTGTATACCATACACGGGAACAAGCTCCCATCTTCCCGAGCGTACAGTTAAAATTTCCGCTATTTTTAGTATGAACCTTCACGAATGTCAAGGGGTATTTCCAAGTATTTTTTTTGGCGGAATCCTTGGCCCTGCTTGGGCTGCAGCGGTCTGAACGGTTCTGAAAAACACCCCGTTCTGAATATTTTCAAAGCCTTAATGTAGCTGTGAAATGATTATGGGCGTTCCTGGTTCGCCCCGAAATCCATGCCGGGAAAAAATGCGTCGGGCAAGTCGGTTTCGCAGCCGCCGCGGGCATCAGGGCGACAAATTTGTGCTTTACAATTTTACGGGATAACGATTAAATGCAGGGGACCGAGTGCATAGGTACTTTCTGATGTCCGCGTGGTCTTCAAACAGGGGGTAGGGGATATGGAAGAAAACAGAGGTCCGGAATCGTGTTATGACGTGGTGATCGTCGGCGGGGGACCGGCAGGGCTGACTGCGGGGCTTTATGCCTCCCGGGGAGGTTTGAAGACCCTGCTGCTGGAAGGGGAGTCTTCTGTAAGCCAGATCACGGTGACCGATCTGGTGGAAAACTATCCGGGATTTCCCGAAGGGGTCAACGGGTACGATCTCGTTGAGCGCTTTAAAGCGCAGGCCCGCCGGTTCGGGGTGACGGTGCAGGCCGACGATGTCAGGGCCGTTTCCAGGGGGCCGGGGGATTCAGAATCGACAGGCGGCTGGATCGTAACCGGAAAAGGGACGTATCGGGGGTTGGCCGTCATCGTGGCTACGGGAGCCAACTGGCGCCGCCTTGGAGTGCCTGGAGAAGAGGCCTTTGCCGGGAAGGGCGTGTCCTATTGCGCCACCTGTGACGGTCCATTTTACCGGGACCGGGAGGTTGTCGTCATCGGCGGCGGAGATACCGCGGTCCAGGAGGCTCTCTTCCTGACGAAATTCGCCCGGAAGGTCACGATCGTGCATCGCAGGGACCGCCTGAGGGCGACCCCTGTTCTGCAGCAGAAAGCCCTCGCCCATGATCGGATCGGGTTTGCCTGGGATTCCGTGGTGGAGGAAATTCAGGGCGGGGCCTTCGTGGAGGGCGTCCGGATCCGGAATCTCAAGAATCCTGAACGGTCGCGCGTGATCCCGGCAGACGGGGCCTTCGTCTTTGTGGGGTTGACGCCCAATACGGAATTCGTCCGGAACGTGGTGGATTGCGATGAAAGCGGATACATCCTCGCAGACAGCGAAATGAAAACCTCGGCGAAGGGGATCTTTGCCTGCGGGGACTGCATTTCCAAGCTGCTGCGCCAGGTCATTACGGCCTGCGGAGATGCGGCGACGGCGGCCTTTTCGGCTCAGCTCCATGTGGAAGACCTGAAGGGGAATTCCTATCTGGGAAGAAGGGATTGATGCATGGATTCCTTTCTGCTCTTCTGGCAGCACCTGCCCGCCAAACTCCGGCCGGATCTGTTTTCCATCGGCTCCTTCTCCGTTCGCTATTACAGCCTGATGTACTTGGTGGCCTTTTTTTTGACCTATGTCCTGGTCATGTACCGGATCCGAAAGGAGAGGTTTTCCTATTCCAGCGAAACGATTCAGGACCTTTTGCTCTGGACCATTCTCGGATTGATCGTCGGGGCGCGGTTGGGCTATGTCCTCTTCTATAATTTCAATTATTATCTGATCCACCCCCTGGAGATTCTTCTGCCCTTCGAGTTCTCCGACGGGATCCGGTTTGTGGGAATCAGCGGAATGTCCTATCATGGAGGGGCGATCGGCGTTCTTCTGGCGACGCTGATCTTCTGCCGGAAACGGGCCATCTCCTTCTGGAATATTCTCGAGCTTTTTTCTCCCGCCGTTCCCCTGGGCTATACGTTCGGCCGGATCGGCAACTTTATCAACGGGGAGCTCTATGGACGGATGACAGACGTACCGTGGGGAATGTATTTCCCCCTGGATTCCCTGCATCAGCTTCGCCACCCGTCACAGCTTTACGAAGCCTTCTTCGAAGGTCTGGTACTGTTTGTGATTCTCTGGAGCATCCGTCGAAGAAGCCCCTTTGACGGATTTCTCTTTGCCGCCTACCTGTTCGGCTATGGCCTTGTCCGGTTCTTTATCGAATTTTTCCGTGAACCGGATGTCCAGTTGGGACTGATCTTCGGGGGGGTCTTCACCATGGGGCAGGCGCTGTGCCTGCTCATGATGGCTGCCGGCGTCCTGATTTACTTTTTCCGTAGGGCCGATCATTGCCGTGCTTGACCAAATTTCCGTCCAGGGGCGGGAGGAACGCTGAGAAACCGGTCCGGTAATCCAACTGAGGGAATCCCATGATCATCGAGACGTTGATTATTGTTTTTGGCTTGTGCGTTTTTGAGATCATCTGCAGTGTGGACAATGCCATTATCAATGCGTCCGTCTTGAGGACCATGTCATACAAGTACCGGAAGATATTCCTGTTCTGGGGTATCCTCTTCGCCGTTTTCGTGGTGCGGGGACTGCTCCCCTTTGTTATTGTCTGGGCGACAAACACCAGCTTGACGATTCCCGAAGTTTTTACGGCCTGCTTTTCCGAGAATGGCGAGGCGGCCAGATCGATGGAAAAATCAAAGCCCCTGCTGCTTCTGGGCGGCGGCATCTATCTACTTTATGTTGCTTTATCCTGGCTGTTTCTCGAGGAAAAGAACTATGCCTTCCTGGTTGAACGGTTCCTGAAGCGCCAGAGCGTCTGGTTTTACGCCATTGTTTCGGTGGTGACCACGGTGCTTGTCTTCGTCTCGATCCGGATTGACCCCACCCTGGCGCTGGCTGCAACCTTCGGCGTCTCCGCGTTTTTTATTACCGACGGATTCAAAAAGAACGCAGAAGAAAAGGAACGGGAACTTCTGACGGGCAACTTGAGCGCCTGGAGCAAAATCCTCTATCTGGAGGTCCTGGACACGTCCTTTTCAATCGATGGCGTCATCGGCGCTTTTGCCTTTACGCTGTCGGTGCCGCTGATCATTATCGGGAACGGCCTGGGGGCGTTTGTGGTGAGAGAACTGACCATCAAGGGGATTGACGTGATCGCCCAGTATGCCTATCTGAAAAACGGCGCTATGTATTCCATCGGCGTGCTCGGCACCCTGATGATACTGGAAAGTTTTGGTCAGGAGCATCCCTTCTGGCTTGCGCCCCTTAATACGATCGTCATATTGAGTTTCTTCATGATTCTGTCGGTGAAGGAAATAAAGCAGGCGCACAGAAAGAAGTAGGATCTTTTCCCGGCCACCCGTGCGGGACATTGATCGGAGAGGATAAGGAGGCGCAATGGCCATCTTGGCGATTACCAAACAGTTTGGGAGCGGCGGGGGCGAGATCGGAAGCTCTGTTGCAAACCTTCTGGGATATGAGTACATCCCCCTGAACCGGATTTTTGAGGAGGCCGCGAAAGCGGGAATGGAAATGCAGCGGCTCGCCGAGAAATTTGATTCGCACGTTCCCGGCCTCTGGGAGCAGATTGACTGGTCCTTTCTTGTCTTTGCCGCATTCTGCGAGAGAGTCGTACTGGATTACGCCCTTCGCAACGATGCCGTGGTGATGACGAGGGGCGGAAATATCCTGCTGAAAGATATTCCCCATGCCTTGAGGATTTTCATGACGGCTCCTTTTGAGGCCCGGGTGCAGCGGATCGCGGAAAAGGAAGAGGTTGCCGAGGACATTGCCGTCCTGATGGCCAAAAAAGCGGATCGGGAAATGGCGGTGACGATCCAGCAGATTTATGGGGCGAACTGGAAGGATCCCACGGAATATGATCGGGTCATCGATACAAGCAGCCGGGACTGGGAGGAGATCGCATGCAGCCTTGGCGACGGCCTGCTGGAGAAGCAGGGGGATTTCGAGGAGGAGGCGTGGAGGATGCTCTCCATGAGGGCCCTGGCGACGCGGGTCAAGGCCAGGATCATGACGTCGCCCGGCTGTGTCGTACCCACCCTGGAAATCGATGTGAAGGACGACTTCCTCGTGATCCGGGGAGTGGTGCGCAATCTTGAACAGCATAAGCGGATTGAAGAGGAGGTAAGAAACATGACGGGCGATGTCGTCGTCGAATTCCACCTCAGCTATCGCGGCTCCTGGCCCTTCCGCGGCATCTGAAGATGTTGTATCCCTCGAAGGCGCAGCTCCGGCTGTGGAACCGGCTGGACAGGTCGAAAATCCGCGGGGAAGCGGGCCTTTTCCTGGCGGAAGGGCTCAAAGTCGTTCAAGCCCTTCTTGAAAGCGACTGGGAAGTTCAGGCTTTGCTGACCCTGGAAGGCGGGAAGGATAAGCGGGCGTCGTTCCTCGAGTGGCTGCCGGCTTCTCTGCCGTGCTACGGATTGACCGCAGGGGAGTGGGCGGGTCTGACCCAGGATGTTTCTCCGGAGGGGATCATGGCTGTGGGCCGCATCCCCCCCAAGCCGACGCTCGCGGACATGACGGCCGGAGCGGACAGGGGGCCGCTGCTGCTGCTTCACGAAATACGCAATCCCGGGAACCTGGGGGCGCTTGCGCGCTCGGCCTCCTGGTTCGGTTTTTCGGGCATGATCCTGGGCCGGGGTTCGGTGGACCCCTTCAATCCCAAGGCGATCCGGGCCTCCATGGGAAGCCTTTTCTCGCTTCCCTTCGTCACCGGTGTCAATCTGCAGGAGCTGATCCCGATACTGAAAAAGGAGTTCCTTGTGGCTGGAAGCTCGCCCAGAGTTGGAACACTCCCCCATAACTGTGGGGGGAAGGCGGCGCTGCTTCTGGGAAGCGAGAGCCATGGCCTGCCCGATTCCCTGCTGTGGATTGCCGACGAACAGTGGCACATCCCCAGGAAGGGCGCCGGCGAATCGCTCAGCCTTCCCCAGGCTGCAGCCATCATGATGTACGAGATCGCGCGGGAGGCCTCTCCCCGGGGGTAGAAACATTGGTGTGCCTGAGAAAAGAACCGTTAAGGGGAAACAGAAGAATGGAAAATTATGTGCAGGTGTCGACTACGGTGGATCGGGAAGAGGATGCGGAGAAAATCGCCAGGGCGCTTGTAGAACAGAAACTGGCGGGCTGTGTCCAGATTTCGCCCATTACCAGCATCTACCGCTGGCAGGGAAAAGTTGAGACCGCCAGAGAATGGCGGCTTTGCGCGAAGACAAGGGAGGATCTCTGTGAAGCTGCCGACAGGGTCATTGCCTCCCTTTCGTCCTATACGGTGCCGGAAGTGATTGTGACGCCGATTGTTGCAGGCAGCGAATCCTACCTGGCCTGGCTGGATGGGGAACTCACCGGAAAATAAGCGGGGTTTTTCTCCGGAAGGTCGACAGGGGCAAGGACCATGAATATGGAAACGAAGGGGAAATCGAACGTGCTGTTGGGCGGGGATATCGGGGGAACACATACAAGGCTGGGGCTTTTCTCGCCGCAGACTGATCCGCATTCCCCCCTGGTGGTGAAGACATTTCCTTCGAAAGAATTCCCCGATCTGGCAGGCATTATTGCCGCTTTTCTCCGGCAGACGGGTGCAAGGCCCGACATGGCCTGCCTGGGGGTTGCCGGGCCGGTCCTGAACGGTGAAGCCAGACTGACGCACCTGCCCTGGATGCTCAGTGAAGAGCGGTTGATGCATGATTTCGGATTCCGTCAGGTTCGTCTCGTCAATGATGTGCTGGCCGCCGCCTGGGCTGTTCCCCATCTCAGACCCGAAGATCTCAGTGTCCTGAATGCCGGCTTTCCCGACCCGAAGGGACCCCGGGCTGTGGTCGCCCCCGGAACCGGGCTGGGAGAAGCCTTCCTGGTCCGGATCGGCGAGGAGGATTGCGCCTATCCCACGGAGGGGGGGCATGTGGATTTCGCCCCGACAGGACCGGAAGAGCGGTTGCTGCTGGAAAGCCTGCTGAACCCGGGGAAGCCTGTCGATTTCGAACTGGTATGCTCCGGGCCCGGCATTTTCCGCATCTATCAGTTCTACCGGGATGTCCTCCTGCAGGAAGAGCCGCCCTGGCTGGCAGAGCGCCTCCGGCAGGTTGAAGATCCCGTGCCGGTCATCGTGGAAGCGGCGCTGGACCGGACAATGCCTTCCAGGCTCTGCAGGGCGGCGGTGGAGCGTTTTGTTTCCATTCTGGGGGCGAAGGCGGGAAACACGGCCCTGGAGATTCTGCCCGAGGGAGGCCTGTACCTGGCCGGGGGGATCGTCCCCCGCATGCTGAATCTCCTGCGGGAGGGCCCTTTCATGGACGCCTTCCGGCGGAAGCGCTATATGACCGAATTGCTGTCACGGATTCCCGTATATGCCGTTGTTCATCCTGCGCCGGCCCTCCTTGGGGCGGCGGTTTTCTGCCGGAAGGCCGTCGGAAACGGCAGCCTTTAGAATCATGGCTCCGCTGGCCTTCTTTCCCGTCTCGACTGCGCCATAAGGTTCGAAACCTGCCCACCCCTCCATCCTCTCCTGATTTTCCCGCCGTGGCGGGACGGCTTCTTGAAGATCCGTTCTTTATTGAATCATTTCGGACCGTTGAATGCGCTTCAGGGGCCGGGAACTAATGTGCTTGTCTAAGAGCCGGGGTTGGAGTATAAGCGCAGAAAATAACATTCAAGGATCGAGGAAATTCATCATTCCGGTTTCCGAACAACCCGAACAGGGAGAATCGCAAGGCGGCGGAACAGAGGCGATGCCGGCATTCTGACGACATGCGCCGAGGAGCTGACAGGATTGCCGACGGAAGGGCTGCTTTGAATCCGGAATCGCCATGACGCGATTGGGAATGTCTTAAGGAGATAGAAAACCTCATGTCTGGACCAGCCGAATTGGAAGAAAGATGCATCAACACCATTCGTTTTTTAGCCGCCGATGCCGTGGAAAAGGCGAAATCAGGGCACCCCGGCATGCCCATGGGGGCCGCCGCCGCCGCCCATACGCTGTGGGCCTGTCACCTGAAGCACAATCCTTCGAATCCGCTGTGGATCGATCGGGACCGCTTTGTCCTTTCCGCGGGACACGCCTCCATGCTTCTTTACGTCATGCTCCATCTGGCGGGATACGACCTTTCCCTGGATGATCTGAAGGCCTTCCGCCAATGGGAAAGCCGAACACCGGGCCATCCTGAGTATCACTGCGCGCCGGGCGTCGAGGTGACCACGGGTCCACTCGGGCAGGGCCTGAGCAACGCCGTGGGCATGGCGATCGCCGAAGCCCATCTTTCCGCCCGATTCAACCGTCCCGACAACGAGATCATCAACCACTACACCTATGTCATGGCCAGCGACGGCGACCTCATGGAGGGGGTCACGGCTGAGGCTAGCTCCCTGGCGGGGCACCTGGGGCTGGGAAAACTCATCGTGATCTATGATGACAACCGCATTTCTCTTGCCGGTTCAACAGGCCTGGCTTTTACGGAAGATGTGGGCAAGCGTTATGAAGCCTACGGCTGGCAGGTTCTGAGGGTTTCCGAGGGAAACCGGCCGGCGGCCATCGATGAGGCCCTTCATCAGGCGCGGGCGGAATTGTCCAGGCCATCGATCCTGTTTGTGCAGACCACCATCGGGTACGGCGCTCCCCATAAGCAGGGGACAGCGGATTCGCACGGTTCCCCCCTCGGCCGGGATGAGCTTGACGCCGCCAAGAAAAATCTGGGCTGGCCGCTGGAGCCCGCCTTCTTCGTTCCCGGGGACGTTTCGGATTTTTACCGCCAGGCCGCCGACCGGGGAAAACTCCGTGAGGAGCAGTGGCTTTCGGCGTTTGAACGCTACAGCCGGCAGTATCCCGAGCTCGCGGCGGAGCTGCAGAGGGTGATGGACGGACGGCTGCCGGACGGATGGGAAAAGGCTCTGCCCGTCTACCAGGGCGGAGCCGCCGATGTGGCGACCCGCAAGGCCGGTGAAACGGTGATGCAGGCACTTGCCCCGTGCATTCCGGAGCTGATGGGCGGATCGGCGGATCTCAATCCGTCCTGTTTCACCTGGCTCAAGGGGATGGGGGATTTCCAGAGCCCGGGAATCTCACCGGCGGGCTTGCAGGGGCGTGTCGGCGGATCGTGGGGCTATGAGGGCCGCAACGTCCATTACGGAGTGCGCGAGCACGCCATGGGGGCCATCGCCGTCGGAATGGCCCTCCATGGGGGAGTCCTTCCCTATACGGGCACCTTTCTCACCTTTGCCGATTACATGCGGCCGCCCATGCGACTTTCCGCCCTCATGGGCCTGCGGGTTCTCTATGTCTTCACCCACGACAGCATCGGCCTGGGCGAGGATGGCCCGACGCACCAGCCCATCGAGCAGGTCATGAACCTGCGGGCCGTTCCCAACCTCACCGTCATCCGCCCCGCCGATGCCCATGAAACCGTGGAAGCCTGGCGGGAGGCGCTCCTGAATTCAAAGGGGCCGACGGCCCTGATCTTTTCACGGCAGAATCTGCCTGTCCTGGACAGGGAAACCCTGGCCCCTGCAACGGGATTGCAGAAGGGCGGTTATATCCTCTGGGAATCCGGAGAGGGAGCCCCGGAGATCATTCTTATCGGAACGGGATCCGAAGTTCCTCTGGTCCTGGAGGCCGGCAGGCGGCTGGCAGCCGAAGGCGTTGCCGTGCGGGTGGTCTCACTCCCCAGCTGGGAACTTTTTGACCGCCAGCCGGTTGCCTACCGAGAGGCCGTTCTGCCGTCGACCCTTCGTTTGCGGGTCGCCGTGGAAGCGGGCATCAAGCTGGGCTGGGAGCGCTATGTCGGGCTGGACGGAACGGTCATCGGAATGGATGGCTTCGGAGCCAGCGCCCCGGCCAACGTTCTTGCTGAGAAGTTCGGCCTGACGGTGGACAACGTGACAGCGGCGGCCAGAGCACTCCTGCATGCCGCCGTCCCCTCGTGACGGGGGGCAGGCCCCCCTGCCCCTGAAAAAGGAGAAAGACCATGGTGGAGCACTCTTCCCGGGAAGGTTCCTTCCGAAACCGCCTGCAATTTGAGAAAAGTCCATACCTGCTGCAGCATGCCGCCAATCCCGTAGACTGGTACCCCTGGGGCGAGGAGGCCTTTGAAAAAGCCCGGCTGGAGGACAAACCGGTTTTTCTGTCCATCGGCTATTCCACCTGCCACTGGTGCCACGTGATGGCCCATGAGTCTTTCGAGAACGAGGAGGTCGCCCGGCTGCTCAATGAGAATTTTGTCTCCATCAAGGTGGACCGGGAGGAGCGTCCCGATATCGACAAGCTGTATATGACCGTCTGCCAGGTGTTGACCGGCGGCGGCGGGTGGCCGTTGACGATCATGTTGACGCCCGATCGCCGTCCCTTCTACGCCGCGACCTACATCCCCCGGGAAGGCCGCCCGGGGATGTCAGGGATGCTTGCGCTGATCCCCGGGCTCGGCGAGGTCTGGCGCAGGGAGCGGGAGAAGGTCCTTGATTCCGTCGAGGAGATTGAAGGGGTTTTGCAGCGGATGGATCCGGGCGGAAGCGGGGAGATTCCTCCCGATGCGGTGCTCCGGGATGCTTATGACGATCTGCGCCGCCGCTTTGATGAGCGTTACGGCGGATTCGGCAGCGCCCCCAAGTTTCCCATGGCGGAGCATCTCTTCTTCCTCCTGCGTTACGCGGACAGGACCGGCGAGTCCCCGCCCTTGGCCATGGTGGAGAAGACCCTGGAGGCGATGCGGCAGGGGGGAATCTACGATTCGGTCGGTTTCGGCTTTCACCGCTACAGCACCGATGCCCAGTGGCGGATGCCTCATTTCGAGAAGATGCTCTACGATCAGGCCCTGATGGCCCTGGCCTATACCGAGGCCTTTTCGGCCACGGGCCGGGCGTTCTATGAGAGAACGGCGCGGGAAATTCTGACGTATGTGCTGCGGGACATGACCGTTCCGGGGGGCGGCTTCTATGCGGCAGAGGATGCCGACACCGCCGGGGAGGAGGGGGCCTTTTATCTCTGGAAGGTGGAAGAGCTTCGGCAGGTTCTGGAGCCGGAGGAGGCAGACCTCCTGATCAGGGCTTACGATCTTCAGGTGAGTGGCAGAGCGCAGGTCCTGCACTGCCCATACCCCCGAAAGGGTCTGGCGGACACGTTGAATGTTTCGGAGGAGCGCCTTTCGGTGCTCATGGAATCCGCACGGGAAAAGCTTTATCAGCGGCGGCTGCAGCGGATTCGCCCCCTTCGGGACGACAAGATCCTGACGGACTGGAATGGATTGATGATTGCGGCGATGGCCCGGGCGGCTTTCGTCTTTGAAGACCCCCTGTTCCTGCAGGCGGCCGGGGATGCCGTCTCCTTCATTCTTGGGAACCTTCGGGATGCCCGGGGACGGCTGCTTCACCGCTGGCGGGACGGTGAGGCCGCCATGCCGGCCAGCGTCGATGATTATGCCTTTCTGATCTGGGGGCTGATCGAAGCCTACGAGGCCGTCTTTGACGGAGAGCTTCTCCAGGTCGCCCTTTCCCTGCAGGAAGAGCAAAATGCCTCGTTCTGGGACAGGGAATCCGGCGGATATTATTTTACGCCCGAAGACGGCGAACCTCTGCTGATCCGCCAGAAGGAGAGCTACGACGGCGCCATCCCATCGGGAAATGCCGTGGCCATGCTCAATCTGCTGCGCCTGGCCCGCCTGACGGGCCGGGTGGATCTGGAGGAGCGGGCCGTGGCGACGGGAAAGGCCTTTGCCGCCCATATCAGCTCCCTGCCCGCGGGCCACACCCAGTTTCTGGTCGCCCTGGATTACCTGGCCGGCCCCTCGGCCGAGGTCGTCATTGCCGGAAACCGTGACGGGGAGGATACCCGTGGGATGCTGCGGGAGCTTCACCGGGCTTTTCTGCCGCGCACGGTGGTTCTCCTGTCCCCCAGCGGGGGAGAAAAGGGGGGGCATTCCGGAATCCCGGAGTTTGCCCGGGGCATGGCCCCGATCAACGGCAGGGCAGCGGCCTATGTCTGCCGGAATTTTTCCTGCCGGCAGCCAACAACGGATCCGGCGGAAATGATGGCCTGGCTCCGGGAGTAGCGGACCGGCTTGTCCAGCGGGCAGGTTTTGATGGGGTGCTTTTTCCCGTGGCCCTTCTCCCTAAGCGGCCATTCCATGGCACGCTCAGAAATTCATCGGAACGGCCTCCGGCACCTGTAAAATCGATTCCGGGGCTTTCCACCAGTCTCCCTGCTGATGGACTTCCGACCATGCGGAGTAGTGAATCTTTTCCTTTTCCAGGCGATCGGCACACTTGTGACAGCAGGTTTTCGAGACTCCCAGCGTGCGGATCTCCCTGAGATCGATTTTCCCTCGTTGGAAGTAATTCAACAGCTGCATTTCGGCATGAGCGGCAGGGTCGTTCTTTTTGTTCTTCAGTAGGACCGCTTTGCGTGGCATGGCCCTGATGTCGTCGTTGAGCCACAATGTTGACAAAATTTCCTTTACGATACTCACGGGATCATATCTCAGGGTGCTGCTTTTTGCCTCCTTTCCCGACGCCTTCAATTGATACGTTGTTTTGAGAACTCCCTTTCCCGGGAGATATTCCACGTCGATGTCCTTGTACTCGTTCTTGCCGATCGTGAGAGTTCTTGTAACCGTGATTAACTTGATCTCATGCGCCTGTTTGTTTCCGGACAGCTCCACGTAAGCCGCTGCTGCCACTCTCATCTGTGTGGGGCGCGGGCTGTAGATGATGACCGTGCTGCCCTGCCTCACCTGCGGCGGATCGGGCATTGCGCCACAATACTCCGTTTTTGATTTGTTGTAGTCCAGCGGGATATTTTGAATAAAATAGAGGTCCTGATCCTTTACGCCGCCCGTTTTTCGATCTGTCAAAGGTTTGTCGAATTTCAAGCCCAGAAAATTTCTTGCTTCCAGGCTTATCCCGTTGAAGGCGAAATAAAGGCAGTCTTTTGTAACGGCAACCGCCGTGGTGTCCATGTTGAGGTTTTGCTGTACGTCTTTGTGAAGAGATTTCCCCCCGCCGGAATAGAGCGCTGCGTGCACGGAATAAGCGATCAGGTCCGCATCGCTGAACGTTTCGAAGCTCCTGGTATATTCCCCATCCTTTTGAACTATTTTTAATTTCTCATTCGGCATGACGGTTCCTTTCACCCGATACGGTTCGATGACGATTAAAAGAGATTCTGATTCACATCAGGCAGAAGACAGACGGCAGACCCTTTCAGGATCAGAGCGCTAGCAACTTTTTAACCACGCTTAAGAAATGCGGCATGGATTTTCTGCTGTCTCTCTTTTGCCGCCGTTCATGAACCGGCCCGCTCTTTTCCGTTGCATTGCGCAAGGCGGAAGAGTAACTCAAGATATGCCGTTTCCTGTGTACGAAGGGAACCGGATCCCCTCTTCGAGGAGTTCATATGGAAAAGATGCAACCGGAGGACTTTGTTGAGTCCATGGTTAAGAACATCATGCTGGAATTTGCCGACCTGACCGGTCTGCAGCCGACAGGGAGAGCGCCGCGGCGCTATCTGTGGACGGACGCCTTTGCCGTCTGCAATTTTCTGGAGCTTTACGGGAGGACGGGGGAGAAACGCTTTGAACAGCTTGCATTGGAACTGGTCGGCCAGGTCCATGACATCCTCGGACGGCACCGTGACGGTGACAGGCGAACCGGCTGGATCAGCGGGCTTGATGACGAGCATGGCGCGATCCATCCCACCGCAGGGGGGTTGAGAATCGGCAAGGTGATGAACGAACGCCGATGTGATGAACTGTATGACGAAGAGCTGGAATGGGATCGGGATGGACAATACTACCACTATCTGACGAAGTGGATGCATGCCCTCAATCGTGTGAGCCGCGTCCGCGGGGAGGCCGTCTACAACCGCTGGGCGATTGAACTTGCAAAGGCGGTCCATGCCCGGTTTGTCTATGTCCTGCCGTCAGGGAACCAGAAAGGGATGTATTGGAAAATGAGCATAGACCTTTCCTGTCCCCTTGTGTCGTCCATGGGGCACCACGATCCTCTCGACGGCCTTATCACCTGTCTCCAGTTGCAAACGGCGGCGAAGGATTTCAGCCCAACCGCCGGGTCCGTCCTTGAAGCGGAAGTGGAAGACATGGTCCATCTGTGCTGCGGAAAGGACTGGACCACCGATGACCCCCTCGGTATCGGCGAGCTCTTGAGCTTTGCCTGCAAGCTGGGCCAATTGATCCTCAACGAGGGATTACCGTATGAAGATGTTCTCGAGGTCCTGCTGAAATCCTCCAGATCGAGTCTCGAGTCGTTCGAGGGGAGGAGTTTTTTCCGGCTTCCCGCCCAATACCGGCTTGCCTTCCGGGAACTGGGGCTGTCCATCGGGATCCGCGCGATGGGGAAACTGCTGAAGCTCTTCGAGCAAGCCCCCGAAGATTCGGAGAGATCACAATCCCTCCATGCTCAGGCCCGAGACCTGATCAAATATGCCCCGCTGAGTGATGTGATCGAGAAATACTGGCTCATGCCCGAACACAGGAATACCGGCGGATGGCTGGCGCATCGCGACATCAACATGGTCATGCTGGCAACCAGCTTGGCGCCGGACGGGTATCTCTCGCTCTGATCGTCATGCACGGCCGGTATGGGCTCTCCGGGGTTTTTAGAGCTGCATCCGCCGGGGATCGCATTTCCCCCGCAGTATCCGCAGCTCTTCTTCCGTCGGAGGATCGGCGGGCCGAGCGCGGGAAATATCCACGGCAAATTCCATGTGCTCCAGGACCTGCTGAGGCGTGATGCCCGGATAGAACCGGTCCAGATACATTTCCTTCGTGTCCTTATCGAACCGCATCACTGCCATATTGGTGACTACGCAGGTGATGCCGCCCGGCGGCAGGCCCGCCCGCCGGCGGGCTCCGGGGCCGTCCAGATTTCCCGGGCTCGTGAGATAGTCCAGTTTCCGAACGAACTTTCGCCTTTCGTGGTGCATGAAGACAATGCAGCGGGGAACGAAGGAGGCCACGTCGCAGCCGCCCCCGCTTCCTGCAAAACGGGTGTCCGGCTTGGAGTAGTCGCCGATGGCTGTGGTGTTCAGATTGCCGTATATGTCAATCTGGGCGGCGCCCAGGATGGCGATGACGCGGTCCCCCGTAATCCTGTTCTGCATGGTGGCAAAGGCGTCCATCAGCCCCCCGTTGGAGTTTGCTCCCCACATGACCCGGGAATCGGACACTGCCCAGGGAAGATCTTCCAGAAGGGCGTCGACCGCCCCGGATTCGAAGAAAATCACGCTGTCCGGGGCGGAGATGTTCTTAGCCGCCATGGCGGCGAGCATGGAGATGCCCGTTCCGCAGAACACGATGTCGCCGTTGCGGATTTCCCTGGCGGTCATGATTGTCATGATTTCCGGTGAGGTGCAGTTCATGGCGCCTCCCCGCGGTCATACCACTGCAGGTTGGTGGCGTAGCCCCTGGTCGGGTCCGCCTTTATTTCCTCCAGTCTCTTCCGGCCGACCCGCTCCAGGAATTCCCCGTGATTGCTCACGCCGTAGATGAACTGATCCTGGTACTTTCGGAAGAGCCGCTCATCCCTGGCCGCCTTGGCGTAGGCGATGAGATAGTCGAGGTCATAATCGTAGCAGCGATAGACGGCCGTTGGATAGGCGCCGTAGGGGACATGGCAGACGGCGCTGACGTGAATAAAGGGGATCTGGTTCAGTCCGGGATTTTTCCTCAGCTCGCCGGATTCAACCAGGTCTTCGCAGGTCACGATGACGTGGCGCGAGGCCTTCGCCTGTTCGATATCCGCATAGGTAAGCCCAAGGATCCGGCAGGTTCCCTGATCGTCGGCCTTCTGCACATGCAGAATCGTCACGTCGGGTTTGATCGCCGGAACGAGGACCACCCTGGGAGCGTCGGCCCAGGAGCCGAAGGGGTTGTCCACAACAACCAGCTTTTTGCCGACGATCTTCGGATCATTCTGTCGCATCTCCTCTGAGAAGCCCCACCGGTTGATGATGTCGGTGCCCAGGGAAGAGCGGGTGGGAAGGAAGGGTACGCCCATGGCGCCGGCGGCGAAGCGCAGGGTCATCTGATAGTTGGAGTAGTCTTCAACCTGGATGGTCCCCTCCTGAACGGCTTTCCGGAAGCGGATGCAGGTGGTTGCCGCCTTTCCGTTGCCGCCATAGGCAATCTCCAGGCGGGAAATGCAGCCCCCGCCGATCAGTTCATCGATTCCGGTTCCGTTGGAATGGGCATAGACGTGGAGATTTTTGATTCCCTGGCGGATGATCGTATAAACGGCCGCCATGGGATTGCGGCTGATGGAAAATCCGCCGATGGATATGTGGCTGCCGTCCCGGACAAAGGTCCGGACGGCCTCGTCCAGGTCCATGACCTTGCTGCGGGAATCTCCCATCGCTTACTCTTTTATTTTGATTCCGGAGTTACCGGAGTCGCCTGCGGTGCGGCCGTCGGCGGGGGCGGTGCGGCCATCGGCGGGGACATGACGGCCGGAGCGGCTGGTTTGGGGATCAGGTTGTCGAGGCGTCTTTCAATCTGGTATATTCGATTCCTCTGCACCTCCAGATCGATGGCCACCTCAATGTTGGTGCCGGCAATTTCGCTTCTCAATTCATCCAACTGGGCCTTGTCGATCCCCAGGCTTGCGGCGTTCAGCTTTGAAAGGGGAACGTCCGCTTCCCGGAGATGGCTGTTAGCCAGGCCGAAGTTTCGTTGGTCGAGGTCGAAAAGCGTCTGGAAGAGGGCGGTTCGGGCCTTGAGTAAGTGGGCGCTGTTTTCCGCAGCAATCCGTCTGTTCTCGCTGTCCTTCAGCTGCTGAAGGCATTTTTCCTTCTGAGCATTCACCTGGCTTCTCCCATGCCACAAACCTCCCAGATAAAGGGCTGCACAAAGAACGACGACAACCGCTGCGATGATGCCAAGTTTTTTACCTCTGTTCATTGGTCTTCCTCCTTGATGGTTTCGGCTCCATATTCAAAGCGTTCTCTGCGTTGATGGCCCCTGTATTTGTCCGCCCAGGGAAAAGGCCAGCGCCGAGGCCAGTGCCGGTTTGATGCAAAACATCATGGACCCCTTCTGCGCCGGGATATTGAGAAACCCGAAGTAATAAAGAGCATAGGCCAGGGAAATTCCCAGCAGGCCGTTCAGGCAGAAGATCCCGTAATCCCCTGCCGCCAGCGGTTCGAGTCTCAGGCGAAGGACGGGAAAAGACCACACCAGAAGGACCGCACCGGTGAGGAAGAAGCGCAGAAACGTCAAGATCAGGGGGTCCACCTGCGGTCCAATGAGTTTGCTGGCGATTTCCACGGTGCTGAAAAGAGCGACGGCGGCCAGAAGACTGAGCATTCCCAGCGCTTCGTCTCGGGAGGTAGCGATGTGCATGAAAAGGAACGGTCTCCTGCTTATGGGCAGAGCCAAAGAGGCTGTACCCATCCGTTTTGGGTCCGGTAACGCCGGGCTGCCGTTTTTGTCCGGAAGCGGGCGCCGGCTTGACGGTTGCTCCGCACCGCATGATCCTTGCGTCTGAACACCTGTGGCAGAATCTAGCACACCTTTCCCGGAAAATACAAATTCAAAGATCGCTTCTTGCCATCTCCACCGGTTTGAGGATAAAGAAAGAGAGAAATTGCCGAAAGAAAAGCGAAGGAGTTCGATATGAGAGTATGCAGTGTTCGGGAAATGCGCGCTATGGATCGGTATGCCATTGAACACCTGGCCATTCCGGAAGAAATTCTGATGGAGAATGCGGGACTGGCGTCGGCGGCGGTTTTAAATCGTGAAATCGGAATCCCGGGGAGGAAATTTGCGGTTTTCTGCGGCGGAGGAAACAACGGGGGCGACGGTTTTGTCGTCGCCAGGAAAATCCTGTCCGATGGAGGATCCGTCACGGTTTTCCTCCTCTCCGATCCGGAAAAATTTCAAGGGGCGGCCCGGACCAATCTGGAAATAATAAAGCGGCTGCCCATTTCACTGGTGCGCCTGGATTCCCCGGAGCGGATCCGCGGCGATGTCGCCCATTGTCATGGCATCGTGGACGCGATTCTGGGCACCGGCCTGGACCGCCCTGTCGGGGGGCTCTTTAAAGAGGTGATCGAACGGATCAACGCAAGTGGCAAAAAAGTGCTCAGCGTGGATATCCCTTCCGGCGTAAACGGCGATACGGGTGAGATCCTGGGGGTGGCCGTTCGGGCCGATTACACGGTAACCTTCGGACTCCCGAAAATCGGCAATCTTCTCTATCCCGGATTTGCGCGGGGGGGAAAACTCCATGTCTGCCATATTACCTTTCCCCCGGATCTGCAGGCAGGAGAGTCGATCCGCGTCCGGATCAACACACCGCCGCCGGTTCCGCCGCGAGATCCTGACGCGCACAAGGGGAGCATGGGGGAGGCCCTTTTTATTGCCGGTGCGGCAAACTATTTCGGAGCGCCCTGCTTTGCCGCGCTGTCCTTTCTCAAGGCGGGAGGGGGGTATTCCCGTTTGGCGGTCCCGGTATCCATGATTCCCGCCATAGCCCAGAGAGGCGGAGAAATCGTTTTCGTTCCGCAGAGGGAAACGGCCGCAGGCAGCCTGTCGGAGGAGAACTTCGAGGCCCTGCTTGCCCTTTCCTCCACGATGGACATGGTCGTCCTCGGTCCCGGCCTTTCTCTTGAAGAGGAAACCCAGGCACTTGTCGGGAGGCTGGTCCGGGATATTCCTGTCCCCCTGCTCATCGACGGCGACGGCCTGACGGCGATTGCTTCCCGTCTCGAGCGGATCCGGGCACGGAAGGCGCCGACGATTCTAACCCCCCACCTGGGGGAAATGGCGAGAATCTCCGGGAAGGGTGTCCCCGATATCCGGCGGAACCGGATCGGCGTTCTGCAGGAGACGGCGGCCGATCTCCGGTCCCTCATCGTTCTCAAGGGGGCCCATTCTCTCGTCGGAATGCCCGATGGGCGGGTTTCTGTGAATCTCAGCGGAAACGCTGGAATGGCAACGGCAGGCTCCGGGGATGTGCTGACAGGGACGATCGCGGCCATGTACGGTCAGGGGCTTCCTTTGGAAGAGGCCGTTTGCAAGGGGGTTTTCATTCACGGACTGTCCGGGGACCTGGCGGCGGAAAGCCGGGGGGAAGATGGAATGACGGCTTCGGACATCCTCGAATTTCTTCCCGAGGCGAGAAGAGTGGACCGGGCGGGGTTGCCGGAGCATCTGCGCCGCCGCTATGCAGGTCCTGAGGTGCTGTAAGGAGAAAAGGGATCTTAAAGGTTCCGTTTCAGGACGTAGTCGGAAATGGCCAGCAGGGCTTCCTTCGCCGGCCCTTCCGGCATCCCGTCCAGAAACGCCCGTCCCTCGTCAATGAGGATTTCCGCCGAGCGAAGGGCGTCGGCAATGCCGCCGTATCGTGAAATCAGGGCCAGGATTTCCGCCACGGGTATTTCCTTTGTTTTTCTTTCCGCCAGGGCCTCTTCGATAAAGTTCCGCTCTTCCGGCGTACAGCGCTGCAGGGTATAGATCAGGGGCAGGGTCATCTTCCCCTCGCCGAGGTCCTTGCCGATTTCCTTCCCGAATTCATCCTGGCTGGCGACATAGTCCAGGGTATCGTCCGTAATCTGGAAGGCCGAACCCAGGCGCAGGCCGAACTGCTTGAGCGCTTCGATCCGCTCGGTTCCGGCGCCGCCCAGATGGCCGCCCAGGGCGCAGGCCGCCGAGATGAGAATGGAGGTCTTTTTCTCGATGATTTTCCGGTACTCCTCTTCGGAAAGGTTCACTTCGCCGCACTTGATCAGCTGAAAGACCTCCCCTTCCGACATGACGTTGGAGGTGTTCGAAATGAGCTGAATAATCTCCATGGTTCCGTCTTTTGCCATGAGCTGGTAGGCCTTCGAATAGAGATAATCGCCCACCAGGACCGTGGCGGCGTTTCCCCAGATGTTGTTGGCGGAGACCTTGCCGCGGCGGGTCTCCGCCTTGTCGATGACATCGTCATGGAACAGGCTCGCCGTATGGATAAACTCGATGACGGCGGAGAGGGTGTAGCAGCGCGTGCCCCCGTAGCCGAAGAGGTCGGCCGCTGTCAGAACCAGCAGGGGGCGGAAGCGCTTGCCGCCGCTGCCCAGGAGATGGTTGACGATCTCCGGGATGACGGATACTTCGGAACGAAGATGGGCTTCCATTTCCTCTTCGACGCGTTTCAGCTCCGAAGCGTAACGGGAAAAGACCTCCTGAATCTGCATGATAACTCCTGTTAATGACCGGATGCCGGTTCCTCTTCGAGGGGTTGGTAAAACCGGCGATTGGCTTGAACGCCGGGCTTTTTGTTATGAATTTTCCTGGTTCCATAGGTGCCGGAAGCATTCCCGGGGAAAGGTTTCTGGACCGGCGGAACTATAGGAGATGTGACGGAGAATGTCAATCTCTTCATCCCCTGTCGACCAAATTGGCAAACGGGTAAATCCCTTCATCGGCAGCATTCCAGCCGCTGTTTAAGACCGTGAATCCCGGTTGGAAAGGTTAGTTTTCACAAAACATCCTGGCGTATTTTCCGTATCCTTCCTTCGCCAGATCCTCTCTGGGGATGAAGCGCAGCGCAGCGGAATTCATGCAGTAGCGCAAACCCGTCGGTCCGGGTCCATCGGGAAAAACATGACCCAGATGAGAATCGCCATGGCGGCTGCGGACCTCCGTACGCCGGGTCAAGAGGCGGTCGTCATCCCGCTCCACGATATTGACCGGCTCCAGAGGTCTGGTAAAGCTCGGCCACCCCGTTCCGGAATCATACTTGTCCCGGGAACTGAACAGCGGTTCGCCGGAAACAACATCCACATAGATCCCTTCTCTCTTGTTGTCCCAGTATTCATTACGAAAGGGAGGTTCCGTAGCTTCCCGCTGCGTAACCTGGTACTGCAGGGGCGTCAGAATCTTTTTCATGGTCGCCTCGTCGGGCTTGACATAGGCACGGTCGCTGCCGGAGGGAACCGTGGCGGATTCCTTCCCCCAGACTTTTTCCCGAAGCCGGTCCCGGCCGGATCCGGAACGGTAGCGTTGATAGTGCAGCGGATTTTTGATGTCGTAGTCCTGGTGATAGGTCTCCGCTTCGTAAAACCTGGTAGCGGGAAGAATCTCTGTGGCCACCGGCCTGGCGAACTTCCCCGACTGATCCAGGTCCTGTTTTGATTTTTCTGCCGCTTTCCTCTGATGCTCATCATGATAGAAAATAACGCTCCGGTAATGGGGACCGCGGTCAACGAACTGTCCTCCGCCATCCGTGGGGTCGATATGCCGCCAGAAGACATCGAGCAGCTCTTCGTAGGAGATCCTCTCCGGATCATAGGCGATTTGAACAGCCTCAACATGACCCGTTCTGCTGTAGTTTTCGTAGGTTGGGTTTTCTCCTGACCCTCCGGTATATCCTGAGACAACCTGGATTACACCGGGCGCCTTTTTAAAATCGCTCTGCACACACCAGAAACATCCACCTGCAAAGGTGGCGGTCCGGGTGCTTTGTTTTTGCTCTGTCATCGTGTCTGCTCCTTTCTGGGAAGGGGAATTGCCGTTGCAGCCGGAAGTCAGAATCAAAATCAGGATGACGGAAAGTATTTTTCGCATGGTTGGCCTCCGGTCGGGGTTTTATTTTTCTTTTAGAATAAATGTAGTGACGATTTCTATTTGATCAAGGGCGCATGAAAATTGCAGTTTTCAGATCGCTCTCGGAATAGAGGTTTCTTCTTACGGATTGAACACGCCCTCTGACAATGTGACACAGAGGATGGAGATGGGCCGAATCGGACAGGCCGGCTCATTCCAAGGGTCCGATCCTCCCTGCCAGTGGATTGATTTTATGAATCCGCTGTGAAATAGGGAAGCTCTGCTTGACTTGTTTCGCCGGGAGCTGATAATAAGATCCCGTTGATGTATGGAACGGATGTCGGACAGGGGGAGTCGTCAAAGATTCCACCCGGATAGAGGCTTGATGTATGAAGCTGTCTGCGAAGATTCAGGATTCTTTTGAGAGCGGGGAACCGCGGCGGCCGGGCAGGCTGCTGGTCCTGCCCTTTGCGCTGCTGGGGAGTACGGCTCTCAACTGGGTAAACCAAACAGGTGCCGCCGCGATCTTTCTGTTGCTGGCCATCATGAGGATCCCCCGTGCCCGCCAGCTGGAGAAGGTGATTCAGCAGGTCTATTACATCGGGGCGAGATCCACGATGATCATCATGCTGGTCGGCCTTTTTACCGGCATGGTCCTGGGGCTTCAATCCTACCACGCCCTGGTCAAGGTCGGTGCGGAAGGGGCCCTCGGAACACTCGTCGCCCTGTCGCTGATCCGGGAACTGGGACCAGTCCTGACCGCCATCATGATCACAGCCAGGGCCGGATCCGCCATTACCGCGGAAATCGGAATCCAGCGGATTTCCGAGCAGATTGACGCCCTCGACACCATGCACATCGATCCGCTGAGATACCTCGTCAGCCCGAGGATTGCAGCGGCCATTATCAGCTTTCCCATTCTGACGACCCTTTTTGACCTGATCGGCATTCTGGGCAGTTACGTTTCCGGTGTCTGGATCATGGGCGCCAACGCCGGCACCTATTTTTATCGCGTGCAGTCCAGTGTGGAAATGAAGGATGTGACTGATGGGTTCGTCAAGGCGCTCGTCTTTGCGGTCATTGTCGCCACGGTCTGCTGCTATCAGGGCTATTTTGCCCATATGCGTTCGGAGAGCCGCGGGGCGAAAGCCGTCGGTCTGGCAACGACCTCGGCCGTCGTCCTCTCCTGTGTGCTGATCCTTGTATCGGATTATGTGGTTACCTCCCTTCTGCTCTGAGGTTGATGATGGATAATCCACTGATCGAATTTCGGGACGTGACGAAGCGTTTCGGATCCCTCACCGTCCTGGAAAAGGTCAATCTGAAAATTTATGAGGGGGAGGTCACGACCATCATCGGTTTGAGCGGCGGTGGCAAGAGCGTCCTTCTCAAGCATATCATCGGTCTGCTGCAACCGGATGAAGGGACCATCCTGTTCCGGGGGCAGCCCCTGGACCGGATGAGCAAAAAGGAGCGGTACGCCGCCCTGGGCCGGATGAGCTATATGTTTCAGGACAACGCGCTGTTTGACTCCATGACCGTCTATGACAATATCGCCCTGCCTCTTCGGGAAACGACGAAGCTGAAAAGAGCGGAAATCGACCGCAGGGTCAGGGCCCGGATCGAGCAGACGGAGCTTCTCGACGCGATGTACAAGTATCCTTCCGAACTTTCCGGAGGCATGCAGAAGCGGGCGGCCCTGGCACGGGCCCTGGTCATCGATCCCCAGATTGTCCTCTTCGATGAACCGACATCCGGACAGGACCCGGTGCGGAAAAATGCCATCCTGAGCATGATCGCCCAGTATCAGAGGAAATTCGGGTTTACTGCGGTCATGGTCAGCCATGAGATCCCCGACGTCTACTTCATCTCCAACCGAATCCTGGCCCTTTATAACCGGACCATCGTCTTTCAGGGAACCGTTGAGGAGCTGGAGGATTTTGACCATCCCTTCAAGGATGAAGTCATCCGCAGCCTTGAAGGCCTGCAGCAGGAACTGACGGGGCTTCGCTCCAAGCGGCAGTTCAAGATTCAGTATCATGCAAGCATGAAAGGGAGCGTTCCGGGGGAAAGCTTCACTATCATCATCTTCACCCTGGAGGGGCTGGATTCCGTCACCAGCAGACTGGGACACGATGCGGCACAGAAGGCGATCCACAGCACCGGGCTGTTTATCGATAAGCACTTTGGCCCCATCGGCGGTTTTTCCACCCGGGTCAATGCTCAACAGTTTGTGACCATGCTCCCCTATTCGGATCAGCCCGAATCGGATGCCCTTATGCTGGAATTTATTAAGGATTTCCAGAAAGAAGGGATCCGGGGCATTCAGGGCGAGGCAGGCGGTAAAATGGGCGATGGGTGTGTTGAACTCGTTGTTCTTGCCGGAATGGCCCAGGGCAACCTGTTGGAAAAAATTGAGTCTGTCATCGAGTGCGCAAGAGACCGACAGAAAGAAATCGGCCGCATAACGTGCGACACGCAGGAGTAAAGTCATGAAAAAATATGCCATGGATACAATAGTGGGTATCTTTATTGTTTTCGGAGTTATTCTGATTGGTTACATGACCGTGAAGCTCGGGCATGTCTCCCTGTTCGGCGATGACTCCTATAAGCTTATTGCCCGCTTTACCTCCGTCTCCGGTTTGAGGGCCGGCAGCACCGTGGATATGATGGGCATCGAAATCGGCAGGGTGGAAAGGCTTTTCATCGACCAGAAGGACCTGAGAGCGGTTGTGGAGATGAAGATCAAAAAGGACATCAAGATTTATGACGATGCCATCGCTTCGATTAAGACGGAGGGATTGATCGGAGACAAGTACCTCAGCGTCGATCCGGGAGGAGGGGGCGAGCTCCTGCGCCCGGGTGGGGCGATCATTGAGACGCATCCGGCATTGGATATCGAAAGCCTCATCGGCAAATATGCCTTCGGTGAGATCAAAAAAGAGACAGACAGCGCTGAATAGAAGAAAGAAAAGGATTCGCCATGAAAAAACACCTCGGAATCGCAATCGTTTTATGGTTTGTGCTTTCGCTGTTGCCGGCGCCGGCCTGTGCCGGTGCGGCCACGGAAACGCTGAAGGTTCATGTTAACAAGGTGCTTGAAATTCTAAGGGATCCGGTGCTTAAGCCGGCATCGGCCAAGGAGGTCAAAAAGGATAAGCTCAGAGCCATTTACGTCCTCATGTTCGACGAGGTGGAGCTGTCCAGGCGGGCCCTGGCCAGAAACTGGAACAGCCTCAACACCGCTCAGCGCGAGGAGTTCGTTCACCTCTTCCGGCAGGTGCTTGAAAAAACCTACGCGGACAGGATTCTCGCCTATGCCAACGAGAAAGTTATTTTTGACAGGGAAATCATGCTTTCTGACCACCAGGCCGAAGTGACGACGAGAATTCTGTCCTCCTCAAAGACGATTCCTTTCACATACCGGATGATCCGGAAGGGGAATGCCTGGAAAGTCTATGACGTCGTCGTGGAAAACGTCAGCCTGATCCAGAATTACCGTACGCAGTTCAATGAAATACTGGCAAAAAACACCCCGGAACAGATGCTTCAGACCCTGAGAAAAAAGGTGAAAGAAACGTAGTCTCCAGAGCACAGGAAAAGGGGATCCCTGTCATGAAACATTTCTGTCTGACCGTTCTTCTTCTCGTTCTTCTTGCCGGTGGCGGTGCTCCGCGTGCCGACGCCTCGTCTGCCGTGGCGGCCTCAGCCTCGGCGCCGATTCTTCTCCCGAGTTCGGGCAACTCGAACCAGCTTGAGCCGGTTTCGCAGGAACCTACGGCAAGAGAGTCAAAGCCTGATCCGGGAAGCGTCGACAGTCCGGAAATGGGCGAACCCTCAGCTGATGAGCCTGAGAGCAGGGCGGTGCCTGCAAAGAATGCGCCGGAAAGCGTCGTTCCGGGGACGTCCCCGGGGATTCCGGAGGAGGAAAAGACGAACGGGCATACCGATGATCTGGAGTCGGACTATGTGCCGGAGGAAGGGGGAGAAGCGCCGGCAACCCTCTATGACCCCCTGGAGCCTTTCAACCGGGCCATGTACCATGTTAACGACAAGCTATACTTCTGGCTGCTCAAGCCTGTATCCCAGACCTATGGAGAGGTTGTTCCCGAGCCCGCGAGAATCAGCGTCCGGAATTTTTTCTCAAATCTCGCCTTTCCAGTCCGGTTTCTCAGTTGCCTGCTTCAGGCCGATTTCAGCGGCGCCGTCAAGGAATCGGGACGTTTTGTTGTGAACACCCTGTGGGGGGTTGGTGGATTTCTGGATCCCTCATCGAAAAACGAACTGGATCTTCCCAAACAGAATGTCGATCTGGGACAGACCCTGGGGATTTACGGCCTGGGGCCCGGCTTCTACATCGTCTGGCCGTTTCTGGGACCGTCCAGCCTCCGGGATACGGTTGACATTGCCGGAAGGCATTTTCTTTCCCCCGTCTCCTATTTGAATCCCTGGTACGCCCCCATGACGGTGAGGGGATACGAGGCGGTCAACGATACCTCCTTGAGGATTGGTGATTATGAGGCGCTCAAAGGGGCGGCGATCGACCCCTACCTTTCCATCCGGGATGCCTTTGCCCAGTACCGGAAGCAGAAAATTGAAGCGCGGAAAAAACATCTGACGAAACAGCTTCCGTCCGGAGAGGAAAAAATGCCCGTGAGCGTCGGAAGCGGGATTGAATAAGAGCAACCCTGACAAGGGATGATGCAGAGGTTCCGGAGGTCTCAATGGCGAAACGACTGATGAAATTTCTAGGGATGTCCTTTCTGGTGGTCCTTTTTTATGTCCCGGGAAATGCTGCCGCAGGCGGCCTGTTCGGTCCCCCGCAGTCGCTTTCCAGGGAGAAAGGCGGATTGAACACGACTGTCGGGTTTGACTATCATGAGGACAAATTCGAGAGTGACGGAACTTGCGTATTCCGGCAGAACCGGGTATATTCGCAGGTGGCCTATGGCGGCGCCCGCCACCTCTGGGAAGTTTACGGGAGAATCGGGATCGCCGATCTGGAGATCGAAGATGGTTTCCGTTCCAGGATAAATACGACCACCTCTTCTCCCAATGATTTTGAGGAAAATGAAACGCCTTTCGGCGCCTTGGGGGCCAAGGTCTTCTTTCCCCTGGGAGGGGCTTTCGGAATCGGTGCTTTTCTTCAGGGTTCCTTCTTCTTCGGCGATTTTGGAGACGAGGTCCGGGGGCATTGGAATGGCGCCCCCTACAAGGCGGAGCTCAACGTCAGGGATCTGTGGGAGATTACGTCGGGGATCAGCGTATCAGCCACCGTTCCCCGCGGGATCATCCTGTATGCCGGCCCTTTCATCCATTACTCGGAAGCCCGTGTGACCTCCTCCCGCCACATTTCTGGAATCCCGTTACTGGAAGAAGACGCCACCGTGAAGAATAAAACGGAGATCGGCGGTTATGGAGGAATTTCCGTGCCTCTGGGCAGGGGGTTTCATCTTAACGCGGAAGGGCGATATTCGGAGAGGTTTTCGGTAGGCGTCGCCGTAACCTATACCTACCAGAACCGTGGGCTCTAAGAATCCTGCTTATCATCGAAGGCGCTGTATGTTCTCTCCAGGTTCTTCAGGGATTCACTGAACTGCAGAATGCCGGGCTCCCAGTTGTTGTGAAAATTGTCCCAGAACAATGTCTGGGCCAGCACGAACCGGTTATGGGCTGATCCGGCGTGCTTCATTTTCGTTTCGAAGGAAGCCTGCAGGGATCGCAGCCGTTGGCGCAGATCTTCATCCTCGACACTGCTGAAAAACTCATCGAAAAGGCGCTTGCGCTCCCGTTCAAAGCCCAGGCGGTCTTCTTTGAAAAGCCTGGCCATCCGCGCGTGACGCTTCTCCGATTCCTCTCTTCGCTTCTCACTTTCTTCTTTCCACAGGGGCTGGTTCATGGGAGCCTCCTCATTGTCTAGCCTCAGAACTCGCATCACGAGGATGGTGGCGTTTCTTTTGAGCCGAACTATGCCCTGAATGCCCGAGGAGGGCAATACCTGGAATTCCTTATTTTGGTCTAAGAATTAGGTGGAAATTGGAGGGGGCTATGGTGACTTCGGATCATCCGTAATTCCAGACGTCAGCAATGTCCGCAAGGGGGAGCACTTGGATTTTTTCGGAAAGGCGATAGGTTGCCTTTCCCGGATAGATGACCCACAGCCGCTCCAAGGCGAGGTCTTCAACGGCAGTCTTCATGGATCGGGTCAATCGGGGGGCATCCTCGTACTTGAATTCCACACCCCAGTTTCTTCCCATCGCCTGCCAGAAAAGATCCAGTTCCGCTCCTGAATGGGTGTTCCAGAAGTAGAGTTCCGAAGCCTCTTTGTCCAGGGTCCGGCAGATGCATTCCAGGGCAAATCCCTCCCAGGAGGCACCGAGTCGGGGTGAAACGGAGAGTTGTTCCTGTGTTGCAATCGTCTGCAAGGCATGGAACAAGCCTGGGTCGCGCAGATAGAGTTTCGGCCGCTTTACCAGGCGTTTTCCGATATTGACGGACCATGGCTGAAGGATGCGGACCATGAACGTTCCTTCCAGGATGTCGCAATATTTACGCACGGTCATGTCGGAGATGCCGAAGGAGCGGCCCAGTTCTGCATAGTTCAGGATCTGGCCATGGTAATGGCTCAACATCGTCCAGAAGCGCCGCAACGTTCGGGCAGGGATTGTAATTCCCAGTTGAGGGATATCCCGTTCCAGAAACGTCGTTATGTATTGATTCCGCCAGAGCAGACTGTCTTGGTTGGAAGCTGCCAAGAAGGATCGGGGCAATCCTCCGCGCAGCCAGAGGTTTTTTAGGTCCCGGGAATCGATGTCGGTATGACGGAAACCGCTCAATGAGAAATAGGCGATTCTTCCTGCGAGGGATTCCGAACTCTGTCGGATCAAATCCCGGGAAGCGCTTCCCAGGATGACGAAGTGAAGTCTCTTTTCCTGGTCCACCAGGTAGCGCAGGAGGGGGAAAAGATCCGGCAAGCGCTGGATCTCATCGATGACGATGAGCCCCGTCAGATCTTCCAGGGCGAGCTGGGGCTGTTCCAAGCGGACAAGATCCTGGGGATTTTCGAGATCGAAATAGGCGTCGGCATCGAGTGTTCGAGCGAGAGTGGTTTTTCCACACTGCCGGGGCCCGAGAATCGCCGTGACGGGAAAGAGGGAAATCAACTTCGCCAGCTTGACCCGATCCGTTTTTCTGTCGATCAGTTTCATGGAAGCAGTCTATTGAATTTACCTTGAAATATCAAGTTCTATCTATGATATTTCAAGGTAAATAGATTTTGCCCCGGAGGCATTGCATCGTTAACCATTAAAGAACATTATCAATATTAATGATCGGTGAAAAATAGGATAAAATCCGAGCCCTCACAAGCATTCATGAGCGCTTCTTGCCTATAATAGATTATCAGGAAGCTTCGAACCGTCGGATAACCCGCTTTGGCCGCTTCTTTAAAACGCGTTGTCTTTCCCATTCCGGGATCGCCGATGAGGATCATCGCGTCCTCTCCGTCGAACTCGGCGAACGTGGTACCCCTTTCCCCGGCCTTCCCTGTGCCGTCATCAATGACATGTAACCTGAGTGACCATATTTCAATTTTCTGAACCCGGAAATTCCTTTACATCACCTGATGATTATCGTGGTATCTTGTCCTCTGATCTGACGATTATGAAATTTCATCTGACGATTATCTGACGATTGGGGATTTGAGCAATACGATAACGAACGGATCGCCCTCTGCCCTGTTTTTCCGCAATGCCCAGCTGTACAAGCAATGCAAAGTCGCGGGCTGCCGTGTCCCGTGTGATGCCGAAATTTCCCTCACAGCGGCGGCTGGTCAATTCCTCGCCATCAACAAGCAGTTTCACCATTTCTTTCTGCCGTTCATTCAACCTGGCTTCCATGGCGGGAGTAATGAAGCCCGGTGCATCGGTCGGCGGCCTCAGGCGGTCGTAGTTGCCGGCCGGTCCGGGCAGGGTGACCACGAAAAAGCCGTCCTGCTGATCGAGAACGGGCGGATCGAGGCCGTGGTTGAGCATGGCGTCGCGCATGCGGGCGAAACCCGTTCCCCGCTGCTCCATCTTATCGAGGATGCAGAGGGCCTGGGCGATCAGGGGATTCCTCGAACAGGGTCGGTAGTTGCCTTTTCGCAATTTGGCCAGGGTGATCGGTTTGAGCGGGTAGCCGGGGCTGGCGATCTCGATGCGGTCGCTGAAGAGGCGGACGAAGACTTTGCGCGAAGCGTCCTCGTAGTTGCGATGGGCAAGGGCGTTCAGGAGGGCTTCCCGGATGGCCTCCCGTGGATACTCATCGAGGCGGACGCTGTTGAGGCCGACCACGCGCCGGGGATGAAAGGTGTGAGCGTCGATGAAGGCAAGGATCTCCTCCAGGGCATGGGGAAGCGGGGCGTTTACGTTCAGCTGACCTTTGGGGCGGCCCGATATGCGCGTATCGTCGTAGGCATCGACGAGGATTTCGCATTGGGGGAAACGAAAGGCGGGATGGGCGCCGAAAAGAACGAGTGCCGCCGCGCTGGCGCAGAATGCGGCCGGATCATCGCAGCGCAGCAGGAGGCCCCGGGCATGGAGCACCTCGGCGGCAGACCATGTTTCGTGGAAATCTCCGGGAATCCGGCCCTTGAATTCCTCGATCAGCCGCTGATCCAGTTCGCTGACCGGCACATCCCGCAGCATGGCTGTCTCGAAGGACGAGGCCGCTTCAATCAGGTGTTCGCTTTCGCTCAGCTCGGCGCTGGTGGCCTGAATCCCGAATTGTTCGGACAGGGTGCGCAGGAGCGCCCGGAGCATTTCCGGCTTGAGGTCTTCCCGATCATGAAATCTCTTGTAGGTGTGGCCGGCCCTTTTGATTTCTTCAATGAAGGCCTGCGTCTCCGGCAAGCGGCCTTCATCGGTTCTCCCCTTGAGAAAAATCAGGGAGGGAAGCTCGAGCTTCCGGGCGAGGCGATATTCGTGATGGGTGGCCGAAAGGCCCCCGTCCGGTCGACCGTAGTCCTTTCCGACGAGGAGCACGTAAACGGAGCATTCGCGAAGCCTGTCGAGATAGGGCATGGAAGCGGGGCGGGAAGAGGCAGGCTCCCGTTCAAAGAGGATCGGGCTGCAATGCTGCATCAGAAAGGGGTCCGTGGCAATGAGGCCTGAAACGGCGGCCCGCTCCAGTTCGAGTTCCTTCTGGACAGAACTGATGAAGATGCGCTTTTTATCAGGCATGTCGGCCCTCTTCAATACGGCGATCCAACAGGCTGTGCAAAGAGATCGTAGTCGTCTGCCGCAATGATCCGGCAGGGGACGAGGGAGCCGGGCGGAAGGGCCTGGTTTCCGCTTTTTACATACGTCACCCCGTCGATGTCCGGGGCCTGGCGACGGCAGCGCCCCACGAAGGGATAATCGGGATGGCCGCTCGGGCCTTCAATGAGCACCTCCTGGCGGGAGCCCACGAGGGTCGAATTGATCTCGTTGGAAATGACCGTCTGCTCCTCCATGAGCAGATTGCGCCGGGCCTTTTTTGTCCGTTCCGAGACCCGGCGGGGCAGCTTGTCCGCGGGCGTTCCCTCTTCCGGGGAATAGGGAAAGACCCCGAGGTGATCAAAGCGGATCTCCTGGACAAAAGCCAGGAGGCGGTTGAACTGAGCCGGTGTTTCTCCGGGGAAGCCCACGATGAGTGACGTCCGCAGGGCAAGGCCTGGGATGACCTCCCGGGCGCGGTTCAGCCTCTTCCGGATCCGGCGGCTGTCGCCCCGGCGCTTCATGGCCTTGAGAATAGCGTCATCGATGTGCTGGATCGGGACATCCAGGTAGGGGCAGATCCGGTCATGTTCCGCGATGACCGCGAAGAGTTCGTCCGTCAGGCCGGGCGGATAGGTGTAGAGAAGGCGGATCCAGGCCAGGCCGTCCAGGGTGGCCAGTTCCCGGAGGAGAAGGGCCAGGGTGGGCTTTCCGGGCAGGTCGCGGCCGTAGGCGGTGGTATCCTGGGCGATCAGAATCAGTTCCCTGACGCCGCGATCCGCGAGGCCTTGCGCTTCCTCGAGGAGATCATCGACGGGCCGGCTGCGGGCCTTTCCCCGGATCTTGGGAATGACGCAGTAAGCGCAGCGATGCGAACAGCCCTCGGCGATCTTGATGTAGGCGCTGAAGGTCGGCGCGGAAAGGAGGCGGGGATGGCCGGCATTCATGAGGAAGAGGGGCGGGGTCACCACGGCGCGGTTTGCCTGCGCGCCGGGTTGCCCGTCTCGCAGCATCCGGAGATGATCGGCGATGTTCGGCACTTCCGAAATCCCCAGAAAGAGATCCACCTCGGGGATCTCCGCCGCCAGCTCCGCGCCGTAGCGCTGGGGAAGGCAGCCGGTAACGATGAGATACCTGCATGTCCCCTGCCTTTTCCATTCAGCGAGCCGGAAGATTTCATCGATGGATTCCTCCCGGGCCGGCAGGATGAAAGCGCAGGTGTTGAGCAGCAGGATTTCGGCATCTTCCGGCGTGGAGACGATCCGGAAACCAGCCTGGGCCAGCAGGGCGGCCATCACCTCTGAATCGACGAGATTTTTCGGGCAGCCGAGGTTGACGACATGGACGGTGCTTTCTCTCATCGCGGCAGCTTTCCGACTAGGACTTTCCGGGGTTTCGCGCCGTCCGAAGGCCCGACGATGCCCTCCGATTCCATCCGTTCAATGAGGCGGGCGGCCCGGTTGTAGCCGATCTTCATGTAGCGCTGGACGAGGGAAATGGAGGCCTGTCCCAGGTCCGTCACCAGTTCCACGGCCTCGTCATATTTCTCGTCAAAATCTTCGTCGCCCCGTTCTCCCTCCCTTGCCTCCGAGTCCGCTTCGTAGCGGGAAATGGATTCGTCGTAGGTGGGTTGTGCCTGCTCCTTGATGTATTCCGTGATGCGTTCGATCTCCCGGTCGGAGACGAAGGCCCCGTGAATCCTCGAGATTTTAGAGGTCCCCGGGGGTAGGAAGAGCATATCGCCGGAGCCCAGCAGGCTTTCCGCGCCCTGCTGATCCAGGATGGTGCGGGAATCCACCTTGGAGGAAACCTGGAAGGAGATGCGCGTGGGGAAGTTGGCCTTGATCAGGCCGGTGATGACATCCACCGAGGGGCGCTGGGTCGCCAGCATGAGGTGGATGCCCGCCGCCCGCGCCATCTGGGCCAGCCGGGTCAGGGAGTCCTCCACGTTTTTCTGGGCGACCATCATGAGGTCCGCCAGCTCGTCGATGATAATGACGATATAGGGCAGCTTGGAAGGCGGTGAACTCTGCTGCACTCCTTCGGAGGAGGGAACCAGTCCGGGCAGGGGCTGCTGTGGCGCGGCTGTCGCGAGGGCCTTGTTGTAGGAATCGATGTTCTTCACGCCCGACGCGGCGATCATCTGATAGCGCCGCTCCATCTCCTCCACGGCCCACTTGAGCACCTGGGCGGCCTTCTTGGGGCTCACCACCACGGGGTGGAGGAGATGAGGGATCCCCTCGTAGGAAGAGAGTTCCAGCCGCTTGGGATCGATCATGAGGAACTTGACATCTTCAGGCGCGGCTTTGAGCAGGATGCTGCAGATCATGGCATTGAGGGAAACGCTCTTCCCCGATCCGGTGGTCCCGGCGATGAGGAGATGGGGCATGCGGGTCAGGTCCGCCACCATGGGGTTGCCGACGATATCCTTGCCCAGGGCGATGGGAAGAACGAGGCGGGATTCGCGGAACGTCTCGCTGTCCAGGACCTCCCGGAGATAGACGGTTTCCCTGTTGCCGTTGGGGATTTCAATGCCGACGGCGGCCTTGCCGGGGATCGGGGCCATGATCCGGATGCTGGGCGCTTTCAGGGCCAGGGCTAGGTCATCGGAAAGGGTCGTGATCCGGTTGATCTTGACTCCCGGCGCCGGTTCCAGTTCGTAGAGGGTGACGACGGGGCCGGGCTGAACCTCCACGACCTTCCCTACCACGCCGAAATCGGCCAGGGTCTTTTCAACGGTTCGGGAGTTGGCCAGCAGGGCGTCCTTCCTGACCTTCGCGTCCTTGCGCTCCTTGTAGTCCAGCAGGGTGAGGGGCGGCAGCGTATATCCTCCTCCACGCCGCACAACGGGGACGAGGGGGGGCGGTTCCGGCGGGTTGGTCTTTTCCCCGACCGGCGGGGCCGCCGGCTTCCGGGTATGAATGCGGGGCGTCTTTTCCTTCCTTTCCGGGAGGATGGTTCTTCCCTTGCGGAACAGGGACATCAGGACCGGCCCGCCCGCCGCCAGATTCGCCTTCAGGAGGCTTCCCATGGACAGCAGGGAGAACCGGAACAGGATCATCAGGGAGATAGTCAGGACAAACAGGAGCAGGAGCGCTGTGCCGGCAGAGCCAAGGGAGGAAGACATCAGTCCTGTCAACGCCTTTCCCAGCAGACCGCCGGGCTGATCCTGAACGTCGTGGAGGTTCAGGGCCGGAGCCAGCAGAGAAAGGAGCCCGGAGGAAGACAGCATCAACCCGGAAAATCCAATGAAGATTTTTTTGCCTGTCCTGAAATCCGGCCGGACAAAATACAGAATGGAGACGGTCAGCAATCCGGCAGGCAGGAGGAAAATGCTCATCCCGAAGAACCACAGAAGGGCATAGGAAAGGTGAGCGCCGAACCGGCCGATGAGGTTATGGACCGGTCCTCCCGGCGGGACGTAATGGCCGATGGAGGGGTCCTGCGGGGAATAGGAAAAAAGGCACAGCAACAGGAAGAGGGCCGCCGTCAGGCTGATGACGCCGGGAATCTCGTGTTTCCATGAAGAACGGGAAGCAGGATTGTTTGAAGATTTCGTTCCCACCTCAAACTCCCTTTTCTGTTCCGGTGTGTTGAGTGGCTGCACCGGGCTTGAGAGGGGATGAATCGCCCCGGTAATTTTCAACAATAGTATTTCGCACCTTGTCGATGAGCTGGTGGCGCGTTTCAATGGAATAGTTCGCCGCGTCGATCGGCTTGTCGAAAATCAGCTTCACGCCGCCCGGGTTGATCTTAAGAGAGCGCTTCCGCATGATGGCCCCGCTTCCGATGATCGTCACCGGGACAACAGGGACGCCGGCCGAGATCGCAAGATGAAAGACCCCCTGTTTGAAAGGCTGGATCGTCCCCTCACCGCTTCTTGTCCCTTCGGGGAAGGTCATGACGGAACGGCCCCTTCGAATGATCTGGGCGGCATCCTCCAGGCTTCTCAGGGCGCTGTCATGATTCCTCCGGTCAATGGGGATGTATCCCGCATTGCGCATGGCGGTGCCGAAGAGGGGAATGCTGAAGAGCTCCTGCTTGGCGATCCAGCGGAACTGAACGGGAATGCAGGCCATGGCCACCAGGGTATCGATGTCGCTCTGGTGATTGGCGGCAAAGATCTGGGGCCTGTCCAGGAGGACATGGCGCAGACCGGATATTTCCACGGGTATCGAGGAAAGGGCCAGCAGCATCCTGGCCCAGAGCTGCGCCAGTCTGTGGATGCGGTTCTCTCCCACGCCAAGGAGGGAGAAGACAACAGCCCAGAAAGAAAAAAAAGCGGTAATGGACACACCCACAAAAATAAGGAGAATCGACCGGATCATGAACGCGTTTCCCAGAGTAAACCTGTTTATTATTCTAAGCATTTCCCTCTACTTGATAATTCATGTGAAGTCAATCAGGAATAGACCGGCAAAACCGGGAGCAGGATTTCAAGGCAAGAAATGATTTGACAAACATGCCTCATGGTAATAGCATCGGTCGCCCTCAAAGGAATAAAATTCGCTTGAAAATCTAATATTTGATAAATCTGATATGAAAAAAGTTCTGGACAGAAAGAGAGCGCGGGAAATTGTTGCACGTTTCTCCGAAGCCCGAGTGCTGGTTGTCGGAGATGTCATGGTGGATCATTTTATCCGGGGGAGGGTCGCCCGGATTTCTCCCGAGGCGCCGGTTCCTGTTGTGGATGTTTCCGGGGACCATCTTCTTCTCGGTGGTTGCGCCAATGTCATCAATAACATCTATTCCATGGGGGGAAGGGTATACGGCGCCGGGATCGTCGGTGAGGATGCCATGGCCGAGCGGATCCGGGAAGAGTTCCGCGGGAGGAACATTGATCCGGCGGGGCTGGTGGTCGAAACGGGGCGCCCGACGACCCTGAAGACAAGGATTATTGCCCACGGACAGCAGGTTGTCCGGTTCGATCGGGAGAGCCGGCAGACGGCGGATGCGGAGAGCATCGGAAAGCTGCTTGCCTATGCCCGGACGCTGCGCGGAGAACTGGGAGCCATCGTGGTTTCCGATTACGGAAAAGGGGTTGTCACCAAAGAGCTGATGACGGGCCTTCTTGAGGTTGTGTCCGGGACGGATATCGTGGTCTGCGCCGATCCTAAGCGAACCGACCTGTCCCTGTATTCGGGGGTGGACATCATAACCCCCAATCATCATGAAGCGGGCAGGGCCGTCGGAGTGGATGCGCCGACAGGGGATAAGCTTGCCCGTGTCGGGAAGGAGCTGCTGTCCCGCTACAATTTCCGGTCCCTGCTGATCACGCGGGGAGAGGAAGGGATGAGCCTTTTTGAAAGAGACGGGCAAGGTGGTGGGATTCTGCATACCCTTTTCCCGACGGAAGCCCGGGAAGTGTTTGACGTCACCGGCGCGGGGGATACGGTGATCGGTGTTTTCGCCCTCTGCATGGCTTCGGGGGCCAGCTTCCGGGAAGCGGCGGCGATCTCCAACTGCGCCGCGGGCATCGTCGTCGGCAAGGTGGGAACGGCAACGGTGACCCGCCAGGAGTTGAAAAAGGTTCTATGAGCCGGCCTCACGAAGCTGAAGCGGTCAAGCTGATCATGAGTCTCTTTGCCGTGGATCGGGACGTTCTGCGCGACATTCTGGCCTGCGTGATCGAAACTTACGGGGAGACGGACTTCATCAGCGGCCTTCTTCCCTTCGACTATACGTCTTACTATGCCGAGGAGATGGGGCCTTCGCTGCTGAGGCGGTTTGTGTCCTTCGAGCGCCTCAGCCAACCGGAAAGCCTTCCCGATATCAAGAACCTGACCAATTCCCTGGAGGACCGGTTTGCGGTGGCCGGAAAGAGGACGGTCAATATTGATCCCGGGTACATTGCCAAGGCCCATCTGATTCTGGCTACGGGCAAGGGGTATACCCATCGGCCTTATCTCCGGGACGGGATTTACGCGGACTTGACGCTGATGTACAGTCATAAAACCTTTTCAACGCTTCCCTGGACGTATCCCGATTACGCGGAAAAAACCTCGATTGAAATGTTCAACAAGATCCGCGCCAGGTATGTCGAGCAGTTGAAGAGCCGGAAGGCCTGAAAGAGGCGCAGCCTGCTGTGCGTAAAAGGAATTTTAAGGAATAGGGGAACAAGACATGATCAGCAGTATGACCGGTTACGGACGGGCGGAATCCACTGATAACGCGAGAAAGATCGTGGTTGAGATGAGGTCGCTCAATCACCGATACCTGGAGGTGTCCCTTCGCCTCCCCAACCTTTTTCTCCCGATGGAGATGGAGATCAAAAGAAAAGTCGGCGAGCACTTTTTCCGTGGCCGGATTGATGTGTCCATCAAGATGGATGCCGACAATGGAGAGGGCGGTGAAAGCCGGTATTCCCTCAATCTGCCCTTGCTGAAAAATTATTTTTCTCTGCTGGTGGAGATGAAAAATGAATTGAATCTTGCGGATGAGATTACCCTGGAGCTGCTGTCGCGCTTCAAGGACGTGATGACCCCCGTGGAGGCGATCCCCGATTTGCAGGCCTGCTGGGAGAAGGTGGAGCCGGTCTTTTATGAAGCGCTGGCGGAGCTGAAGGCCATGCGGAAGACGGAAGGAGACATTCTCTACCGGGATCTCACGGACCGGATTGGCTATATCCGCACATCTCTCGACGGGATCATCAATAGAACGCCGGTGCTCCTCGAGGAATATCACGGCCGCCTGGTTGCCCGCGTTCAGGAATTGACCAAGGGGCTGGTCGTCGATGAGGCGCGTCTGGCCCAGGAAGTGGCGGTCATGGCGGAGCGGAGCGATATTACGGAAGAAACCGTCCGTTTCCGCAGCCATCTTGAACAATTTGAGGCCATGATGAACAGCGCGGAGGCCGTGGGAAGGAAAATTGACTTTCTCATCCAGGAAATGGGCAGGGAGATCAATACGATCGGTTCCAAGAGCAGTGACGCTCAAATCTCCCGGCAGGTTATCGAGATCAAGAGTGAACTGGCGAAATTGAGGGAGCAGGTGCAGAACATTGAATAAGTCCGATCGGGGATCCAGGGGGCTCTTTCTCGTCCTGTCCGCTCCGTCCGGAGCGGGCAAGACGTCTATCCGCCGAAAATTTCTCGAACGGCATCCCGAGGTTCAATTTTCCGTTTCCTATACCACCAGGAAACCCAGACAGGGAGAAGTTGACGGAAAGGACTACTTCTACATTGCCGAGGCGGAATTCCGGGAACGGATTGAGCAGGGTGAATTTGCCGAATGGGAGGAGAATTACGGTCACTATTACGGGACATCCGGGAAAATGATGGACCGCTTTTTGGATCAGGGTCGGGATATGCTCCTGGATATCGAAATGAGAGGGGCAAAGACATTGAAAAAGAATTATTCCGGTGGTATCTATGTCTTTGTTCTGCCTCCCTCTTTGGCCGAGTTGAAGGCGAGGCTGCAAAAAAGGGGAGAATCGGACGCCGAAATCAAGAAACGCCTGAGCCAGGTCCGTCAGGAAATAGAAGAGGCGCCCGCGTATGATTATGTCATCTTTAATGATTCACTGAATCGGGCGGTCGATTCTCTTCAGGCGATTTATGTGGCGGAAAAAAGCCGGACGGAAAGAAGAACAAAACAGATTCAGGACATCCTCGATGAGGAAAAACAGGATTAACATAGGGAATATCATTTTCAGGGAGGCCTGTTCAGCATGGCAAGAATAACTGTTGAAGATGCTCTGCAAGTTACCGGGAACCGCTTCGCCCTGGTTCTGCTGGCGGTGAAAAGATCCAAACAGCTTTTGAAAGGTTCGAAACCATTAACCAATACCCGCAACAACCGGGAGATTGTCGCTGCGCTCCGGGAAATTGCCGATAACAAGGTTCATTTTTCCCACCCGGAATATCTCATGGGGGCCAAGGAAGATTTCAAGCTCATCGTTGATGATACGACAGAATTTATCGGTGACGAAGACTATGTCGAATGAGGAGGCGCGGGAAAAGCTCATCTTTGCCCTGGACATGGGAAGGGGATTCGACGAGGCCATGTCCTGGGTCCGGCTTCTCACGGGTCATGTCGGGTTGTTCAAAGTCGGCAAGGAGGCCTTCACCCGTTTCGGCCCCAGGCTCGTTGAGGAGATCCAGAAGGCGGGCTCACGGGTTTTTCTGGATCTCAAGTTCCATGACATCCCCAACACGGTTGCCAGAGCAGCTGAAGGCGCCGTGGAGATGGGGGTGCCCATGTTCAATGTCCACGCGCTGGGCGGGATGAGCATGATGGCAGAGACCGCGAAGGCCGTGCGGGAGACGGCGCGGAAGCGGGAGCTTCCCGAGCCGGTCGTTCTAGGGGTGACGGTCCTGACCAGCCTGAATGACGACGATCTCAGGGCCTTGGGCTTCTCCTGCTCAACGGCGGAGCTGGTTCTGAGGCTGGCGCGCATGGCCCGGGACGCCGGCCTTTCCGGGGTCGTCGCATCGGCGCAGGATGTCGAGGCGGTTCGGCAGGCCTGCGGCGAGGGCTTTGCCATCGTAACGCCGGGGATTCGCGGATCGGCCAGGGTGGCCGGGGATGATCAGAAGCGCGTTCTCTCCGCTGAAGAGGCCATCCGGCGGGGCTCGGACTACCTGGTCGTCGGCCGGCCGATTCAGACGGCGGAAGACCCCGTGGCTGCTGCGGATGAACTCTGCAGAGAGATCGCCCGGGGGCTGACGGCAGGATAATTCCCCCGTGGCGGGATTATTCGGGGTCTTGTTCGAGATGGACCTCACGTACGTACAAGATCGCAGGGATGCCCATGGAAGTCATTTATGGCGTCAATCCTTTGAAGGAGGCGCTGATCAGCGGCCGCGGGGGCGTGGAGAAAATCGTGTTGGCCCGGGGGCGGAGCGAAGCGGCGATCCGCGAGATTAGAATCCTGGCCGCTCAACAGGGTGTGCCTGTTGAGGTCCGGGAGCGATCGTACCTGGATGAACTGACAGGGAAGGCTTCTCACCAGGGCGTAATCGGGATATGCAGGGCTTATCACTACCAGGACCTGGATGCGGTGATCGCCAATCGGCATCCGTCCTGCCTGTACGATCTGGTGCTCATTCTGGACGGGATCACAGATCCCCACAATCTGGGGGCCCTTATCCGAACGGCTCACTGTTTCGGCGCCAACGGGGTGATCCTTCCCGAGCATCGTGCGGCTTCCATAACAGCCACCGTTATTAAAACCTCCGCGGGGGCTGTCCGCCATCTTCCGGTGGCCCGTGTCTCCAATATGGCCCGTGCCCTTGATGAACTCAAAACGCGGGGCTTCTGGATTTTCGGGGCTGACGCGCAGGCCTCCCAATCCGTATCGGCCCCGGATTATTCGGCGGCAGTAGGCCTGGTCATGGGGGCTGAAGGGAAAGGGGTGCGGCCCCTCATCCGGAAGAAGTGCGATTTCTTCATCTCCATCCCGATGCTTGGAAAAATCGATTCGCTCAATGTATCCGTCTCCGCGGGGATTGTCATGCATGAAATCCGGCGGAAACAATTCCGCCAACATGCAGGACAGCGTTAACAATTTCCTTCCCTGATCAAACCACTCTCTTGATCGGCCCTCTTCTCGGCTTTCCAACCCGATCTTGCCTGTGACCGCGTCGGCTCCGCCCGCGGAATCGATCTCATATTGGAACAGGGTTCAAGCAGGGACGACAACGGGGAACGTTTCTTGAAATAAAATTTCTTCCGATGCCGTTTGCTATTATGGAAGAGCTGTCACGGTTTTTTTTCACGGAGCGTCCTGAATAAGAAGGAGTTGTCGTCATGACGGAGTTAGTATGGGAAGCAATCACCCGCAGAGGTGAGGTCAAGAAAGGTGAAATGAAGATTGCCGATGAAGCGGCGTTGAAAAGGCTGCTTCGGAGGCAGGGATATCGGTCGATAACGATCAAGAAAAAACCCAAAGACCTTCTCGAATATCTGCCGTTTCTTCAACAGAAAGTCAAAGAGAAGCAGATTGTCGTTTTTGCCCGTATCTTTTCGACGATGATCGACTCCGGCCTTCCTCTGATTCAATGTCTGGATCTTCTGGCGCAGCAGGAAACCAACAAAACCTTTGCCAAGGTCATCACGGCCATCAAGGAGGATATTGAAGGTGGAGCTTCTTTGACGGATGCGCTGAAAAAATACCCTCAAATTTTTGACGAACTCTTTGTCAATCTCATTGCAGCCGGAGAAAGCGGCGGCATTCTGGATGTCATCCTGGGAAGACTTTCTACCTATATGGAAAAAGCCATGAAGCTCAAACGCAAGGTCAAGGGAGCCATGACGTACCCGATCAGCGTTCTGGTGATCTCCATCGGAGTGGTGACGCTGCTGCTTCTGAAGGTGATTCCCGTATTCCAGAAAATGTTTTCCGATATGGGCGGCGCCCTGCCCGCGCCGACTCAGTTCCTGGTCAATTGCAGCGAATTCATGCAGCACTATTTCGTTTATATGGTTGCGGCGGTCATTGCCGCAATCTTCGCCTTCAAGCAGTTTTACAGAACCGATCAGGGGAATGTTCTTGTGGACCGGGCGCTTCTGAAGTTGCCCGTCTTCGGTCCGCTCCTTAAAAAGGTTGCCGTGGCCAAATTCACCCGGACCCTCTCCACAATGATGAGCAGCGGCGTTCCCATTCTCGACGGCCTGGCCATTGTGAGCAGAACGTCCGGAAACAAGATCGTCGAGGAGGCGCTGATGAACACGCGGCGCAGCATCAGCGAAGGGAAAACGATCGCGGAACCCCTTGAGGCATCGGGGCTGTTTCCTCCCATGGTTGTTCAGATGATCGCGGTAGGGGAGCACACCGGCGCGTTGGATGCCATGCTGGCTAAAATCGCCGATTTTTATGATGATGAAGTGGATGTGGCGGTAAGTGCCATGACCTCGCTCCTGGAACCTTTCATGATGGTGTTTCTGGGGGGGGTTGTCGGCGGAATGATCATCGCCATGTATCTGCCGATCTTCCAGATGGCTTCCGTGGTGGGCGGATAAAAATGGTCGGGATGGCGCGATTTGAACGCGCGACTCCTGCGTCCCGAACGCAGTGCCCTACCAAGCTGGGCCACATCCCGACAGGGGGATGTTCATATAAAATTTATCCGGAAATGTCCACCTTTATTTGCATGGCCTGAAATAAAATATTACCCTGCACCGTTGAGAAAACGCTGTCGAATAGCGTAAATTGAAGACTTTTTCACCAGATTCCACTGGAAGATACCTGTTGCCCGACTCGTCGTGCTCAAGGGCAAGTCATCTAAATTCGTAATACATTGTATTTATTGAATAAAGAGCGAAAGGCGCTTTATTTTGTAAGTGCATGATATTTATATTAAATTTCCGAACTTTGACGGGACCTTGTCGTCGTGCTGCTGCTCTATTGTTTTTTGACTGTTAACATGATATTGAAGAGGAAAGATAATTAAAGAGGTAGTATTCTTGATTATTTATGATCTGAAATGTGAAAAAGGACACACATTTGAGGGGTGGTTCAAGGATCGGAAGGCCTTCGAGAAACAGAAGGAGCAGAAGATGATTGCCTGTCCGGTTTGTGGAAGCTTTGAAGCCCGGGAACTTCCTTCTTCACCGAAGATCGTGACGCGACATTCAGGAAGGGATTCCGAAAAGAACTGCCCCAAGACCGATCGGACAGGCGTGCTGCAGAAATTTCACGAATACATCAATAAACACTTCGAGGATGTCGGCGAACGTTTTGCGGAAGTGGCCTTGAACATCTTTCATGGCAAGGAGGATCCGAGAAACATCAAGGGGACTACGACGAAGCGGGAAGAGGATGCATTGAAGGACGAAGGTGTGAAATTTATTAAGGTTCCCCTTCCCAAGCTGGACAGCTGATTCCAGGTCCCCATCGGAGAGAAGATCACGGCGAACATTGCGCCGGGGTCGACACCCGGAAGCCGGCAGGCCGCCGTTATTTCATTAAATGAAGATCACACCCGAACAGAACTTTCACAAAGGCAAAGTCCAGAGCCATCATTAATATTTTCACCCCCGCGTCCTGACAGATGACACCCACGGATCGTCCCTTCCCGGTGGTAGGAACAGCGTTGCAGACAAGCAGCACGGCCGTGATGAAAAAGACGGCGTCGGACTGAAAAGAGAAAGATGAAGAAACTTTACCGCAATATTATTGAATCGATAGGCAATACGCCACTTGTTGAGATTCGCCGGTTGAATCCGAATCCGAAGGTAAAGATCTATGCCAAGCTGGAAAGTTTCAACCCGGGCGGATCCATCAAGGACCGGACCGCCCTGTACATGATCAGCGAAGCTGAAAAGCGGGGAGAGCTGACCCCGGATAAAATCATACTGGAGGCGACAAGCGGCAACACGGGCATCGGGCTCGCCCTCATCGCGGCGGCCAAAGGGTACCGGTTGTGCCTGGCCATGGCGGAATCGGCCAGTGAGGAAAGGAAGAAAATCCTCAAAGCCCTGGGGGCCGAACTGTATTTTACCCCGGCCGGCATGGGGACGGATGGTGCCATCGAGGAGGTTTACAGCATGATGCGGGAAAATCCGGACCGCTATTTCGTCCCGGACCAGTTTAACAATCCCGATAATATCCTGGCTCACTATTACGGAACCGCAGAGGAAATCTGGCAACAGACCGATGGGAAGGTTACCACGGTCATCGCCACCATGGGGACAACAGGAACGGCGATGGGGCTGTCTCGAAGGCTGAAGGAGCACAATCCGGAGGTCCGGGTGGTCGGGGTGGAGCCCTATCTTCAGCACCGCATTCAGGGCCTGAAAAATTTAAAGGAATCCTACGTGCCCGGGATCTTTGATAAGCAGCGGCTTGATGAAAAGGTCCACATCCAGGATGAGGATGCCTATGAGACGGCTAGAAGGTTGGCCCGGGAGGAGGGCATTCTGGCGGGGATGAGTTCCGGAGCGGCCATGTACGTGGCGATGCAGAAGGCTCGAGAGATGGACGAAGGCTTCATCGTTGTGATCTTTCCCGACAGCGGTGAGCGGTACCTGAGCACCGAGCTGTTCATGGACAAGGAAGAATCGACCATCCGGTTTTACAATGTCCTGTCACGGAGCAAAACCTTCTTCCGGGCCATTAATCCGGAGCTGGTCCTGATGCATTCCTGCGGCCCCACGATCCATGAAGTCCCGCACATCGGCAGTTACCGCCGGTTCGTGGTTTCCGACCTGATCCGCCGTTATCTCGAATTTCGAGGCTATCCGGTTAAGCATGTTCTGAACATTATCGACCTTGCGGACCGCTCCATCGGGGGCGCCGAACGGGAAAATACGGACCTGGGCGTCTATACGGCCCGCTGCGCCGATGCCTTTCTCCGTGACATCGAAAAGCTCAACATAAAAAAGGATGAGAATTATCCCCGGGCCAGCGAGAATTTCGACTGCATGCTGGAACTGGTGGATAAACTGGTCGAGAGGGGATTTGCCTATGAAAAACTGCGGTCTGTTTATTTCGACATCTCGAAATTGAGAGATTACGGATGCCTCTCCAATGTCGACCTCACCCGGGTTCAGCACGGACGGACGATTGATCTGGATTACTATGAAAAGGACAGCCCCGTTGATTTCACCCTCTTGAAGCGATCCACGCTCAGTGAGTTGAAGCGGGGCGTGTTCTTCAAAACCCGCTGGGGTAACGTCCGGCCGAGCTGGCACCTGGAATGCGCCGCCATTGCCCAGCATTACCTGGCTGAGACGTTCGACATCCATGCGAGCGGTTCCGATATCGTCTTTCCCCACTGCGAGAATGTCATGGCCATCGGCAAGGCCGCCACGGGCAGGAAGATTGCGAATTACTGGATCAATACGGACCTGGTCATGGTCGGCGGAAAAAAGATGTCCCGGTCGCTCAACAATGCCCTGACCCTTGAGGAGTTGGAGAAGAAAGGCTATTCCGGCAGGGAAGTCCGGTTTTTCCTGTTCAGCTCACATTATCGGAAACCGCTCAACTTTTCGTTTGGAGCCCTGGATACGGCAAAATATACGGTCCTCAAACTCAATGGCTTCATCCAGCGGCTGATCCGCTTCAAGGCCGGCAGCGGGTATCCCGAACTGGAACAGTTGATGTACGATCTCCGGCAGGGATTTATCGGCGCCATGGATGATGATCTGAACATCTCCGGGGCGTTGGCCGCCCTCTTCGCCTTCGTCAAGAAAGTCAGTGTACCCCTTGCCGGGGGCCTCTTGACCCTTGAGCAGCGCGATTCGGTCCTGGAGGCCATGAAGAAGGTCGATTCCGTTTTCGGAGTCATGAAATTTGATGAGGAACAGATCAGCGAGGAGGCCAGGCGCTTGATGAAGGAGAGAGAAGCCCTGCGCACTGCGGGGCGGTGGGCGCAGGCGGATGAGATCCGTCGGAAGCTGTTCGAGATGGGGGTTGTGGTGGCCGATACGCCGGAAGGCATGGTCTGGCGTCTGAAATAATGGAAGCCGGCAGGGACTGGGCAAGGGGTGATCCGAAACGCCCCTTTGAATCAGGAACCCGCCGCAACAGATACAGCACGGCGGCTGGAAGGAACCGTTCCAGCCTGAAAGCTGCCATGGAATGAAGGAGTTCGCTATGGACTATATTAAAAAATCCCTGATCGCAGGTTCATGGTACCCGGGAAATCCTCGAATTCTCGAACGGGATATCCTCGATTATTTCAAGGAAGTGCATGATGCCCCGATTCGGGGGGAGATTCTCGGTCTCGTCGCACCCCATGCGGGATACATGTATTCCGGACAAGTGGCGGCACACGCCTATAAGCAGATCACGGGGAAGGCTTACGATGTCGTCTTCGTGATCGGTCCGAGTCACCGATCCTACTTCCGGGGAGTCTCCCTTTTCAACCAGGGGGGGTATGAAACGCCTCTGGGCATCGTCAAAGTCCATGAGTCCATCGCCGACAGGCTCCTCGAAGGGAGCCCTCGAATTTCCTTTCTACCGGATGTACATCTGCAGGAACATTCCGTGGAAATTCAGCTGCCCTTTCTGCAGGTTGTACTTGGGGCATTCCTCTTTGTTCCGTTGATCATGGGCGATCAGGATGAAGAGACCTGCGGAATGCTGGCCGATGCCATCATTTCCAGCGCCGGGAATCTGAATATTCTGGTTGTCGGCAGCTCGGATCTGTCCCACTACCACAACTACGAGGAAGCGCTTAAAATGGACAGGCGCATTCTCGATCATCTCGGCAGAATGGACGAGAAGGGCTTATTGCAGGATCTGCAGAGGGGAGTCGGTGAGGCCTGCGGAGGCGGCCCGGCGGCTGTGACGGTGATGGTGGCTAAACGATTGGGTGCGGACAAGGCGGCAGTTTTAACATATGCGAATTCCGGGGATGTGACCGGGGATCGAAGCGGTGTCGTCGGATATGCCGCCTCCGTTTTCTACAGGGGGGAATAGGGATGAGCCTGTCGGAAGGAGAAAAAAGGGCCCTGCTGGAGATCGTCCGTTCAACGATCGAAGGGAAGCTTCAGGTTCGAGGAGAATTTTGCGAGACGCAGGGGGATAGCCGAATCCCCTCGGTGCTCCAGGAGAAAAGGGGCGTGTTTGTCACCCTCAAGAAGCGGGGACAATTGCGGGGCTGCATCGGGTATATACAGCCCTTCAGGCCTCTTGAGCAGGCCGTGAAGGAAATGGCCCTGGCTGCCGCCTTTCAAGATCCGAGATTTTCCCCCTTGAGCCGCGATGAACTGGGTGAAATCTCCGTAGAGATATCCGTGCTGTCACCCTTGAAAAGAATAGAGCATCCGGAGGAAATCGAAGTCGGAAAACATGGACTGTACATCGTGCTGGGAAAACATTCGGGCTTGCTTCTGCCTCAGGTAGCGACGGAATACGGCTGGGATTCCTTGACTTTTCTCGAGGAGACCTGCTATAAGGCCGGGTTGCCCAACGATGCCTGGCAGGATGAACGTGCGGTCATCTACGCATTTTCCGCTGAAATCATTGAAGAACCAGGGGAGATGGCAGGGCCGGACTGATGGAAAAAATGGTCGGGTTGTTTCACAAAGGCAGAGAAAACAGGTAAAAAGATTGTTTAAAATTTACTTGACAAACGTAGGCAACCCATTTAAGTTCACCGCTTCAGGGTTTTTCTCGCATTGATTCCGAGAATCGGACTATTGAGGCAACTTGTGAATGAGGTTGTGCTGGCGTAGCTCAATCGGTAGAGCAGCTGATTTGTAATCAGCAGGTTGCGGGTTCGAGTCCCATCGCCAGCTCCAGATTGAGTATTTTTAAAATCGGAGGGGTTCCCGAGCGGTCAAAGGGAGCAGACTGTAAATCTGTCGGCTCAGCCTACGGAGGTTCGAACCCTCCCCCCTCCACCATTTACTGCCTCCCTATACGGAGGATGAAGGTTTGGTACAGGAACTTTCCGGGTTGTATCCATCGAATTCCATCGGTAAGCGGGAGTAGCTCAGGGGCTAGAGCGTCAGCCTTCCAAGCTGAGGGTCGCGGGTTCGAATCCCGTTTCCCGCTCCATTTAGTTCCATTTCAGGAATGTGCGGGGTTGAGAACGTCTTCCGGTGTACCGGCAGAAGAAATCGATTGCTCAGCATGTTGCATCCTGGAGAGGCAGGAACGAACCGCGAAAAGTCAGGAAGTAACGCAGATAAAATCTTAACGCCCACGTAGCTCAGTCGGTAGAGCACATCCTTGGTAAGGATGAGGTCACCAGTTCAATCCTGGTCGTGGGCTCCAGTGGTGTGCAGGCGGGAGAGGTATGCGTAACATTATTATTTTGGCATGTACGGAGTGTAAACAGAAGAATTACACGACAACCAAGAACAAGAGGACGATGCAGGGTCGGTTTGAAATAAAGAAATACTGCCGCTTCTGCCGTTCACACAAGCTCCACAGGGAGACCAAATAGGCGAATCATATTTGCGCGACACCTACAGGCCAGTAGCTCTAATGGATAGAGCGCCGGACTCCAAATCCGGATGCTGGGGGTTCGAGTCCCTCCTGGCCTGCCATTTTTCTTCAGTAGGTCAAGGGTCCTGGACATGGGAAACATAATGATCAAGTTGAAGGGCTATATCGAAATTATAAGCCTGTTTTTGAAGGGAGCGAGGGCGGAGCTTAAAAAAGTGACGTGGCCCACGCCGAAGCAGACCTTGGCCTCCACCTCCGTGGTCATTATCGTTGTCTTCATTGTTTCCACCTTCCTCGGTATCGTAGATTTCGGCCTTACCAAGACGATCAAGCTGGTGTTAGGTTAAAATACTATGGCTTTCAAGTGGTATGTCGTGCATACATATTCCGGTTTCGAAAGCAAGGTGAAACAGTCTCTGCAGGAACGGATAGAGGCCGCAGACATGCAGTCCCGTTTTTCAGACATTCTGATTCCCGAAGAGGATGTCGTCGAACTTGTGTCCGGTACGAAAAAAACGTCGAAGCGCAAGTTCTTCCCGGGGTACATTCTTGTGAAGATGGAGCTGGACGATGATACGTGGCACCTTGTGAAGGATACTCCGAAGGTGACGGGATTCATCGGAAGCAGGGAGAAGCCTTCGCCCATTCCCGACCGGGACGTGGAGCTGCTGAAAACGAGAATCGACGAAGGGACCTTGAAGCCCAAGCCCAAGTTCAAATTTGAAGTGGGTGACCATGTGACCATCGTGGATGGTCCGTTTACAAATTTCGACGGGGTGATCGACGAGGTCAAGGCTGAGAAGGGAAAGTTGAGAGTCATTGTCAGCATTTTCGGTCGACCGACGCCGGTGGAACTGGATTTTATTCAAGTTGTTCAGAGCTGATCAGGAAGAAACTGTCCGGACAGCCTCAAGATCATAACGTAAGGTGGTTATATTATGGCCAAGAAAGTCATCGCTAATATCAAACTTCAACTCAAAGCGGGAAAAGCAACACCATCGCCGCCGGTCGGTCCGGCTTTGGGCCAGCATGGCGTTAATATCATGGAATTCTGCAAGGCGTATAACGCTTTGACGCAAAACCAGGAAGGGACGGTCATCCCCGCGCTGATAACCGTCTATGCAGACCGGTCCTTTACCTTTGTCACAAAAACGCCCCCTGCCGCCGTACTGCTGAAGCAGGCGGCAAAAATCGCCAAGGGCGCCAGTGACCCGAAGCGGGATAAGGTAGGAACGGTATCGGCACAGCAGGTGAGGGAGATTGCCGATTTGAAGTACAAGGACTTGAACGCCGTGGACATGGCGGGGGCGATTCGGATTGTCGAAGGGACGGCGAAATCGATGGGGATTGAGATCGCCGATTAAGCTGCGGGCCATGCCATCTCCGGTTGTCCGGGGTGTCCTGCAGGGAAGGCGGAAAGATCGATTCTATAAAAAAACCAGTTGAAACCCTGAAAGAGGGGATGCTGTTCGTCACGATGGGTCGAAACTGTACATTGAGGTTGAATCATGCCAAAAAGGGGTAAGACATATTTAGCTGCGAAGGAAAAGGTAGAGGCGGGACACCGCTATACACTTTCCGAAGCCTTGGAACTTGTAACGGGTTCTGCAAGGGGGAAGTTTGACGAAACGGTCGAGGCCGCTGTCCGCCTCGGTGTGAACCCTGCCCATGCGGATCAGATGGTCCGGGGCAGCGTCGTGCTGCCGAACGGATTGGGGAAATCGGTGCGGGTTCTGGTTTTTGCGAAGGGCGAGAAGGAAAAGGAAGCCATGGACGCGGGAGCCGACTACGCCGGATCGGATGAATACATCGAAAAGATCAAGGCGGGATGGCTTGAATTCGATCGTGTGATCGCAACACCCGATATGATGGGGAATGTCGGTAAGCTCGGGAAGATTCTCGGTCCCCGGGGATTGATGCCTAATCCGAAAGTGGGGACGGTGACTTTCGATGTCGCCCAGGCCGTCAGGGATGTAAAAGCGGGTAAAGTTGAATTCCGGGTGGAGAAGGCAGGGATCGTCCACAGCCCCGTGGGGAAAGTATCCTTTGGCCCGGAGAAGCTGATGGAAAACATTCAGGCTCTCATGGAAATGATCGTCAAGTTGAAACCCGCCACCAGCAAGGGAACCTATATCAAAGGGGTTGCGGTTTCCTCGACGATGGGACCCGGGGTGAGGGTAGATCCGCTGGATTTGAGAAATCTTTAGAATTCAAATTGCTTCTGTTTTAATCAGTTCAAGGCAGATGTGAAATCATACCACTAAATAGAGAAATCTGAGACAGCAGGTACAGGGTTTAAACGATGCGCGCATCGGCCTGCCGAGATCGCTATTGAGTGAAGCAGAGTCATGCTTCAGTGCCGTAAGTTTGTGTGTATGTTCCTGTGTGCTGCTCAGTTCTCCTATTTTTTTAATTCCTTAGTAACAGGTTCTGATTTCCCGGGAAGATAATTTATTCCGCCATGCCCATTGCGTGGCGGGCGAGAAAGGAGGTTAAGGTTGGATCGGAGAACGAAAGAGCAGGTTGCCGTTGAGCTCCACCAGAAGGTCAAGTCATTCAAGCTGGCCGTTTTGGCAAACTTCAGAGGAATCGATGTCGCCAAAATGACAGCCCTGCGAAATGACCTGCGGAAGTCTAATACGGAGTTGAAAGTTGTAAAAAACACCCTTTTGAACATCGCGTCACGGGATACTTCCCTTGAGGCATTGCAGGACCATTTCAAAGGGCCGTTGGCTTTGATTCTTAGTTATGGCGATCCCGTGGAGCCGAGTAAGATTCTGTCTGATTTCGCGAAGAAGAATGCAGAATTGGAGCTTAAAGTCGGCATGTTGGGCGATAAGGTTATTACGGTTGAGCAGCTGAAGGCGTTGGCTGAACTTCCCAGCAGGGAGATTCTGCTTGCCAAGATGCTTTCTGTAATGGTGGGCGTTCAGACACAGCTGGTCAATGTACTCAGCGCTGTGCCGCGCGGGTTTGTCCGGGTGCTGGATGGATATCGAACTAAAAAGGAAGAGGGCAATTAAAGGCGCATTCCTTGAGGAACATTAAACAAAACACACAGGAAGGGATAGAAAATGGCGGATATTACAAAAGAAGATGTCGTGAAATTCATTGAAGGGATGACCGTTCTGGAGCTGTCCGAGCTGGTCAAGGAACTGGAAGAGAGATTTGGTGTGTCGGCGGCGGCCCCTGTAGCGGTATCCGCAGCTGCGGGCCCGGCGGAGTCGGCGGCGCCAGCCGAAGAAAAGACGGAATTTGATGCGATCCTGACGGGATTCGGCGATCAGAAAATCCAGGTCATCAAGGTCGTCCGGGCCATTACGGGCCTTGGTCTGAAAGAGGCGAAAGACTTGGTGGAAGGTGTGCCAAAACCCATCAAGGAAGCGGTATCCAAGGATGAGGCCGCTGACATCAAGAAGAAGATTGAAGAAGTCGGTGGGACCGTCGAAGTTAAATAATTGAATATAACAAGGGCACAGTCATGTGCCCGAACTATTATTTAGGAATGCCATGGGCGAATTTAGAAAAAACTTTGGCCGTATTGAGGAAATTCTGGAAGTTCCCAACCTGATTGATATTCAAGTCAGGTCCTACGAGATTTTTCTCCAGGAGAAGGTGGCTCCGGAAAATCGCAAGAATTACGGTCTGCAGGGTGCCTTTAAAAGCGTCTTTCCCATTTCAGATTTCAGTGGGAAATGTTCGTTGGAATTTGTAAGCTATAAGATAGGGGCTGTTCGTTATGACGTCAACGAGTGCATTCAGAAGGGGATGACCTATGCGGCTCCCCTTAAAATCGTCGTGCGGCTCGTTGTTTTTGATACGGATCGCGTGTCCGATCAGAAAAACATCCGGGACATCAAAGAGCAGGAAATTTATTTCGGTGAGATTCCTCTGATGACTGAAAAGGGGACTTTCATCGTCAATGGAACGGAACGCGTTATCGTCAGCCAGCTGCACCGATCCCCAGGCATATTTTTCGACCATGATAAAGGAAAAACGTTAACAAGTGGAAAACTGATCTATTCAGCCAGGATCATTCCCATCCGGGGGTCCTGGCTGGATCTGGAATTTGATTCCAAGGATCTGCTGTATGTCCGCATTGACCGCCGCAGGAAGATGCCCGTCACCATTCTTCTCAAGGCGATGGGTTACTCCACGGAAGATCTGCTTAATTACTTCTATGATGTGGAGCACATCTTCTGCGAAGGCGATTCCTTCCACTTGGCTGTCGAAGAGTCTCTCGTTGGCCACAAGCTGTGTGACGATATTCGGGACATTCATACGGGTGATGTTCTGTTCAAGAAGGGACGCCGCATCACCAAGACGATCTTCAAAAAAATCAAGGAGCAGCATGTTGATCGGATTCCGTTGGAGGTCGAGGAGCTGCCGGGAAGAATTCTGGCGGCCGATGTCCTGGATCCGGAAACGGGAGAGATTATCTTCCGCTGCAATGAGGCGTTGACTGTAGCAGCGGTTGACGCGATCCGGGAAAAGGGGATTCGGAAGCTCAGTGTCATTCAGATCGGCGAGGATATGGCAAACACCTCCATACGAGACACCTTCCTGATTGATCGGACGGAGAACCCCGGCGATGCCATCATTGAAATTTACCGCCGATTGAGGCCAAGCAATCCGCCGACGCCCGATACGGCGCAGAAGTTTTTCAAGAGCCTCTTCTTTGAGAACGAAAGCTACGATCTTTCCACGGTCGGGCGGGCGAAGATGAACTACAAGCTTCGCCGGGATGTTTCCACGGACGTGACGGTCTTGAGAAACGAAGACATCATGGCCGCCGTAAAATATCTCATCGACCTTAAGAACGGTGTCCCGGAATGCAGCGTGGATGACATTGATCACCTCGGCAACAGGAGGGTGCGCTCCGTCGGCGAGCTGATCGAAAACCAGTACCGTATCGGTCTGGTTCGTATGGAGCGGGCGATCAAGGAGAAAATGAGCCTTCAGGACATCGAAACCATGATGCCTCATGACCTCGTCAATGTAAAGCCCGTGTCCGCAGTGGTCAGTGAGTTTTTCGGCAGCAGCCAGCTTTCGCAGTTCATGGACCAGACCAATCCCCTGTCCGAGATTACCCATAAGAGGCGACTGTCCGCCCTGGGTCCCGGGGGCCTGACACGCGAAAGGGCCGGGTTTGAGGTGCGGGATGTTCATCCCACCCATTACGGTCGAATCTGCCCCGTGGAGACACCGGAAGGTCCGAATATCGGGTTGATCGTTTCCCTCAGCACGTACGCCAGGGTTAATGAGTTCGGATTCATTGAGACGCCTTACCGCATGGTGCAGGAGGGTCGGGTCCTGCCGGGTATCAAATTTCTGACGGCCATTGAGGAGGAAAACCTGGTGGTCGCCCCTGCCGACCAGCCCGTGAATCCCGACGGAAGCTTCATCGGGGAGCTGATTTCGGCAAGGAGGGGCGGAGACTTTGTCTCGGTGGTTCCCTTGGACGTCAACATGGTTGACGTATCTCCGAATCAGCTGGTCAGCGTTGCGGCAACGCTGATCCCCTTTCTTGAACATGACGATGCAAATCGCGCCCTCATGGGATCGAACATGCAGAGGCAGGCGGTTCCCCTGATGAGACCGGAGATCCCTCTCGTGGGAACCGGCATGGAAAGGTCGGTCGCCCGGGATTCCGGAGCGGTTGTGGTTGCCAGGAGATCCGGGATTGTCGAGAGCGTCGATGCCTCCAGAATCGTCATCAAGTGCGAGGACGCAGAAAAGGAGGACAGCGACACAGGCGTCGATATCTACACCCTGATCAAATACCAGAGGTCCAATCAGGATACCTGCTTCAACCAGAAGGCCATCGTCAACAAGGGGGACCGGGTCAAGAGAGGCGATATCATCGCCGATGGACCAGCCACGGATAATGGTGAACTCGCCCTGGGCCGCAACGTGATGGTCGCCTTCATGTCCTGGGGGGGGTACAACTATGAAGACTCCATCCTCGTAAGTGAACGGATTGTCAAGGAGGATATCTACACATCCATCCATATTGAAGAATTTGAAACCATGGCCAGGGACACCAAGCTCGGCAAGGAGGATATCACGAGGGATATTCCAAATGTCGGCGAAGAGGCCCTCCGCAATCTCGATGACAGCGGAATCGTTAGGATGGGTGTCTCCGTAAAAGCCGGCGACATCCTGGTGGGTAAAATAACCCCCAAGGGGGAAACGCAGCTGTCTTCCGAAGAAAAGCTCCTCCGCGCCATATTCGGAGAGAAAGCCAGCGATGTGAGGGACACCTCGCTGCGTGTTCCGCCGGGTGTCGAGGGGACCGTTATCGATGCCAAGATCTTTACCCGCAAGGGGGCAGAGAAGGATCTGAGATCTCAGTACATTGAAGATGAAGCGGCAGCCATGCTTCAGAAGGACCGGGATGACGAGATCCGGATCGTTACGGAAACCGTGAAGAAGGACGTCAGCGCATTGCTTCAGGGAAAACAGTCCGGTGCGCGGATTGTGGATCCGAAGAGAAAGAAAATATGTCTCAAAAAGGGCGATGTCATCACCCCTGAAATTTTGAATGAGATTCCCTCGAATCTGTGGAAGGAAATCTCCCTGGTGGATGATGACGAGACCGAGAAGGCGGTCGTCCGCATGATGACCAACCTCTATAACAAGATCGAGCTGGTGGAGGCTTACTACAACGAGAAGATGGAGAAGCTCAAAGCCAGCGATGAACTGCCGCCCGGAGTGATCAAAATGGTGAAGGTCTATATTGCCATAAAGAGAAAGCTTCAAGCCGGGGATAAAATGGCGGGACGGCATGGAAACAAGGGTGTTCTCTCCAGAATCCTGCCGGAAGAGGATATGCCTTATTTCAAGGACGGCAGGCCCGTCGACATCGTGCTGAATCCCCTGGGGGTTCCCTCACGAATGAATGTGGGCCAGATTCTTGAGACACATCTCGGCTGGGCGGCGAAAGGACTGGGCGAAAAGCTCAATGATCTTCTGGAGCGCTATTCAAGCCGGAACTCCGTTCGCGACGAGTTGAAGAGGATCTACTCGTCGAAAGAGTTTGACAAATTTGTTGACGGGGCAACCGAGGAGGAAGTTACGAGGTTTGTGCGCAGGCTTCAGCGGGGCATCGCCGTTTCGTCGCCGGTCTTTGATGGGGCCAGCGAAGAGGATATCCGGGATATGCTGGAACTGGCGGGTCTTCCGTCGAGGGGGCAGGCGACGCTCTATGACGGCCGCACGGGCGAACCCTTCGATCAGGAGATCACGGTGGGCATGATCTATATGCTCAAGCTGCATCACCTTGTGGACAATAAGATTCACGCCAGATCCATCGGCCCCTACTCACTGGTCACCCAGCAACCCCTGGGCGGGAAGGCCCAGTTCGGTGGGCAGAGACTCGGTGAAATGGAAGTCTGGGCCATGGAAGCTTACGGCGCCGCGTATTCGCTGCAGGAATTTTTGACCGTCAAGTCGGATGACGTTGCCGGCCGAACGAGGATTTATGAAGCGATTGTTAAGGGTGAAAATACATCAGAACCAGGCCTGCCGGAGTCGTTTAACGTTCTCGTAAAAGAACTGCAGAGTCTTTGCCTTGATGTGGAATTGATTGAAGAGGAATAGAAAAGGCCTCCTTCATCGCCGACATCGAGTTACATATAACCGGGAGTAAAAACTGTGGAAGATGTTTTCAGCTATTTTGAAAAACCAAAAGATCCGATCCGTTTTAACGCAATAAAGATATCCATTGCTTCACCGGATAAGATTCTGTCCTGGTCTTACGGTGAGGTCAAGAAACCCGAAACGATCAATTATCGAACATTCAAGCCAGAGCGTGACGGTCTGTTCTGCGCGAAAATTTTCGGCCCTGTCAAGGATTATGAATGCCTCTGCGGACGGTACAAGCGGATGAAGCACAGGGGCGTGGTCTGTGAAAAGTGCGGCGTGGAAGTCATCAAGTCGAAGGTCCGACGTGAGCGCATGGGGCACATTACCCTGGCTACGCCGGTTGCCCATATCTGGTTCCTCAAAAGCCTTCCAAGCCGGATCGGAAATGTCCTGGATCTGACCCTGAAGGAGTTGGAGCGGATCCTCTATTTCGAATCATGGATTGTTCTGGACCCCAAAAACACGCCGTTGAGAAAAAAAGAGCTGCTCTCCGATGAAGAATACAATGATTACCGGGAGCAATACGGTGCGGATGCCTTCCAGGCGGGCATCGGTGCGGAAGCCGTCAGAAAACTGCTCGAAGAAGTGGACCTGGATGTGATGGATGCCGAGTTGCGTGAGGAGTTGAAAACCGCTTCTTCGGATACAAAGCGAAAGAAAGTCATCAAAAGATTGAAGGTCACCGAAGCCCTCCGCAAATCAGGGAACCGCCCGGAGTGGATGATCCTGACCGTTCTGCCCGTTATTCCGCCGGACCTGCGTCCACTGGTTCCCCTCGATGGCGGGCGCTTTGCCACCTCGGATTTGAATGACCTTTACCGCCGGGTCATCAACCGGAATAACCGGCTGAAGCGTTTGCAGGAGCTCAACGCGCCCGAAATCATCATTCGAAACGAAAAAAGAATGCTCCAGGAAGCCGTGGACGTTCTTTTTGACAACGGCAGAAGGGGCCGGGCCATCACGGGAACGAACAAGCGGCCTTTGAAGTCCCTGTCCGACATGCTCAAGGGGAAGCAGGGTCGTTTCCGCCAGAATCTCCTGGGAAAACGCGTTGATTATTCTGGCCGTTCCGTGATCACCGTTGGCCCGGATCTGCGGTTGCACCAGTGCGGATTGCCGAAAAAAATGGCTCTCGAACTCTTTAAGCCCTTCGTTTACAACCGATTGCAGGAGAAAGGCTATGTCACGACTGTTAAGAGCGCCAAGAAAATGGTGGAGCGTGAGACGGCTGAGGTATGGGATGCCTTGGATGAGGTTGTCCGTGAATATCCGGTCATGCTGAACCGTGCTCCGACACTCCACCGGTTGGGGCTTCAGGCGTTCGAGCCGGTCCTGATCGAGGGAAAGGCGATTCAGCTCCATCCTCTCGTCTGCACGGCCTTCAATGCCGATTTCGACGGTGACCAGATGGCCGTTCACGTGCCCCTGTCCATTGAGGCTCAGACGGAGGCGCGGGTGCTTATGATGTCCACAAACAATATCCTTTCACCGGCCAATGGAAAGCCGATCATCATCCCCAGCCAGGATATCGTCCTGGGGATCTATTATCTGACACGGGCGAAGGAAGATGCCACGGGCGATGGAATGACCTTTTCCGATCCGGAGGAGGTCCGCTCCGCCTACGACGCAGGGGCCCTGGAATTACACGCAAGAATAAAGGTGCGGATCAACGGGGAATTAAAGCAGACCACCGTGGGCCGGGTCCTTCTGTATGAGATTATACCGCAAGACATCTCCTTTGATGTCATCAACAAGGTGATGAACAAGAAGGAACTGGCCAATCTGATCGACTACTGTTACCGGACCTGCGGAGAGAAAGTGACGGTTATCCTTGCCGATCGATTGAAGGACCTAGGATACAAATATTCAACCCATTCAGGGATGTCTTTTGCCGTCAGGAACCTGAACATCCCGACAAACAAGAGAGATATCCTCAGCCGCGCGGATCGCGATGTCCTGGAGATCCAGAAGCAGTACATGGACGGCTTGATCACGGACGGCGAGCGGTACAACAAGGTCATCGATATCTGGGCCCAGGCTACGGAAAAAATCGCTTCGGAAATGATGGGAGGGATTGAAACAGAGGAGCAGATTACGACAGACGGGAAAAAAGTCATCGAGAGCTTCAATCCAATTTACATGATGGCTGATTCCGGGGCGCGTGGAAGCAACGCGCAGATCCGGCAGTTGGCCGGTATGCGGGGATTGATGGCAAAGCCCTCCGGGGAAATCATTGAAACGCCGATTACGGCCAATTTCCGGGAAGGATTGACCGTCCTTCAGTATTTTATTTCAACCCACGGAGCCAGGAAGGGCCTTGCCGATACGGCGCTGAAAACGGCGAACTCCGGCTACCTGACGAGGCGGCTCGTCGATGTCGCCCAGGACTGCATCATCACCCAGCATGATTGCGGAACGGTAGATGGCATTTCCGTTTCCGCCCTGATGGAGGGCGGCGAAATCATCGAGACGGCGGGTGAGCGGGTCCTCGGGCGCGTGGCATTGGAAGAGATCCTGGATCCCTTCACAGGTGAAGTCCTCGTGGGGGCCAACCAGGAAATCGACGAAGCCCTTTCCGAAAAGATTGACCGGGCGGGCATTGAGGGTGTGAATATTCGCTCAGTTCTGACCTGCAAAGCCAAATACGGCGTCTGCGCAAAGTGTTACGGCCGGGACCTGGGGCACGGACACCTGGTCAACATTGGAGAGGCCGTTGGAATTATTGCGGCGCAGTCCATTGGGGAGCCGGGGACTCAGCTGACCATGAGAACCTTTCATATCGGCGGTACGGCGAAATTTGAGGAGCATTCGACCCTGGATTCCCGTCATGACGGCATGGTGAAATACGTGGATCTCAATTATGTCACCAGCAAAACGGGTGATTTGGTCGTCATGAGCCGCCACGGTGAAATTCATGTTCTTGATGAGCACATGAGGAGCAGGGGAAAGTACACCGTGCCCTACGGCGCTCACCTTAAAGTGCTGGATGGCGCTCCCGTCAAGAGGGGAGATCGCATGGCGGAGTGGGATCCTTTCTCAATCCCCATCCTTGCAGAGGTGGACGGGACGATCAAATTCGGCGATATCATTGAAGGAAAGACGATGCAGGAGCAGGTTGATGAAGTGACAGGACTTTCCCGGAAAGTTATCGTTGAGTTCAAGGGTGCAGACCTCAGACCAAGAGTTTCCATCAAGGACGCCAAGGGAAGAACAGCCAAGGTGCCGGGAGTCAGTGCCGCGGCAAGGCATCTTCTTTCCGTGGGTGTGAACATTGTCGTGTCCGAGGGGGATGAAGTTAAAGCCGGTGATATTATCGCGAAAATTCCTCGAGAAACCACCAAGACCAAGGACATCACCGGCGGTCTTCCCAGGGTCGCCGAGCTCTTTGAAGCGCGTAAGCCCAAGGATTTCGCCGTTATCACCGAGATCGACGGGGTGGTGTCCTATGGGAAGGATGCAAAGGGAAAGCGGAAAGTCGTCGTCATTCCGGAAATCGGCGAGGAGAAGGAATATCTTATCCCCAAGGGGAAGCATGTCAGCGTCCAGGAAGGCGACCGGGTCATTGCCGGGGAGCCCCTGATGAGCGGCGTAAACAATCCCCACGACCTTCTGATGATCAAGGGAGAGAAGGCACTGGCCCGCTATCTTGTCGATGAGGTGCAGGAAGTCTACCGGCTGCAGGGAGTGAAGATCAATGACAAGCATATGGAAGTGATCGTGCGCCAGATGCTGCGGCGGGTAAAGGTCATCGATCCAGGAGATACCCCCTTTATGGCAGACGAGCAGGTCGAGAAGTTCAGATTCCAGGAAGAAAATGAGAAGGCCATTTCGCGGGGTGAGCGCCCCGCTGTCGGTGAGCCCATCCTTCTGGGTATAACCAAGGCCTCCCTGAGCACGCAGAGCTTCATCTCCGCCGCATCGTTCCAGGAGACGACGCGGGTTCTGACTGAGGCGAGCCTGGCGGGCAAGGTGGACTATCTTCGTGGACTGAAGGAAAATGTCATCATGGGCAGACTCATTCCTGCAGGGACGGGTCTTATCATGTATCGAAAGCTCGGCATAAAAACCGCCGCCGACGATGCAGTCGAATCCGCTCAAATCGAAGAGAATGATCAAGGTGGCGAGAAATCTCTTGACATGCACGCAACGAATTGATAGTTAACCAAACTTTTCTTAGTCAATTTATTTTTGCTTGAAGTACAATTTACGGGAGGAGTAATGCCTACGATTAATCAGTTGGTTCGCAATGGGAGATTGCGGGCTGCAAAAAAAGCATCAACGCCGGCTCTGGCGGGATCTCCGCAAAGGCGCGGAGTGTGTGTCCGGGTATATACGTCGACACCCAAAAAGCCCAATTCCGCGTTAAGGAAAGTGGCCAGAGTCCGCCTGACCAGCGGCTATGAAGTGACGTCTTACATCCCCGGGATCGGCCATAACCTTCAGGAGCATTCCGTCGTGCTGGTTCGCGGTGGGCGTGTCAAAGATCTTCCCGGTGTCAGATACCACATTGTCCGTGGGACCCTTGATGCGGTCGGTGTTCAGGACAGAAAACAGGGGAGATCAAAATACGGGGCTAAAAAGCCGAGTTAGAGCGGGGTTCTGAATTATGCCAAGAAGAAGAGAGATTGCGAAAAGGGTGATCCTACCGGATCCTAAATATAAGAATGTCCTCGTGGCAAAGTTTGTCAACAACCTCCTGAAGAAGGGGAAGAAGAGCGTTGCCGAGTCCATCCTTTATGGTGCTTTTGATATCATCGAGAAAAAAGCGAAGGAATCTCCCGTGGAGCTGTTTGAAAGGGCCGTCAGCAATGTGAAACCCGTCATTGAAGTCAAGTCACGGCGGGTGGGGGGATCGACGTATCAGGTTCCCACTGAGGTGGCGTCATCACGAAGAGTTGCCCTTGCCATCCGCTGGATCATCTCCAATGCGACCACTAGATCTGAGAAAACGATGAGGGAAAAGCTGGCCGGTGAATTTATGGATGCAGCCAATTACCGGGGCGGCTCGATCAAGAAGAGAGAAAGCGTGCATAAAATGGCAGAAGCGAATAAGGCTTTTGCCCACTACCGCTTCTAGATATTTGCAGAAGGCTGATGTCGATCAGCCTTTCGTTGATGCAGGAATCGGAAAAAATCTTCGGGTTTCGCAGCAGGCGGGACCCGAAGGATCAAGGATGATACTTATTCAAGAGAATTATAAAGATTAAGGAGGTCGGAGGATGGCTAAGAAGAAATTTGAAAGGACAAAGCCGCACTTGAATATTGGAACCATTGGACATGTCGATCACGGAAAAACCACTTTGACGGCAGCGATCACAAAGTGGCTTGCAAAAAAAGGCTTAGCCGAATTCCGGGCCTTTGATTCCATCGACAATGCGCCGGAAGAAAAAGAAAGAGGCGTTACGATCAACATCTCCCATGTGGAATATGAGACGGATAAACGCCACTACGCCCATGTGGACTGTCCGGGGCACGCCGATTACATCAAGAATATGATTTCCGGTGCGGCTCACATGGACGGGACGATTCTCGTGGTTGCCGCTTCAGACGGCCCCATGCCGCAGACCCGTGAGCATATCCTTCTTGCAAGGCAGGTGCAGGTTCCCTACGTCGTGGTTTACATGAACAAGGTAGACCTCGTCGATGACCCGGAGCTTCTTGATCTGGTTGAACTGGAGTTGAGGGAACTGCTGAACGAATATGAATTTCCCGGAGATGACATTCCCATTATCCGAGGGTCGGCTCTGAAAGCCCTGGAAAGTGAAAGTGCGGAAGATCCCGACGTGAAATCCATCTATGAACTGATGGAAGCCGTTGATTCTTATATCCCTGAGCCGGAACGCGCCCTCGATAAGCCGTTTCTCATGCCTGTCGGGGATGTCTTTACCATTTCCGGTCGTGGAACCGTTGTTACGGGAAGAGTGGACCGGGGGATCATCAAAACCGGTGAGGAAGTTGAAATTGTCGGGATCCGTGCGACACAGAAGACCGTATGCACAGGCGTGGAGATGTTCCGCAAGACCCTGGATGAGGGCAGAGCCGGTGACGACGTCGGCTTGCTGCTGCGCGGCATCAAGCGGGAGGATGTTGAGAGAGGGCAGGTTGTTGCCAAACCGGGTTCCATCACCCCTCACACGAAGTTCATGGCTCAGGTGTACGTTCTGACCAAGGAGGAAGGCGGTCGGCATACCCCCTTCTTCACCGGCTATCGTCCGCAGTTCTATTTCAGGACGACCGATGTGACCGGTGTGGCGAAGCTCCCTGAGGGTGTTGAGATGGTTATGCCTGGCGACAATGTGGAGATGGAAGTGACCCTGATCACGCCTATTGCCATGGAAGAGCAGCTGCGGTTTGCCATCCGGGAGGGTGGACGAACGGTTGGCGCCGGTGTCGTCAGTAAGGTCATTGAATAAGCAACTGATTGAATACGTGATGGGATATTGGGTCGAACGAGGACATGAAAGAGCAGAAAATTAGGATTCGTCTAAGAGCGTACGATTATAAATTACTTGATCGTTCGGTAGAGGAGATTGTGGAGACAGCGAGGCGGACAGGCGCCCGAGTAGCGGGTCCTGTGCCGCTACCGACGGAGATCAACAAGTACTGTGTGAATCGTTCCCCGCATGTCGACAAGAAATCAAGAGAGCAGTTTGAGATAAGAACGCACAAACGATTGATCGACATCATAGAGCCAACACAATCAACGGTGGATGCCTTGATGAAGCTTGACTTGTCGGCCGGCGTAGATGTGGAAATAAAGGCTTAGATTCCAGGCAGGCAGCGGGCGCGTTGTTTCTCCGTACAGGCGGTATCGTTGGTATTCAGGCAATAAACGTTTAAAAATTACACGTAGATGATAAAGTGGATCTGATGAAAAAGATGATCATTGGCAGAAAAATCGGGATGATGCAGGTATTTGCCGAGGATGGGGCTGCCGTTCCGGTGACGGTCGTTGAAGTTGAACCATCGGTGGTTATTCAGAAAAAAACGGTCGATACAGACGGGTATGATGCGGTTCAACTTGGTTATGGCAGAATGAAGCAAAACAAGGTGACGAAACCGTTGCAGGGTCATTTCGACAAGGCGAATAAGGGATATTTCCGCGTCTTAAAGGAAATGCGTTCAGGCTCGATTGATGACTATGAATTGGGTCAGGAAATTACGGTGGATGCGTTCAATGTCGGCGAGAGTGTGGATATAACGGGAACAACCAAGGGAAAAGGGTTCGCCGGGGTCATCAAACGCCACGGTTTTGGTGGAGGAAGGGCGACGCATGGGTCGATGTTTCATCGGGCGCCTGGATCCATAGGCGCCAGCGCCTACCCGTCGCGGGTTTTTAAAGGTAAAAAGCTGCCCGGGCAAATGGGCAACAAGCAGAAAACGGTGAAGAATCTTTTGGTCTGGAGCATCCGCTCTGAAAAGAACCTGATGATGATCAAAGGAGCCGTGCCCGGTGCGCGTAACGGCTATCTATTTATAAAACAGTCTGCAAAGGCGTGAATGTTTGCTATTTGAGGGGAATTGAAGATGTTGGTTGCTGAGGTATTTGACATAAGTAAAAATAAAGTGTCTGAGATCGAGCTTAATGATGCCGTGTTTGGTGCTGAAGTTAATGATGCGGTGATTTATGACGTGGTGAGAATGCAGATGGCGTCACGGCGCTTGGGTACGGCAGCGACCAAAGGTAGGAGTGATGTGAGTGGCGGCGGTAAGAAGCCCTGGCGGCAAAAAGGCACCGGGCGGGCGCGCGCGGGAACAAGCCGGTCGCCCATCTGGCGGGGCGGAGGAATCGTCTTCGGGCCATTGCCGAGAGAATACAAGCATAAAGTCGCCAAGAAGGTGAGAAAGAGTGCGTTGCGGTCCGTACTGACCATGAAGTATCAGGGGCAGAAGCTGGTCGTCCTGAAGGAGTTTCCGCTGGAAGAGATAAAGACCAAGAAGTTTCAGGAAGTTGTCGATCGGTTTGGATTGAGGAAAGCCTTGTTTGTAACGGGCGAGCGCAATGAGTTCCTGGAAAAATCTTCCAGAAATATAGAAGGGATCAAGATGATAAGGGCGGAAGGCATCAATGTTTATGATGTCCTGAATCATGAGCACCTTGTCATTCTGGAGCCGGCAGTCAAGAAATTGGAAGGGGCGCTGCTGTCATGATGGAAATCCATTCGATCATTAAAAGAATGTTGGTCACTGAAAAAAGCACCATCGAAAAGGAAGAAAAAAATAAGTATTTCTTTGAAGTGGATCCCAGGGCGAACAAGATAGAGATTCGCAGGGCCGCGGAGAAACTTCTGAAGGTGGTCGTTGATGACGTGCATGTCATAAATGTTAAGGGCAAGAAGAAGAGAATGGGCCGGACAATGGGGAAGAGGAAAGACTGGAAAAAGGCGGTCGTAACGCTTGCCCCGGGAAATTCGATTGACATATACGGTGTATAGAGAAGGGATAGAGACGGATGGCGATCAGAAAATATAAACCAACCTCACCAGGGAGAAGATATCAGACCTGCTCGACGTTTGAAGAGATTACATCGGATTCACCGCAAAAAAGTCTTCTGAAAACAATTAAAAAAACAGGCGGTCGAAATAATTTTGGACGAATAACGAGCAGACACGTTGGGGGCGGGCACAAGCGGCGTTATCGATTCATCGATTTCAAACGGGAAAAGCTGGATGTACCCGGCAGAATCGCGTCGATAGAGTATGATCCGAACAGGTCCGCCAGGATCGCCTTGGTCAACTACGAAGATGGAGAAAAGCGCTATATTCTCGCCCCGGCAAAAGTCGAACTTGGAGAGAAGGTTTTAAGCGGCGAGAAGGTGGATATAAAAGCAGGGAATGCTCTGCCCTTGAGAAACATTCCCCTTGGATCGCTCATCCACAACATTGAGCTGAAGGTGGGGAAAGGCGGTCAGCTCATAAGAAGCGCCGGAACGTATGGGCAGTTAATGGCGAAAGAGGGAAATTACGCTCAGGTAAGGCTGCCCTCTGGCGAAGTGAGAAAAATCTTCATCGATTGTCGCGCGACGATTGGTCAGGTTGGAAACAACGATCATGAAAATATCAGCATCGGAAAAGCGGGGCGGACAAGATGGAGTGGCAAGAGACCCAAGGTCCGGGGTGTTGTCATGAATCCGGTTGATCATCCGATGGGTGGCGGTGAAGGAAGGTCTTCCGGGGGAAGGCATCCGTGCACTCCCTGGGGCATACCAACAAAGGGGCACAAAACGCGAACCAATAAGGATACCGATAAATACATCGTAAAGAGAAGGGGATAGGCAGTGGCACGATCAATCAAAAAAGGTCCGTTTGTTGATGAAAAGCTTCTTGATAAGGTCAGTAAGGCTGTTGCTTCAGGGAATAAAAATGTCATTAAAACCTGGTCGCGCCGGTCGACAATAACCCCTGATGTGATAGGAATTACCTTTGCGGTGCACAACGGAAAGAAATTTATACCGGTTTTCGTGACAGAAAACATGGTTGGCCATAAGCTGGGTGAGTTTGCACCCACGAGGATATTCTTCAGTCACGCAGGTGACAGAAAATCGAAAGTGCGGAAATAGGAAATTGGTTATTTTGACAGTACCGACATAGACAAGATCGTAGAGACGAAAAATATGGAAGCGAGAGCAGTAGCAAAATACATAAGAATATCACCCCAGAAGGCGAGGCTGGTTGTGGATCTGATCCGCGGCAAAAGGGTGGAAGATGCGAGAGAGATCCTGACCTATTCTCAAAAGCGGTCCGGTGAAATTGTGGGGAAGGTTCTAAAATCGGCCGTTGCGAATGCTACGCAGAATCCGAATATAGACGAGAAAATTCTATTCGTGAAGGAAGTGCTCGTCGATCAGGGACCATCATTGAAGAGATGGCGCGCCAGGGCCCAAGGCCGAGCTGCATCAATCAAAAAAAGGATGAGTCACATTACCGTTATACTTGACGAAAAGTAACGAGTGGGAGGTGTTAGATTGGGGCAGAAGGTTAATCCTATCGGTCTGAGGCTGGGAATCAACAAGAACTGGAATTCCAGGTGGTATGCCGATAAAAATTATCGGGAGATGCTTCATGAGGATCTGGAAATCCGCAGCTATCTCAAGAAGAAGCTGTATCACGCGGGTGTTTCCCATATTGACATCGAAAGAGCGGTCAACAAGGCCAAAGTAAATATATATGCGGCGCGTCCCGGGATCATCATCGGGAAAAAGGGTGCCGAGATTGAAAAGCTGAAAAAAGACCTTGAGAAAGTATCGACGAGCGAGATCATCATCAATATTCTGGAAGTACGGAAACCCGAAATTGATGCGCAGCTTGTTGCCGAAAATATCGCAATGCAGTTGGAGAGAAGAGTCGCCTTTCGGCGGGCCATGAAAAAGTGCGTCCTCACCGCGGTGAAATTCGGTGCGAAGGGGATCCGGGTCAGTTGTTCGGGAAGATTGGGAGGGGCTGAGATGTCACGGACCGAATGGTACCGCGAAGGAAGAGTCCCGTTGCATACACTGAGGGCGGATATCGACAGCGGCTTTACGGAAGCAAAGACAGCCTACGGGCGGATCGGTGTCAAGGTCCTGATTTTTCACGGGGAGGTCCTGCCGGGGAAGAAGGAACTGGAAAGGCCATAGGATCCGCAAGGTTCTAACATAAAACCATGCAGAAAAGAACAGAGGGATAAGTTCCATGTTAATGCCAAAAAGAGTCAAATATCGAAAGCTGCAGAGAGGACGCAGAACAGGAACTGCAACACGTGGCAGCAAAGTATCCTTTGGTGAATACGGACTTCAAGCCGAGGAATGCGGCTGGATTACGGCCAGACAGATTGAAGCGGCCAGAATTGCCATCACGCGTCATGTCCGCAGAGGCGGAAAGATATGGATACGAATATTTCCTCATAAATCGATAACGAAGAAACCAGCCGAAACGAGGATGGGAAAAGGAAAGGGGGCGCCGGAGGAATGGGTGGCGGTCGTCAAACCGGGAACGGTGCTCTATGAGATGCAGGGAGTTTCAAAGGATGTGGCAAGGGAAGCTTTCCGGCTTGCATCACATAAACTTCCAATAGGAACGAGGTTTCTTTCTAGGGAGTTGTCAGATGAAGGCTAAGGAATTGAGAGAAAAAAGCCTTGATGAAATAAGGCAGAAGAAGATCGAGCTGGTTGAGGAGCTTTTTAACCTGAGAATGCGCAGTGCTTCAGGACAACTGGAATCCACGGCTGCATTCGGAAAGATCAAGAAGGATATCGCCCGGGCAAAAACGATATTGCGGGAAAAGGGGGTTAAGGAGCATTGAAAGAACGGGGTAAGAACAGAACAATCAAAGGGGTTGTCGTCAGCAGCAAGATGGACAAAACCATCGTCATTCGAGCCGAGCGCCTTGTGAAGCATGCGGTTTTTCATAAATATACAAAAAAGCATACTAAATACCTAGCTCATGATGAAGGAAATGAATGTCAGGTGGGGGATACCGTGATCATTATGGAGTCGCGCCCGCTCAGCAGATTGAAGAGATGGAGAATGCTCAATATCGTCGAAAAGGCGAAGTAGATTGAAAATACGGAAGAGTGATGGAGTCGCGTTATGATTCAGATGCAAACGGTGCTTAATGTGGCCGATAATTCCGGTGCTAAGAAAGTCGCCTGCATTAAAGTGCTGGGGGGCTCAAAACGAAGGTATGCCGGTGTGGGTGATGTTATCGTTGTAGCTGTAAAGGAAGCCATGCCGAATTCGAAGGTCAAAAAAGGCGATGTCATGAAGGCCGTCATCGTTCGAACGGCAAAAGAGGTCAGGCGTCCGGATGGATCTTATTTGAAGTTCGATGACAATTCTGCCGTCCTGATCAGTAATCAGATGGAGCCCATCGGAACTAGAATATTCGGCCCGGTAGCAAGGGAACTGAGGGCAAGGCAGTTTATGAAGATTATATCGCTGGCGCCGGAAGTGCTCTGAAACTCGGGATCTTGAGATTGCGCTGTTGAGGATAGGCATAACCGCGAATGAGAAGATGGAGAATAGGAAATGCAAGTGAAGCATTTGAAAAAAGGCGACCTGGTCAAGGTCATCGCAGGAAAGGAAAAGGGGAAAACCGGGAAAGTCCTGACGGTGCTCAAGGATAAAGACAGGGTCGTCATAGAAAAGCTGAACATGATAAAGCGGCACCAGAAAGCCAATGCAATGGGAAAAGGCGGCATCGTGGAAAAAGAGGGGTCGATTCACGCATCGAATGTAAGCATTCTGTGCGGAAAGTGTAACAAGGAAACAAGGATCGGCATCAAGATTTTCGAAGACGGGAAGAAAGTTCGGATTTGTAAAAAATGCAGTGACATATTGGATGTGTAGGTAGTGGAGACATGGCGAGATTAAAGGAGTATTATAAAAAAGAAGTCGTTCCTGCTCTGATTTCACAGTTTGGATACAGCAATCCCATGCAGGTTCCGGTGATGACGAAGATCGTTGTAAACATGGGGCTGGGTGAGGCGATACAGAACGTGAAGATTCTTGATACAGCCACAGGTGAGCTGGAATTGATTACGGGGCAGAAGGCTGTTATTACCAAAGCCAAAAAGTCGATTGCTACGTTCAAACTGAGAAAGGGTATGTCCATCGGATGCAGGGTCACGTTGAGGCGTGAGAGAATGTACGAGTTTTTCGATCGGTTCATTAACGTGGCCGTTCCCAGGATTCGTGATTTCCGTGGGGTATCCCCTAATACGTTTGACGGCCGTGGAAATTTTTCAATCGGCGTAAAAGAGCAGATCATCTTTCCTGAAATTGAATACGATAAAATAGAAAAAATTCGAGGAATGAATATCGCCATCGTGACGAGTGCCGCCACAGATGAGGAAGCAAGGGCGCTTTTGAAGTATATGGGAGTCCCGTTCAGAAGTTAAAGAAAACAGCTAGGGAAGAGAAATAACCGGAGGAGTCGGAGTGGCAAAAAAATCCTTGATAGCGAAGGCAAAAAGAGAGCCGAAATATTCTGTGAGAACCTACAATAGATGCGCGATATGTGGCAGACCAAGGGCATATTACAGGAAATTTGGTATGTGCAGGATATGTTTGAGGCAGTTATCGTCAAAAGGCGAAATTCCCGGCATGATTAAATCCAGCTGGTAGTCAATATATTTAAGGAGTAGGTATATGGGGATGACCGATCCGATCGCAGATATGCTCACAAGGATTAGAAATGCAAATCGCGCACATTTCAAGAGTGTCGAGGTGCTGCATTCAGGGATCAATCTGAACATAGTGAAAGTGTTAAAGAAGGCTGGGTATATTGGTGGATATGACATAAAAAAGAACGAGAAGGGCTTCGACATTCTTAATGTCTATCTGAAATATCCCGACAGCAAGACGACCATCATTCAAGACATCCAGAGGGTCAGCAAACCAAGCAGACGGATCTATGTCAAGCGGGATAAGATTCCCAAGGTGCTCAACGGATACGGTGTCGCCATCATATCCACATCGAAGGGTGTGATTACAGACAAAGAGGCCAGGGAAAAGAACGTCGGCGGCGAAGTGCTCTGCAAGGTCTGGTAGGAAGCATACGGAGTTGGTGATAGGGTAGCAGAAGGATAACGACAGGAGAGTTATCATGTCAAGAATTGGTAAAAAGCCTATAGAATTGCCGGAGAAAGTAACATGTGAGCGTACGGCAAACACAATAAAAGTAGCCGGTCCGCGCGGTGAATTGGCAGCCATTATACCGCAGCGGATCGATGTTGTCATGGAGGCCGGAAAGGTCGTGGTGAACCGGCCTTCTAACAGCAGGCAGGACCGGGCGTATCATGGACTGGTAAGAACTCTGATACAGAATATGGTCATCGGTGTGAGCACCGGTTATGAAAAGAATCTTGAGATCGTGGGCGTTGGATACAAGGCTGAGGCGGACGGGAAAGATCTTAAATTGACCATCGGCTTTTCGAGTCCTGTAATCTATACCGTACCTGAAGGGATCGATTTCAGGATCGAAAAGCAGACAGCGATTATCCTGTCCGGAATTGATAAGGAGAAGGTGGGAAAGGTTGCTGCTGACATCCGCAGAATAAAAAAGCCCGAACCCTATAAGGGAAAGGGAATCAAATATGCCGGTGAGGTAGTAAGGCGCAAGGTCGGGAAATCTGTAGGGGCATGACGCCTGAAGTGAAACAATACAATTTATATCGGTAATACGGCGAGGTAGAAAGTTGGCGTCGAAAAAAGTTCAGGAAATCAGGAAGAAGAGAAAAGCTCGGGTTCGTGCAAAGATCAGCGGTACGACCGAGAGACCGAGGCTGGCAGTCTTTAGAAGCGCGAAGCATATTTACGTCCAGGCCGTGGACGATAATGTGGGAAAAACGATTGCGCAGGCCTCTACGGTTAATGAAGAAGTAAAAAACAAGGTCCGTGAAGTGAAAAAGGTTGACGCTGCCAAGGAAGTCGGACGGGAAATATCCAGGAAACTTAAGGCTATCGGGATAGAAGAGGCCGTGTTTGACCGCTCATGCTATCTGTATCATGGAAGAGTGAAGGCATTAGCTGACGGTGCCAGGGAAGAAGGGTTAAAATTTTAGAACAAAAAGTCATTATCTATTCATCTTGAAGGGATTGATCATTGGATAAGAAAGATTTCGGTGAAGTTGAATTTCTGGACAGGGTCATCGCGATCAACAGGACTGCGAAGGTCGTGAAAGGTGGAAGGCGATTTCGATTCAGTGCTATTGTCGTTGTGGGTGACGGCAATGGGTCTGTCGGCGCCGGCTTGGGAAAGGCGCATGAGGTTCCTGAAGCCATCAGAAAAGGGATGGAGCAGGCCAAAAAAAGCATGACGAAAATCGAAGTCGAAAGAGGGACCATCCCCTACGAAGTGGTTGGCAAATTCGGGGCGGGGCGCGTGCTTCTGAAACCGGCGTCAGAAGGAACCGGGTTGATTGCGGGCGGAGCCGTCAGGGCCGTGCTGGAAGTAGCCGGAATCCGAAATATACTTACAAAATGCTTAGGTTCTCACAATCCGCATAACCTTGTGAAGGCAACTCTTGAGGGACTGCGTCAATTGGACAGCCCGGAAAGGATTGCTTCTCTGCGCGGCAGGACCGTAGCGGAACTATAGAATTGAGGGGACGGTACATTGACTAGGAAACTGAAGATAACGCTTAAGAAAAGTATGATCGGGAGACCTTCCAGGCAGAGGGAGATCCTTAAAGGCATGGGACTTTTGAAGATCAACAAGGCGGTCATCCTCAAGGACAGTCCTGAAATAAGGGGTATGGTGAACAAGGTGAGTCATCTTGTGATTTGCGAGGAACTTGAGGGGGGGGAATAATGGATCTCAGTCAATTAGCGCCGCCGGCGGGATCGAGAAAAAAGAGGAAGAGGGTCGGCCGGGGAAACGGTTCCGGACACGGCGGGACATCCTGTAAAGGCCACAAAGGCCAGAATTCCAGGTCCGGCGGTGGTGTCAGAGACGGATTTGAAGGCGGTCAGATGCCCTTGACGCGGCGTTTGCCAAAGAGGGGATTTCGGAGCAGGCTCTGCAGGGATACCGCTACGCTCAATCTTGATAAGCTGAATGCCTTTCAGACCGGCGTGGTCATCGACGTGGATCAGCTGAGGGAAAGCGGGCTGATTAAGAATTCTGCGAAAAACGTCAAGATTCTTGGAGCCGGGGAAGTTGATCATCCTTTAACAGTGAAAATAGCGATGGTCAGTACAGGGGCACGAACGAAGATTGAAGCGGCAGGCGGATCGGTTATCGAGGTAGTCTGATTTTGATAGACGGCTTAAGAAACATCAATAAAATACCGGAGCTACAAAAGAGAATTCTCTATACGCTTTTGATGCTGTTCGTATATCGAGTCGGGGCGCATATTCCAACTCCCGGAATAGATACGGCGGCATTGATGGCCTTTTTCGAGCAGGCAAAGGGATCGTTGCTGGGGCTTTTTGACATGTTTGCCGGCGGAGCGTTGAGTAACCTTTCCGTCTTTGCCCTCGGCATCATGCCGTACATCAGTGCCTCCATTATTCTTCAACTCCTTACCGTGGCTATTCCTCATCTCGAGCGGCTGTCAAAGGAAGGCGAGGCGGGCAGACGAAAGATCACCCAGTATACCCGGTATGGAACCATCGGACTGAGCATCATCCAGGGATTTGGAATATCTGTCGGACTGGAAAATATGGCCGGTCCCACGGGGGTGTCAATCGTTCTCCAGCCCGGCTGGGCATTCCGGTTAATGACCGTACTGACCTTGACGGCCGGTACGGCGTTTTTGATGTGGCTCGGAGAGCAGATCACCGAAAAGGGTATAGGAAACGGTATCTCTCTGATCATCTTTGCCGGAATCGTCTGTCGGGGACCGGAAGCGATCATCAATACGTTTCGTCTGTTATCAACGGGCGAGATGGGGTTTTTCCTGATCATCCTCCTGATTGTTATGATGCTCAGCGTTGTAGGGATCATCGTGTTCGTGGAAAGCGGGCAGAGACGAATTCCCGTGCAATATGCCAAGAGGGTTGTAGGAAGGAAGGTATACGGGGGACAGTCGACTCACCTGCCCCTGAAAGTGAATACGGCAGGTGTCATTCCGCCGATCTTCGCTTCTTCCATCATCATGTTTCCCGCCACAATCGCGAATTTCATCCCGCATCCGTGGATGAAGGCCGTGGCGGATGCATTAATTCCGGGAAGAATAGGCTATGAACTTTTGTATGTGGGATTTATTGTCTTTTTTTGCTATTTTTATACGGCTGTGACATTCAATCCCACCGATGTAGCCGAAAACATGAGAAAGTACGGCGGATATGTACCGGGAATCCGGCCCGGGAAGAAAACGGCGGAATACATAGACGATGTCTTAACCAGATTGACGTTCAGCGGCGCCGTCTACGTGTCTGCCGTGTGCGTCCTGCCAAGCATCCTGATTGCGTATTTCAACGTTCCGTTCTATTTCGGCGGTACGGCCTTGCTGATTGTCGTGGGTGTTGCTCTGGACACGGCAGGCCAATTGGAAACGCATCTCCTCACGAGGCAGTATGAGGGATTTCTGAAGAAGGGCAAGATCGCGAGAAGAAAGTAGTGGAGGCGGTCCTGAAAGCCGCGTAAAAGGATCAATGGTTATCATCAAGGCGCCTGAAGAGATTGAGAAGATAAGGACAAGCAGCAGGATTGCGGCCGAGGTCTTGAGGGAACTGGAACGTATGGTGGAGCCCGGCGTCAGGACCATGGAGCTCGAACAATATGCCGAGGAACTGGCCGTCCGGAAGAAGGTACGCCCCGCATTTAAAGGATACAACGGCTTTCCCTTCGGGTTATGCATTTCCGTTAATGATGAGGTTGTTCATGGGATGCCCTCGAAACGTGTTCTGAGAGAGGGGGATATTGTCAGCCTCGACTATGGCATCTTTTGCAATGGATATTACGGAGATACCGCTATTACGGTGCCGGTTGGCAAGATCTCTGAAGAATCCTTGAGGCTTCTGAAGGCAACCAGGGAATGTCTCTATCGAGGCATTGACGAGACCAGGGAAGGAAATCGTTTAGGAGATATTTCGTCGGCGATACAAAATTACGTCGAGAGCGCCGGCTTTTCCGTGGTGAGAGATTATGTGGGACACGGCATCGGCAAAAGCCTTCATGAGGATCCCCAGGTTCCTAACTACGGAATAAAAGGCAGGGGAATGCTGCTGAAAAAAGGGATGGTGCTTGCGATTGAGCCAATGGTAAATGCCGGTCGTTTTCAGATAAAAGTTTTAAAGGATCATTGGACTGTCGTGACGGAGGACGGTAAAAATTCTGCTCACTTTGAACACACCGTTGCAATAACGGATAAGGGACCGGAAATATTAAGCTACGTAAACTGAACGGCCGTACTCAGATTGGCGGCCGGCAAAGGGTGAGTCGGAATCAGGGATCTGCATGAAGGGCGGATCTGTGAACTTTCGTAGCGATTTAGGAACAGGATAGGATAGGTTATGGCCAAGGAAGAACCCATAGAAGTAGAGGGGCGTGTGATCGAACCCCTGCCGAACGCGATGTTCAGGGTGGAGTTGGAGAATGGCCATCGTGTTCTGGCGCACATTTCCGGTAAAATGAGGATGCATTTCATAAAAATTTTGCCCGGCGATAAAGTGACCGTGGAGTTGTCCCCTTACGATTTGACAAGGGGGAGAATCGTCTATCGGACAAAATAAAAAAAGCGGGCGGAGAAAACGCTCTCTGCTTGTCAGGCACAACAACGTCCTGGGGCATTAAATAATATTGAGATAGAGGAGTGGAAATTAACATCGTGAAAGTAAGATCATCTGTCAAAAAAATCTGCGATAAGTGCAAGATCATCAAAAGGCGCGGACTGCTGAGAGTTATCTGCGAAAATCCGAAGCATAAGCAGCGGCAGGGGTAGCATATCGAATTTGTGAGCAGGAGGAAATCCGGTGGCAAGAATTGCAGGAGTAGATTTACCAAAAAATAAAAGAATCGAAATAGCATTAACATACATCTATGGAATTGGCCGGACCAAGGCCAAGGAAATCCTGGATATGGCGGAAATCAGCTATGATACAAAGAGTGATGAGCTTGCTGATTCTGAAATCAATGCTATCAGGAATATTATCGACAGGGACCACAAAGTGGAGGGAGATCTGAGGAGAGAGATTTCCATGTCGATTAAGAGACTCATGGATGTGGGGGCTTACAGAGGCCTTCGTCATCGGAAGGGGCTACCCGTAAGAGGACAGAGAACTCATACCAATGCGCGGACACGCAAAGGTCCGAGGCGAGCCATTGCCGGAAAGAAAAAATAAACCATAAATAGAATACCAAAGAATTGGACAGGGGAAGGAAATGGCAAAGCAAGTCAGAAAGACAGGCAAGAAGAAGGAAAAAAAGAATATTCCTGAGGGAATTGCGCATATACAGTCCACTTTTAATAACACGATCATAACTATTACCGATCCGGCGGGCAACGTGATCGCGTGGTCGTCTTCCGGAATGCAGGGGTTTAAAGGATCGAGGAAAAGCACACCCTTTGCCGCTCAGATGGCTGCTGAAGACTGCGTCAAAAAAGCGAAAGAGCACGGTTTGAGAAAGGTGCAGGTTTATGTGAAGGGCCCTGGCTCCGGTCGTGAATCTGCGTTGCGTTCACTGCAGGCTGCCGGGTTGACCATATCCCTGATTCGAGATGTAACTCCGATTCCGCACAACGGTTGTCGTCCCCCGAAGAGACGAAGAGTCTAAGATCTCTGTACCACAGCACAGATGTATTTGCAGAAAACTAGTCGATTAAATCAATAAATATAAATACGATAGACATGATGGAAAAGGGAGGCATTCTTGGCAAGATATAAGGAATCCGTGTGCAGGCTGTGCCGTAGGGAAGGCTTGAAGCTGTTTCTCAAGGGAGACCGCTGTTATGGTGAAAAGTGTGCGTTTGAACGGAGAGGATATGCTCCTGGAGAACACGGTCAGCTGAGAAGGAGACAGCCGTCGGACTACGGGGTGCAGTTAAGGGAAAAGCAGAAGCTCAAGAGGATGTATGGGCTGCTTGAAAAGCAGTTCAAGGGATACTTTGAAAAAGCCGACCGGAAAAAGGGAATAACGGGTACCAATCTTTTGCTTTATCTTGAGAGAAGACTGGACAATATGGTTTATCGTCTGGGGTTCGCGAATTCAAGAAATGAAGCGAGACAGCTCGTCAGGCACAATCATTTCACCGTAAATGGGAAGAAGGTGAATATCCCTTCCTACCTGGTTGATATAGGGGATGTCATAGAAATTACAGAGGCAAGCAGAACGAACAATAAAATCATCGAAGCGATGGAAACTGTTGCGAGAAGAGGAGTTCCGCAATGGCTTGAGCTGGAGCAGGAGAATTTCAAGGGAAAGGTAAAAATGTTCCCAGCCCGTGAAGAATTGACGATGCCGATTCAAGAACAATTAGTCGTAGAGCTTTATTCAAAATAAAGCGTTGTGTATTCTGAATGCAATGTCAGTTGTCAAGAACCGAAGGGTAGGGAATGAACAATGGTTAAAAATTGGTGCAGCTTAATCAGACCAAGAAGAATAGAAATTGACGAAAATACCCATACCAGGTTTTATGGGGAATTTGTCTGTCAACCGCTCGAAAGAGGCTTCGGCATCACCCTCGGTAATGCATTGAGAAGGGTATTGCTTTCCTCCATCCAGGGGGCAGCAATCGTTTCTGTAAAAATTGATAGCGTTCTTCACGAATTCTCAACGGTCCCAGGAGTGAAGGAAGATGTGAGCGACATCATCCTCAATCTTAAAGGGGTTCGGTTGAAGCTTTTCAGCGACGGTCCAAGAGTCATCAGAATCGATACAAAGAAGGAAGGCGTCATCACCGCGGCGGATATCATTACGGACGGAACGGTGGAAGTGCTGAACACAGACCATTATATCGCTTCGCGATCGGGTGAACTACCCTTCCGAATGGAGATGGTCGTCAATATCGGAAGAGGCTATGTGCCTGCAAAAAAGGAGCGGGATGTTGACCAACCGGAGGGGACAATCAATATTGACGCCCTGTATTCGCCCATAAAAAAGGTGAACTATACCGTAACGCATGCCCGTGTCGGGCAGGTGGCCGATTATGACAAGCTGTCTCTCGAGGTGTGGACGGATGGCGATGTGCTGCCCGAGGATGCCGTAGCACTGGCCGCGAAGATATTGAAGCAGCAGCTGCAGGTCTTTGTCGGGTTGCATACGGTCATCGGCGCTGAAGAGATCGAAGAGGAAGAGGAGACAATCAGCGAAAAGGAAAATCTCAACGATATCCTCCTGAGGCATGTTGAAGACCTGGAGCTCTCGGTCAGATCCGCCAACTGCCTGAAAAATGCTGGAATCAATCAGATCGGGGAACTCGTTCAGAAGAGTGAAGCCGAAATGCTCAAAACCAAGAATTTCGGCAGGAAGTCTCTGAGTGAAATCAAGGAAATACTTGCAGAGTATGGTTTGACCTTTGGAATGAAACTGGAGTTTCCCCCTTGGAATAAGGAACTGAGAGAAGAAACAGCCGAAATCCCAGAGGAAGGATAAACATTACGAAAAAGGGGTTAAGATCGTATGCGTCACGGGAAATCAGGAAGAAAATTAGGTAGAACATCGAGCCACCGGGCTGCAATGTTGAGAAATATGGTGACTTCCTTCTTGAAGTATGAATCTGTGAAGACAACAGATACAAGAGCGAAGGAATTACGAAAAATTGCAGAGAAGATGATCACCCTGGGGAAGCGGGGCGACGTGCATGCGAGACGGCAGGCGCTTGCTGTGATCCGGGATCGTGATGTCGTGGCGAAATTGTTCAATGAAATATCTCCGCGGTACCGGGAACGCTCCGGTGGATATACCCGGATCATTAAAATGGGATACCGTGAAGGGGATAACGCTCCGATCTCCATTATCGAGTGCGTTCGATAAAGCGGCGGGGTACCAGAAACGTTGACGAGAGACCGAGCGTGGTTGCCAGGACTAAACAATGCTAGCTTTTTAAGATGTACTGACGGAGGAGATTTCGTTATGGCAGAAGAAAAAGTCGGTGAAGTGGTCAAGTTTTTTGCAAAGCCAAGTGTTGCGGCGGTAAAAATAACGCAAGGTCAGCTCAGTATCGGGGACACCATCAAGTACGTAGGGCACACAACGGATATCTCCGATACCGTTGAGTCCATTGAAGTGGATAACAAAAAGGTCGACAAAGCGGTTCCCGGCGATTTCATCGGGATCAAGGTATCCGGTCGCGTGCGTCCCGGTGACGAGGTTTACAAGGTCACCTCCGATTAACCTGCTTAAAAGCTGAAAAGTAAAAAAGAGCCATGGATGATTTGATTTCAAAAAGAAAAGTCCGTGGCTTTTTTGTTTTGAATCGGATTTGAAAGAAAGACCGGAATTAGTGAATGGGCAAGAACAGCAGCCTCCCGATATTGCCGGATTTGAACTCTGATGTCGTTCACCTCGGCTTGGGGCCCATCAAACGCCTTCTCGAAAGAATCGGTAATCCGCAACGGGAATATCCCGCGGTTCTGATTGGAGGAACCAACGGAAAAGGGTCTGTTGCCGCCATTTTGTCATCTATCCTGGGGCACAGCGGGTTCAAGATCGGGACGTATACGTCTCCTCACCTGATCAACATCTGCGAGCGGATCAAAATCAATGATCAACTGATTTCTGAAAAGAGAATGCAGGAGTGCATCGAGATCGTCCGCAGCCGTATTGAAGAATCTCTGACGTATTTTGAATTTCTCACAGCAGCGGCATTCCTGTATTTCTTCCAGGAAAAGGTGGATGCTGCCGTTCTGGAAGTGGGCATGGGGGGACGCCTTGATGCGACCAATGTGGTGACTCCAGAGGTATCCGTGATTACGAATGTTCATCAGGATCACCAGGACTACCTTGGCCGCCGTTTGAAGGATATCGCCCTTGAAAAGGCGGGGATCATCAAGGAAAAGAGCGTCTGCGTGAGTGCTGCAAATCAGAGGGCCGTTCGTGACATTCTGACGGAGGCGTGCCGGGAAAAGGGGGTTCCCTTTTACCGGTTGGGAAAGGAGATACGGACTCGATCGAAAGGGGCGGGAGCCTTTTCCTATTCAGGAATAGGCTGTAAGATCCCTTATCTTACCTGTCCGTTATCCGGAGTGCATCAGATCAGGAATGCGGCTCTTGCCCTGGCTGCGGCGGAGCTCATGACCGTCAAGGGACGAAGGGTGGATGAACAGGACATGCGTATGGGGCTGGCCGGGGCAAAATGGGAAGGGCGCCTGGAGATTCTCCAGGAGAGGCCCACCGTCCTCGTGGACGGGGCTCATAATCCGGCAGGGGCCCGTGCGCTCTGTGAAGCTCTTCGGAGCCGTCGCGGAGACAGGCGCCGGCTGCTCGTTTTCGGTGTTCTTGCTGATAAGAATTATCCCTTGATGCTGAAAAAACTGCTGCCTTTTTTTCATCATGTCATTTTTACAAAGCCGAAGACAGAGCGCGCCGTGGATTTGGATCGATTGATCCCGATCGCAGGAGATCATGGCCATGCGGCCGATGCCGTGGAGGACAGCGGGGAGGCACTGCAAAGAGCCCTGTCTCTCGCAGAAGAGGATGACCTGATCTGTGTCACCGGTTCTCTTTATCTGGTCGGAGAAATCAAAAAACGATATACGGAAACAGGACGAAGTGACAGGAAGAATTCCTTGACAGCAATCGTAAAATGAACTTTTGTCGGCGTTGAAGGTGAGAATGAGCCCGGATGGCGCTTCTTTCGGAATCAGGAATATGAAATTCAACCGTTCTGCCGATGGAACCGGAAGAATTCTTTTTTTAATTCTCCTGTCCCTTTTCCTCTTACTTTCTGCGGAAGAACTTTCGGCAATGACTCGGAAGATTCAGGGACCGGTTAATATTGAATCGGATTCATTGGATTACAGGAAGGATGAGGACACGTATGTTGCCAGGGGAAATGTGAAGATCCGCTTTACCGACGGGGTTCTGGAAGCGGACCGTGTTTCCCTGAACAAGTCGACGAATGAAGCGTTGGCCGAAGGGCATGTCGTCCTGAAAAGCGGGGGTGATATTCTTGAAGGGGATACTCTTCGTTTCAATATAGAAACAAAAAGCGGAGCAGCTGAAAATGGGCGGATTTTCATGGTGCGCAACCATGTCTATTTGAAGGGGGCTCGTATCGAAAAGGAAGGGGAGGCGCATTACCGGATTTTTGACGGAAAAGTCACGACATGTGATGGCAAAATCCCGGAATGGAGCATCTCGGGCAAGGAAATGGCTGTGACGATCGACGGGTACGGGACCGTGAAGCATGGGAAATTCAGTGTTCTCGATCAGCCTATATTTTACACCCCCTATCTCATCTTCCCCGTTAAAACGACCCGGCAATCAGGTCTGCTGATGCCCACCCTCGCCTATTCACGGGATAAGCACGGCGTGGATGTCGAAGTTCCATTCTTCTGGGAAATCTCCAAGAACCTTGACGCGACCTTTTACCAGAGGTACATGTCCAAACGCGGCTTCAAGGAAGGTGTGGAATTCCGTTACATGGTCAGCCCGGAGACCTATGGGACGTTGTATGCGGACTATCTGAATGACACCAAGGATATCAGAGAGACTTCCGGTTCCATCAATCGGGACTGGCACTCCGATCAGCAGCGCGGGTCCTTCTCCCTCAGCACCCAGACCACCTTTAACCCGGGCTTTTACCTGCGCACCGACATCTATAAAGTTTCCGACAACTGGTATTTCAAGGATTTTTCCTCTCAGAACTATTACAAGAGCAACTATTCCACCGATCCGATGCAGCGGTTCCGGAAGGTTTCCTTCGATGCCGACAAGGCCCTCAATTCCCTGGATTCCACGGTAAGGCTGGTGAAGGATGAGGAGCTTTACAATATTACGGCCCTGGCGCGCTATACCGATGATTTCAGGAGCCCGTCCAACAACGAAACTCTGCAGAAATATCCGGAAATCTCTCTTTATACCGTCAGGCGGCCTCTCCTGAAAACGCCTCTTTATGGAATGGTGAACGGGACCTACGATTATTTTTACCGGTCCGAGGGACAGAAGGGGCACCTGTATGATGTCCAGCCGGTGGTTACTCTTCCCGTCCGCCTGGGGCGTTATGCCCGCTTTGTTCCTGAATTCAGTGTGCGGCAGACAATCTGGGATCGAAATGACCACGATGAAGAGAACTCAACCGAGGGGACCCACCAGGGAGACCGCCAGGTCTATAGGATGGAGGCCAATCTGAATACGGAATTCTCCCGGATTTATTCTGTCGGGGGGAAGCTGTTCGACAAGGTAAGGCACGTGATCAAGCCGGAATTGGCCTATGCGTATATTCCCGATCCCCATCAGGATGATGCCCCGGATTATGTTCAGCGGATTGATGAAACGAACGGTCTGACCTATGCTCTGACCAACATACTGACAGCGAGGATGAAGGGCGAAGACGGGACAACCACATACAGGGAAATATTGAGATTCAAGATATTTCAGACCTATGAGATCGAAAAGGTAGAACATTATTACCATGAGGTCGGACAGCCCGAGGGAGAGCACTTCCAGGATCTAAACATGGAACTCAATCTGGACCCCTGCTCCTTTCTCTCCTTTTCCGCCCGCAACAAGCTGAACGTGAACAATGGGGAGTGGTGGAAAACGGACTACGACCTCGTGGTAAGGGACCAACGGGGAGATTCGGCCCATCTGCAGTATCGGTATACCGAAGATCTGGTGAAAGAAATCAATTTACGGGTCAACGCAAAATTGACCCGCGACCTGGATGCCCTGTTTACCATAAAGAGGAACGAACAGGACGGTAAAGATGTGGAAAAATCCGTGCTGATAAAATATCACAGGCAGTGCTGGAGCGTTGATTTCGGCTTTGCAGACGAGGGTGACGACCAGCGTTTTCTACTTTCCTTTTCCCTTTATGGCATTGGAAACTGATTGCATTCGGGGATGAGGGAGTATCGGCACCGGAAGGCGGGCTCTGGATGGGAAGAGAATAATATTGAAACCGACTCGGTTTTTCTCTTGACAAACATCCTGAAATTGCATAGGTAGTGCTTTTGAATTTTCAAGGATCGGTGTTTTTATGAAGACATATCAAGCGAAGGAATCTGAAGTTGTGCGGGACTGGTATCTGATTGATGCCGAGGGGCAGGTGCTGGGAAGAATGGCCAGTGAAATTGCCAGGCGGCTTCGCGGTAAACATAAGCCTGTTTATACGCCCCATACGGATACCGGTGATTTTATTGTTGTCGTCAATGCGGAGAAAATGGTCCTTACAGGCAACAAGCTTCGCGACAAGATGTACTATCATCATTCCGGGTATCCCGGCGGATTGAAAGAGACTACCGCCGGCAAGATGATGAAGGAAAAGCCTGTTGAAGTGTTGAATATCGCCGTAAAGGGTATGCTTCCCAAGAATTCCCTGGGAAGGCGGATGTTGAAGAAGTTGAAGGTTTATGCCGGAAACGACCATCGCCACGAAGCGCAGTGTCCCAAGCTGCTTTCGCTGTAGGGACCGGGGATGGCTTCTCCGGCTTATGATTAATACTGTAAATTTGCGGATGTGGAGAATTGTATGTTAGAAAAACGCTATTATGCGACGGGGCGAAGGAAAAGTGCCATCGCGAGGGTCTATATGAAGGAAGGCAGCGGAGTGCTGACGATCAATAAACGGGGCTTTGATGATTATTTTCCGCGGGAAAGCCTGAAGATGCTCATTCGTCAGCCCTTTGAGGTTGTCGGAAAGCCCGATGCCTTTGACTGTTACGTCAATGTCAGAGGGGGCGGGATTGCCGGTCAGGCCGGAGCCGTGAAGCATGCCATTTCGAGGGCCCTCCAGGAGTATGATACAGACCTGCGTTCCCCCCTTAAAAAAGCGGGTTTTCTGACACGGGATCCCCGGGCGAAGGAGCGGAAAAAGTACGGTCAGCCCGGTGCGCGGAAACGCTTCCAGTTTTCAAAGCGCTAAGAACAGTACAAAGGGGGCCATGGCCCCCTTTTTTTTGCTGTTTGAACATTCGAATTTCTTTCTTCCATGCGGAAGCGCCCAGCTCCGGCATCGGGACCAGGAACCGCAGATTGAGAGGGATAATCTATGATTAAAATAGGGATTTACGGCGCCAGTGGCTATACGGGCCAGGAATGCCTCCGCTTGCTTCTCCGCCATTCCGGTATTGAAGTGGTGGCGATTACCTCACGACGGTATGCCGGGCTTTCCATCGCTGATGTCTATCCGGTTTTTTCCGGGTTGACTTCCCTGAGTTTCATGGATGCTTCGCCGCAGGAGGTCGCTGAACTGGCCGACGTGATTTTTCTGGCGCTGCCCCACAGCGAATCCATGAAGGTTGCCCCGCTTTTCTGGGAAAGCGGGAAAAAGGTGGTCGATCTCAGCGCGGACTATCGATTGCGGGATATCGCCGTTTACGAATCCTGGTACGGAAGGCATGCTTCCCCTCACCTCGTTCCAGAGGCCGTTTACGGAATTCCGGAGCTGTATCGGGAGGAAGTGGCAAAGACCCGTTTTGTGGCAAACCCCGGCTGTTACCCGACAAGCGTCATTCTTGGAATGGCCCCCGCTTTGAAAAACAAGCTCATTGACCCGGCATCGGTGATCGTTGATTCCAAATCCGGCACCAGCGGCGCCGGTCGTGAACCACAGGTAGGGTCTCTCTTCTGCGAAGTCAATGAAACGTTCAAGGCCTACAAGGTCGGCAGCCATCGCCATACCCCCGAGATCGAACAGGAGTTGAGCCGCTTGGCCGGTCAGGAGATGAACATCTCCTTCACCCCGCACCTTCTCCCCATCGATCGGGGCATTCTGAGCACCATTTATGCGACGTTAACCCAAGAGGTGACCTCAGCGGAACTATCGGAAATTTATCGGAACTTCTACGCGGGAGAACGCTTTGTCCGAATATGCAGGCCGGGAACATTTCCGAATGTGGCCTTCGTCCGCGGCTCCAACTACTGCGATATCGGCACCGCTGTCGATGCCCGGACCCATCGCCTGATCGTTGTCTCGGTCATTGATAATCTGGTGAAGGGCGCGGCCGGTCAGGCCATCCAGAATATGAACATACTCTGTGGATTTCCGGAGTACATGGGGCTCGAAATGATCGCCCTGTTCCCCTGAGATCCGATATAACCCGCTGAAGAGTCTCAAAAGGCGTTTTTGCGCGGAGGATTCCATGACTTTGAAGCTTTACAACACCCTTGGAAAAAGAAAGGAAGTCCTTGTTCCCCTTCAGGAGGGGCGGGTCGGGCTCTATGTGTGCGGAATCACCGTCTACGACATCTGCCACGTGGGTCATGCGCGGTCGGCCGTGGTGTTTGATGTCCTGAGAAGATACCTGGAGTACCGGGGTTACGAAGTCATCTATGTCAAGAATTATACCGATGTCGACGACAAGATCATCGCCCGCGCCAATGCGGAAGGGGTGAGCATCTATGATATCTCCAACCGCTATATCGCCGCTCATGATGAAGACATGTCGGGCCTGGGGGTTCTTCGGCCGACAGTCACTCCACGGGCGACGGAGCACATCGACGGAATGATCAGGCTCATTGAACAGCTCGTGGAGCGCGGTCTGGCCTATGCCGTGAACGGCAACGTCTATTATGCCGTGGAGCGGTTTCCCGGTTATGGAAAGCTTTCAGGGCGGCAATTGGAAGACATGATGGCCGGCGCCCGGATCGACGTCGATGAGCACAAGAACAATCCCATGGATTTTGCCCTCTGGAAGGCCAGCAAACCCAATGAACCTTCCTGGGACAGCCCCTGGGGGCCGGGACGGCCGGGCTGGCACATCGAGTGCTCCGTGATGAGCCAGAAGTATCTCGGCGACAGCTTTGACATCCACGGCGGCGGCGAGGATCTGGTTTTCCCCCATCATGAAAATGAAATCGCCCAGTCCGAGGGGGCCACGGGCAAGTCGCTGGCCAATCTGTGGGTTCATAACGGCTTCGTGAAGATCAACAGCGAAAAGATGTCCAAGTCGCTGGGGAATGTCTTTTCCATTCGGGAGATGCTGTCCCGCTACTCCGCTGAGGCCATCCGACTGTTCATGCTCCAGAGCCACTACCGCAGTGCTGTGGACTTTTCCGAGGAATCCCTGTCGGAGGCGCGCCAGGGCATGGATCGGTTCTACACAGCCCTGAAGGCCATTTCGGACCTTCTAGCGGCATCCGGGGGAAATGCCGCACCCCCGTTGCCAGAATCCTTGACGGGGAAAACCGCTGAGCTCTTTGTCCTTATTCAGAGTCTGCCGGATCGTTTTGTCGAGGCCATGGACGATGATTTAAACACCGCCCGAGCCATCGGGTACCTTTTTGATGCCGCCCGCCAGCTCAACGCATTCCTCAGCGATGCGAAAGCGGCCAAGTCCGACGAGGGACGTAACGTCCTTGCGCTGGCGGAAAAGACGATCAAGGAGGTCGGTTACGTCCTGGGGTTGTTCCAGGAGGATCCCGAGCTCTATTTCCAGAGGGACCGCGAACGGGAAACCCGCAAACGGGGCATCGATCCCGCCGAGATTGAACAGCTCATTGCCGAGCGCTGGGCGGCCAGAGCAGAAAAGAACTGGCAGCGGGCTGACGAAATCCGCAAAATTTTGGCAGAAAAAGGGATTGTCCTGAAGGACACCCCGACCGGGACGACCTGGAAAGTGGCTTAGCGCCATAGACCTCTGACCGGGATGGTAAGGTCCCCTTGCACCCACTTCCGACTGGCATGCGGAAGAATAACTTTGCAATCTTTTCAAGTTTGGCGTTTGTCTTTTTCGAACAAGTCGTCCAAAGGACTTTAAGGCGCTCCAATCCTGTCTCTCAGCACATGGGCATAGATCATTGCCGGTTCAACATTTTTATGCCCAAGAAGTTCCTGAACCTCCCGAATTAAGAGATTTTTTCCAGACATTTTTGTGAGTTTTTTTTCTTACTTCCTCAACGGATAAGACAACAGGCAAGCGTTGTCCGCTGTTTTGCACGAACCGTCTTGGTCAGATCGCCGATTTTTCTACAAAGCACGTTACGGAGCAGAAACAGATTAATGGAATAGATATGATTACCCCAGATCAATTTCGAGTTAATGAGGCATGGATCGCAGCCAGAGTTAATGAAAGTTTCTTGTTTATCCAGGATGAACCTTACGATGCTTATGTATTGGTGGATGCCGCCAGCTGTTATGTATTGGGGCATGTTTTATTCCGTGTCGTGGATGAAACTCCCCAAGAAAAGGATTTAAAAGAATTATTTCAAGCAGCATTTCAAGCCAAGAACCAGTGGGCGGATATGTTAATCCTAACTGGAAACTCTCCAGTGGATGATGCCTTTAAAAATCAAGGGCAGCAACAAGGCCTCGCTTCAATAACAGTTGATCCATCAGATTTGGAGCCAATTTTAGGTCCCTTGAAAGAATCTTTTGCTTCAAATTTCATGAGAAGCTCCTCCTGATATTTTACTTATGCCGACCCGGAAAGACGGGCGGCACAGTTCAATGTTATCAAGAGTCAATGAACCAGGCGGATACGAGTTTTTTGAAACGTCGGATATCTCACAACCGCCGTTGATTTCGGCGTTCTGTTCTACTGAAAAAAAAGGGAGACCATGAAAATCGGCTTGGCTTTGGGAGGTGGCGGTGTTCGAGCTCTGGCGCATATTCCTGTTCTGGAGACGCTCGATGATTTAGACATCAAGCCGTGCATCATCGCAGGAACCAGCATGGGTGCGGTTATCGGCGCACTGTATGCCTCCGGGATGTCCGGGAGGGAGATCAGAGAACGTATCAGCAGGCACCTCATCCTGAAAGATGATACCTGGCGGGACATCATGGCGAAAAAAAACCATCTCTTGAAATGGGTCACGGCCCTTTCCGCGGAATTTCCACGCGGCGGGTTTATTCAAACGCAGGGATTTTTGGAGTATCTCTTCCGTGAGATAAGGATTCGGACTTTCAAAGAATTGGAGATTCCTCTTTTGGTCATTGCTGCGGACTATTGGACTGCGGAGGAGATCGTGTTTGAAAAAGGCGATCTCCTCCCTGCGCTTCAGGCCACGATGGCTGTGCCGGGGGTCTTTGCCCCGGCGTCCATTGAGGGGAGAGTCCTTGTCGATGGAGGTGTCGTTAACCTGGTGCCGTACGACCACCTTTTAGAGCGAGCCGATTTCACCATCGCCGTGGATGTGAGCAAGGTGCGCAACCATGGCAAAGGAGAAATTCCCGGCGCTCTTGAGTCTATTCTGCGGGCTTTCAATATCATGCAGGCTTCAGCCATTGCGGAAAAGATGAAGCACTGCAAGCCCGATATTTATGTTGAGCCGCAGATCCAGGATGTTCGTATGCTTGATTTCGGAAAGGCGGAGGAGATTTTCCTGCAGGCAGCGCCAGCCATCGACTTGTTGAGAAAAAGACTGAAAACAGTGGCTTGTCGGACAGGGGGCCTCCGAAAAACGGCCATAAAGCGGACCGCTGGTTCCTGAAACGAGTCCATCTTTTCGGAAAACCAGTGGAATGTCCTTTGAGTGGATCTCGGGAGGCTGCCTGGAGATTCGGGAAGGAGGCGGCTGTCTGACCTTCTTCGGGTTGCCCTTTTTCGCCGCGGGGATCTTTCTGGCCCTTGCGGTTCTCGGCCTGGCTCCCCTGGAAAACGCCCAATCCTTGGACTGGTGGGGGAAGCCGCCACTGATCGCCATGAAGCAGTCCAACCGTGAACAGCCGACAACTGGAAGGGTTTAAAATGAGCACATGACCCGTCCGGCAGGGTGCCGGGATTGCTTAAACGTCTTTATTGCTTGATTTTCGATTTGAACCTGTTGTATCTTATCCACCAATTACCGACAATAAAAGGAGGATCAGCATGAAAAGAACGATTGTAGCATGGTTGAAGGGCATGTTTTCTGTAATGGTTGTTCTGGTATTTGTTGTTGGAGTGTCCGGCTGTCAGAAGCAGGAAGGTCCCATGGAGCAGGCCGGAAAGGAAGCTGATAAAGCGGTTGAAGCAACAAAGGATGCTGTACAGGATGCCGGTAAGAAGGTTGAAGAAGGTGCTGAAGCTACAAAAGACGCTGCGGGAAAGGTTGGAGAGAAGATTGGCGAAGGTGCTGAAAAAGCTAAGGATGCTGTCAAGAAGGGAGTTGAAGGCACCGCTGCGGCAGTGAAGGACACCGCTGCGAAAGTGGAAGAAAAGGCCAAGCACTAACCTAGCAGACGATAGAAAAATCAAACGGTCCGAAGAAGTCAGGCAAGGTTCTGATTCATTCGGACCGTTTTTTATTTTTCAGGGAAACCGGCACCATTCGAAAAGGCCGAATTCCCCCCGGTATCCCTATCCGATCTAAATCAGTTCTTCCAGGCGCTTCAATGCCTGTTCCAGATTTTCCGGATTCGGGCCGCCGGCCTGGGCCATATCCGGACGGCCTCCGCCCCTGCCGCCGACGATGGGGGCGATCTCCCGAATGATATTACCGGCGGAGTAGCGGTCCGTCAGATCCTTCGTAACCAGGCACAGCAGCATGGCCTTTCCCTCGGCCCTGCAGCCGATCAGGATGATCCCGGACTGGAGGCGATCCCTCAGCTTATCCCCGAAATCGCGGAGGGTCTTGGCGTCGGGCGCGTTCACGGCGGCGGTAAGAACCTTAATTCCTTTGACCTCCTTCGCCTGGCCGAGCAGATCGGCCGAATCCTTGGCGGCCAGCCGGCTTTTGAACGTGTCCAGTTCCTTTTCCATCTCCTTCTGGTTTTTGACGAGCTTCTCCACCCGTTCCGAAAGCTCCGAGGGATTGGCCTTGAGGAGATGTGCAGCCTTTTTCAATTCGTTTTCCACCCGACGGGCATATTTGACAGCCTCACCGCCTGTGACGGCTTCGATACGGCGCACGCCGGCAGCAACGGCGGATTCGTGAAGTATCTTCAGGAACCCGATGTCTCCCGTTCTCCGGATGTGTGTCCCTCCGCAGAGCTCCATGCTGAAGTCGCCCATTTGAACGACCCGCACACGGTCGCCGTATTTTTCATCGAAGACGGCCGTGGCCCCGGTTTTCAAAGCCTTTTCAATGGGAAGGACCTGGGTGACGACAGGCATATTCCTTCGGATCACGGCATTGGCCAGGTTTTCGATCCTCTCCAGTTCGTCGTCCTCTATCCTGGAAAAATGGGTGAAGTCAAAGCGAAGCCGTTCCGCAGTAACCAGCGATCCGGACTGTTTGATGTGATCCCCCAGGACCCGTTTCATGGCAGCCTGGAGCACATGGGTTCCTGAATGATTGGCCTCTGTGGCCCGACGCTTTTCCTCGGCGACGATCAGATTGACGGAATCTCCCTTCCTGATCCGCCCTGTGCGGACCCTGCCGACATGGGAGATGAGGTTGTCAAGGGGGCGGCGGGTGTCAAGGACGTCGAAGACGAAATCCTTCCCCTCGATTGTTCCCGTATCTCCGATCTGCCCGCCGATCTCCCCGTAGAAGGGGGTTTCGGCGACGATAACTTCCCCTTCCTCGCCTTCTCCCAGCTCCTCGGCGAGGCCGTCTCTGTTCAGCAGGGCCGTCACCTTCGATTCTGCTTCGCAGACGCCTTCATAGCCCACAAAAACCGTGGAGATTCCCTGTCCGGGAAGCTTCTGGTACAGGATGGAAACGGCCTCCTCGCCGCTGCCTTTCCAGGATTCCCGGGCCTTTTCCCGCTGAATCTCCATGGACTTCTGGAAGCCCTCTTCATCAAGGGTCAATCCGTCGCGGCGCACGATATCAGCGGTCAGGTCCGTCGGAAAGCCGAAGGTGTCATAGAGGCGGAAAACAATGTCCCCCGGAATGACGGCCTTTCCTGCTGTCTTCAGCCTGGCGACCTCGTCCTGGAGAATTTTCAGGCCGGCGTCGAGGGTTTCCATGAAGCGCTGTTCCTCATTGAGAATGACCTTTGTGATATAGGATTCCTTGTCACAGAGATCCGGGTAGGCGTCCTTCATCTCCTTGATGACGACCGCCGCCATCGCGTGGAGAAAGGGCCGATTCAGGCCCAGCAATTTTCCGTGCCGCGCGGCCCGCCTCAGGATGCGCCTCAGGACGTAGCCCCGGCCCTCATTGGAGGGGAGGATGCCGTCTCCGATGAGAAACGTGACGGATCGGCTGTGGTCGGCGATGACGCGGATCGACACGTCGTCTTCCTCATTCACCCCGTAGGGCCGATTGGCCGTTTCGGTGATGGCCGTGATCAGAGGCGCAAAGAGGTCGGTGTCGTAGTTGCTCTTTGCGCCCTGGACGACGGCGACAAGGCGCTCCAGCCCCATGCCGGTGTCGATGTTCGGTTTGGGAAGCGGCGTGAGCGTTCCCCTTTCATCCCTGTCAAACTGGGTAAAAACCAGATTCCAGACCTCCAGGTAGCGGTCGCAGCCGCATTCGATGTGGCAGTCGGGACGGCCGCAGCCGGTTCCCTCGCCCTGATCGTAGATGATTTCCGAGCAGGGACCGCAGGGGCCGGTTTCCCCCATCATCCAGAAGTTGCTCTTTTCTCCCAGCCGGACGATGCGCTCCGCCGGGATGTGCATCTCGTCCTGCCAGATCCGGTACGCTTCGTCATCATCCAGATAAACGGTCACCCAGAGCCGCTCCCTGGGAAGCTTCATGACTTCTGTGAGGTATTCCCAGGCCCAGGAGATGGCTTCCCTTTTGAAGTAGTCACCGAAGGAAAAATTGCCCAGCATCTCGAAGAAGGTGTGGTGGCGTGCGGTAAAGCCGACATTTTCCAGATCGTTGTGCTTTCCCCCCGCCCGGACGCATTTCTGGCAGGAGGCGGCGCGGGTGTAACCCCGGTCTTCGAGTCCCAGGAAGGCGTTCTTGAATTGAACCATCCCGGCATTGGTGAAAAGGAGCGTCGGATCGTCCTTGGGGATCAGGGATGAACTGCTGACCCGCGTGTGACTCTTTTCCTCAAAAAATCTTAAAAAACTTTCGCGAATATCACGCCCCGATAGAATCATTCAACTCTTCCTCCTCTTTTATGCTCTTTAAAATCTTGAAGATCTGGCCGATGGGAAACCCCTTTCCCTCCAGACTCCTGACGATTTTTTGACAATGCCGATTTTTGGGCCCGGGCGGTGAGCCGCCTTTCAGCATGCGGAAAATCAAGCGCTGCAGCGCCTCCGCTTCGGGAAAGTCCTGTCGGGTTTCCCGGATGGCTGCGTCGATGAGTTCCGCATCCAGTCCCTTTTGGCGCAGGGCCAGCTCAATGCGGCGGTCGCCAAGCAGCCGCTCCACGGCAAGATGCCGGGCCTTCAGGCGGGCATAGGCAGAATCATCCAGGTAGCGGTAGTCTTTGAGCTCCTGGAAGACATCCGCAAGCACCTCCGGCGGAAAGCCCCGGTCCCGGAGCTTTTTCCATAGCTCCCGTTCACTGTGAGGCCGGATTTGCAGCAAACGCCAGGCCTTCTGACGCGCTTGTTCCCTGGGATCTTTCCCCGGAAGGACGCCGTCGATCATCCTGCGGGTTCTTCCGGTACCGGTTGCCGGGGCTTCAGGCCGTATTTGATTCTCACCTGCTCCTCAATGCGGGCCAGCAGGTCGGGATTTTCTTTTAAGAAGTTTCTGGTATTGTCCCTGCCCTGGCCAAGGCGTTCCCCCTCATAGGAATACCAGGCACCGCTCTTTTCCACGATGTTGCTCTCCGCCGCCAGGTCGAGGATGTCCCCGGTCCGGGAAATACCCTCGCCGAACAGGATATCGAATTCCGTCTCCCGGAAGGGCGGCGCCACTTTGTTTTTCACAACCTTGACCTTGGTGCGCATGCCGAGGACATCCTGCCCCGATTTGATGGAACCGGACTTGCGGATGTCCAGGCGCATGGAGGAATAGAACTTCAAGGCGTTTCCTCCGGTCGTCGTTTCCGGGTTACCGAAAAACACCCCGATCTTCATCCGCAACTGGTTGATGAAGATCACCGTTGTGTTCGATTTGCTGATGCTGCCCGTGAGCTTGCGCAAAGCCTGAGACATCAGACGGGCCTGCAGCCCCATCTGGGCATCGCCCATTTCCCCTTCGATTTCCGCCTTGGGGACCAGGGCGGCCACGGAATCCACGACGAGAACGTCCAGGGCGCCGCTTCGAACCAAGGTTTCCGCTATCTCCAGTGCCTGCTCGCCGGTATCCGGCTGGGAAATGAGCAGATCGTCGGTGTTAACGCCGATCTTCCGGGCATAGGAGACGTCCAGGGCGTGCTCCGCGTCGATAAAAGCTGCCAGCCCGTTATTTTTCTGAGCTTCGGCAATGATATGCAGGGCCAGGGTCGTTTTACCTCCGGATTCGGGGCCGAAGATCTCGATGATCCGCCCTCGCGGGACGCCGCCGATTCCAAGGGCGATATCCAGACTGAGTGAACCGGTCGGAATGACCGCAATGTCTTCGATCTGCTCTTTGGCCCCCAGCCGCATGATCGAACCCTTGCCGAACTGCCTTTCAATCTGGCTGATTGCCAGATCCACCGCCTTTGCTCTATCTCCATCTTTGCCCATGATGACCTCCGGAAAAATTACGAAATATTGGGAAACTCCTGTTCGCGAGTATCCTGCAGTAATACAGGTGAAATTTTTTCAGCCTCTCGATGCAAATTCTCCGCCGCTGAGGAAGGGATAGTCCGCCAGTTTGCTGTAGACGGCTCCCCGGGGAGTCAGACGACTCCGGAAAAGAGTCAGTCCGTCGGACTGAAAACGGCCTGCCTCGAAAGCCTCGGCTTTGTTCATGACTCGGTCAAGGCCGGACAAACCTCGAGCCGATTTTATCCGGGCCAGTGTCAGATGGGCGCGAAATGGGCGATCCTCCCGATGAAACCCGAAGAGGGTCAGCTCCCGGTCCACCTCTTCCTGAAGGGCCTTAAGGGCGTCCAGGTCCCCTGACAGGCCCAGCCAGAGAACGCGCGGACGCCTGGAATCGGGGAAAAGGCCAAGCCTGCGCGCCTCCAGATTCAGGGGGGCAAAGCGGGCCGTGACCGGTTCGACAGCGGCGGAAATCCGGGGAATGTCTCCTTCGGAAATGTTTCCAAAAAATTTCAGCGTCAGATGCATGCCTTCCGGGCGGACCCAACCGAGTGAGCCGGACAGGCTGTATCGCAGGCGGCCCTGCAGGGTGGCCGCAGCCTGGCGCACGGACTCCGGCGGCTCGATGGCCAGAAAGGCCCGGATGGGCTCCAGCTCAGTCACGCCGCCAGCCTTCATGCCTGCGGAAAGGCGCTCGCGGAGTGCTGCTGTTCCTTGGGCAAGCAGACGTCTTCCATGTCGATGTCGCGTCGAGGCGTTTTTGCCCTGATATCATGTCTGACCGGGAATCGAAATAAGATATCTTTTCAGCAGCGTCAGAGCCGCCTGAGAGGTTGCTACTTTGACCCGCCGCCGTTCCCAGCGGAAGAGATATTTTCGGCAGATCGTTTCCTTTCCGTCTGCAAGGGCGACGAAGACCGTGCCCACCGGCTTCTCCCTGCTTCCGCCGGTCGGTCCGGCAATGCCTGTGGTGGACAGGCCGAGATCAGTATGCCCCAGTTTCCGAACCCCCTCGGCCATCAGCCGGGCGGTGGGCTCGCTGACTGCGCCATGCTCCCTGAGCGTTTCTTCCGGAACGCCGAGCATTTCTGTTTTGGCGAGATTGCTGTAGGTGACTGCGCCCCTTTCTAGAAAGATCGAACTTCCGGAAATGTCCGTCAGGCGGTCGGTAATCAACCCCCCCGTGCAGGATTCGGCGACGGACAAGGTCAGCTTCCGTTCAGAAAGCAACGCTGCAACGGTGCCTTCCAGGGTTTCCAGGTCGTAGGCGAAGATGTGGCGCTCCAGCCGTTCAAGGACTTGAGCTTCAGCGATTTTCAGCAGCGACCGGGCTTCTTCTTCCGTCGGCTTTCTGACGGTAAGGACCAGCCGGAGTTCCGGAAAGTGGGGATAAAAGCCCACGGACACCCCCTGACCTTCCAGATCCGCATCGGCCAGGCGCTGATCCACTTCGGCTTCCGATATCCCTGAGAGCTTGATGGTGCGGGTAGCCACCGCCTGGGCGGCCTCCGGGAAGGTTCGGCGGAGGGTCGGCAGGACGCCCTGGGACAACATCCGTTTCATCTCTGCCGGAACGCCTGGAAGGACCGCAATGAGCTTGCCCTTCACAGTTAGAGAGAAGCCCCAGGCCGTCCCGACCGGGTTGGCAATGGGTTCCGCCCCTTCGGGAAAATCCGCCTGCTTCGCGTTGCTGGGGGCCCAGTAGAGGCCGTAACGGTCAAAAATGGCCTTGATTTTGAAAAGAATGGCTTCATCACGGTACAGTTTCAAACCATAAGCCCTGGCAATGGCCTCCGTCGTTTTGTCATCTGTTGTCGGTCCCAGCCCCCCTGTTACAATGACGGCGTCCGCCTGGGCCAGGATGT